>NZ_CP127385.1:1586329-1892659 GCF_030378205.1 Bradyrhizobium sp. NP1
CAACTGGGCGGCGGCGAAACAGCTCGGAGTGTTTGCTCAGGCATGAAAAATCGCGACGAGATCGCGCAAGGCCTGGCGGATTGCGGCTACATCGCCGACACCGAGCTTGCGACCGCGATCGCGCTGATGCAGCTCCTGAAGCGTCCGCTGCTGCTCGAGGGCGAGGCGGGCGTCGGCAAGACCGAGGTCGCCAAGGCGCTCGCCTGCGTGCACGGGACCGAGCTGATCCGCCTGCAATGCTATGAGGGGCTCGACCAGTCGTCCGCGCTCTACGAATGGAACTACCAGCGGCAGCTGCTCGCGATCCAGGCCCATCGCGGCGATGGCGCGAGCGCGATCGAGGATCAGATCTTCTCGGAGAAATACCTCCTGGAGCGGCCGCTGCTCGCGGCGATTCGCCGCGAACGGCCGCCGGTGCTGCTGATCGACGAGATCGACCGCGCCGACGACGAGTTCGAGGCTTTTCTGCTCGAGCTCTTGTCCGATTTCCAGGTTTCGATCCCGGAGCTCGGCACCATCAGGGCGACCACGATCCCGCATGTGGTGCTGACCTCGAACAACACGCGCGAGCTGTCCGATGCGCTGCGCCGCCGCTGCCTCTATCACTATGTCGGCTATCCCGACGTCGAGCGCGAGGCGCGCATCATCCTGGCGCGGATCGACGGCACCTCGGCTTCGCTGTCGCTGCAGATCGCGCGGATGGTCGAGGGCATCCGCAAGGAGGAATTGCGCAAGGTGCCGGGCGTCGCCGAGACGCTGGACTGGGCCGCCGCGCTGGTCGGTCTTGATGTGCGCGACCTGCATGATGCGCCCGAGGCCGTGCACGAGACGCTGATGTGCCTGCTCAAGACGCAGGAGGATCGCGTGCGCCTGACACGCGAGGTAGCGGCGCGGATATTGGGGAAGGTCGCATGAGCTGTTGCGGTCCCGGACCGGACTTTGAGGAGATCGACGCGGTCTCGCGCCTCGTCGCCGGCCGGCTCGCGGCGTTCCTGCGCACGCTGCGCGACAACGGGTTTCTGGTGGGATTGGCGGAAGACCGCGACGCCGCGGCGCTGATGGCGGCGGGCTATGCGGCAAGACCGTCGCTGCTGCGCTCCGCGTTCAAGCACCTCGTCTCGGCGCGCAAGCCGGACTGGGACAAGTTCGACGGGCTGTTCGACGCCTTCTGGCTTGGCAAGCGCGTGCGATCACGATCGATGATTGCGGGCTCGGCGACGTCAGCGAACAATCCGTCGCTGAAAAGCCTGCAGGAGGCCAGCGAAAGAGGTGAAGGCGATCGCTCCGTGACGGACCAGGTTCCTTCCGCCGACGACGCGCCGCCGGCGCGGGGCGGCGAGGGACGCATGGAAGGCGCCTCGCGCGCGGAGAATCTCGCCGAGGTCGATTTTCGCAAGCTCGCCGATCCCGATCAGGTCGCGCAAGCCCATGAGGCGGCCGCCCGGCTCGCCAAGGTCATGCGCACGCGGCTGACGCGCCGCGACCTGGCGCGGCGCCGCGGCCACCGGCTCGATCTGAGACGGACGATCCACAAGAATATCAGCCATGGCGGCGTGCCGATTGTGCTGGCGAAACGCCAGCGCAAGGACAAGCCGCTCCGGCTCGTCGTGCTGCTCGACGCGTCCGGCTCGATGAGCATGTACACGAGCGTATTCCTCCGTTTCATCCATGGCGTGCTCGATGAATTCCGCGAGGCCGAGGCATTCTTGTTCCACACGCGGCTTGCGCACGTCTCCGGCGCGATGAAGGAGAGGGATGCGGCCCGCGCGCTCGACCGGCTCTCGATCCTGGCGCAGGGCGCCGGCGGCGGCACACGGATCGGCGAGAGCCTGCAAACCTTCAACCGCCATCATGCGGCGCGCGTGATCCATTCGCGAAGCTGCGTCATGATCGTCTCCGACGGTTACGAGACCGGCGACGCGGCGCTGCTCGGGCGGGAAATGGCGGCGCTCGCAAAGCGCTGCCGCCGCATCGTCTGGCTCAACCCGATGATGGGCTGGCAAGGCTATGCGCCGGAAGCGAGGGGCATCAAGGCCGCGCTGCCCCATGTCGATCTCTACGCGCCGGCGCATACGCTGAAAAGCCTGGCGGCGCTCGAACCCTATCTGGCGAGGCTCTAGAAAAATGAGCGCGCATGTCGAGGTGATGGACCTGGTCGCGCAGATGAAGGCTGCGGAAGAAGCCTTTGTGCTCGCGACCGTCGTGCGCACGGTGTCGGTGACCGCGGCGAAGGCCGGTGCGAAAGCAATCATCCGCCCCGACGGCCGCATCGTCGCGGGCTGGATCGGCGGCGGCTGCGCCAAGGGCGCGGTGTTGAAGGCGGCGCGCGAGGCGCTGGCCGACGGCGAGCCGCGCATGGTCTCTGTGCGGCCGGAAGACTTGTTGGCCGAGCTTGGCGTCAGGCCGGGCGAGACGCGGGAAGGCGTGCGGTTCGCGTCCAACCTGTGTCCGAGCAAGGGCACCATGGACATCTTCGTCGAGCCGGTGCTGCCGCATCCCTCGCTCGTGATTCTCGGGGCGAGCCCGGTCGCGGTCTCGCTGGCCGCCCAGGCACGCACCCTCGGCTATCACGTGACGCTGGCGGCGCCCGCCGTCGATCTGGTGTCGCCGCCGGAAGCCGACCTGCTGCTGCCTTCCTTTGCGCTTGGCGAGTTGTATCAGGCGCGGCGCTTCGTCGTGGTGTCGACGCAGGGCAAGGGTGACGAGGCGGCGCTGAAATCGGCGCTTTCGGTTGCGGCCGACTATCACGCCTTCGTCGGCAGCCGGCGCAAGATGGCGGCGCTGCGCGAAAGGCTGGTCGCCGAGGGCATCGACGCGGCGGCGATCGACCGCGTCAAGGCGCCGGCCGGGCTCGATCTCGGTGCCATCACACCGGAAGAGATCGCGATGTCGATCCTTGCGGAAATCACGGTCGAACGCCGGCGCGGCCAGCGCGAAAGCCGGCGCGCGTAGCGCCGAATCGGGGCTGGCAGCCCCGATGTGTGGCCGAAACGCATCATCCAGACTTCGACTAACGGGCGACGCGCGGCGGTCTTTTTTCCGCCCCGACAACAACAAACGGCTCAACAAAATCTTAAACGACAGCGCGATGA
The DNA here is from genome assembly GCF_030378205.1 of Bradyrhizobium sp. NP1. NCBI lineage: Bacteria > Pseudomonadati > Pseudomonadota > Alphaproteobacteria > Hyphomicrobiales > Nitrobacteraceae > Bradyrhizobium > Bradyrhizobium sp. NP1. Next base: position 1,589,422 of record NZ_CP127385.1, read on the forward strand.
TAGTAAGGGGGAGCGACGTCTATGTTGGCAGGTCAAAGTGCCGTCTACGAGCCCGAAGAGCTGTCGCTTCTGGGGCAGGTTCTGGATGAGGCGGTGCGAGCGTTGCCGGCGAGCCTGCGGACGGCTCGTCATCGTACGGAGATCGCGCGGAACATCCTGGCCTGTGCCGCGACGGGCGAGCGAGACCCGGTCGAACTCGAGCTGGCCGGTCTGATCAATTTGAAGGTCACGGCCGCGGCGTAACAGCCGCTGGGCCCGCCTCAATCGAACAGGCTGGAGACCGACTCTTCGGCGGCGGTGCGGCCGATTGCATCCGCAATCAGCGTCGCGATCGAGAGCGTGCGGATGTTCGGCGATTTGATCACGGCCTCGGTCGGCTGGATCGAGTCGGTGATCACGAGCTCCTTGAGCTTGGAAGCCGTGATGCGCGCCGCGGCGCCGCCCGAAAGCACGCCATGGGTGATGTAGGCGTAGACCTCCTTGGCGCCGTTGGCGAGCAGCGCGTCGGCTGCATTCACCAGCGTGCCGCCGGAATCGACGATATCGTCGACCAGGATGCAGGTATGGCCCGAGACCTCGCCGATCACGTTCATGACCTCGGACTCGCCGGGCCGCTCGCGGCGCTTGTCGATGATGGCGAGCGGGGTGTTGATGCGCTTGGCAAGGCCGCGGGCGCGCACCACGCCGCCGACGTCGGGCGACACCACCATGACGTTGGAGAGGTCGAACTTCTCGCGGATGTCGCGCACCATCACCGGCGAGGCGTAGAGATTGTCGGTCGGGATGTCGAAGAAGCCCTGGATCTGACCGGCATGCAGGTCGAGCGTCATGACGCGGTCGGCGCCGGCATGGGTGATCAGGTTGGCGACCAGCTTGGCCGAAATCGGGGTGCGGGAACCCGATTTGCGGTCCTGCCGCGCATAGCCGAAATAAGGCACCACTGCCGTGATGCGGCGCGCCGAGGCGCGGCGCAGCGCGTCCGTGATGATCAGCAGCTCCATCAGATGGTCGTTGGCCGGGTAGGACGTCGACTGCAGGATGAACACGTCGGAGCCGCGGACGTTCTCCTGGATTTCGACGAAGATTTCCATGTCGGCGAAGCGCCGCACCACCGCTTTCGTCAGCGGCAGGCCGAGCCCATCGGCGATCGCCTGCGCCAGCGCGGGGTTGGAATTACCGGCGACCAGCTTGATGGCGCCGTTCTTGGCCGACATCGAGGCCTCCCCCCGTGTCTTGCTGGAGACGACGTTCAGCATATCGGGTTTTCCCTGGAACCGGCTACCTAACGAGCGAGGAAATATCAGGCCGGTCCGGACGCGGCAACCCGTCACGCCGCTTTTTCCTGCGTAAAAAACCTGAGTCTGGACAGGTATTTGGCGACTTATTGGCTGGCGAAGCCCAGCGCGGCCGTGGCGGACGTCGTCGCGTCGGCCGGCGCGGCGCTGGCGACCGCCGCCCCACGCAGATTCGGCGCCGGGGCGGATGGCGCAGCATCCGGTGTTCCATTGATCATTCCGGAGAGCCCGCTGAGGCCCGCCTGCGCGATCTTGCGCAGCACGAGATCGTCGGCCGCCGACCACGGGTCGCGGCCGGCCTTGCCGCCGGGTTCCTCACCCGAAAGCCGCAGCGCGCGCTGCTGGTCGCGGTCGTAGACGTCCCATACCCAGGCGATCATGGTCTTGCCGCGCACGACCTGCGCCGAGAGATAGCTGCGGATGCGATAGGCGGGCGCGCTCTCGCGGGAGACGATGGCGAGGCTGCGCAGCTTGCTCTCGCTGTCGAGCACGCTGACCATGCGGTCGAACACCTGCTGCGGCGGACCGTCGATGGATTCGAAGGCGATGGTCGGACCATCGCCGCCGGCCATCGCGAACGAGTTGTTGGCCGCGCCGCTGCCGGCGCAGCCGCCGAGCGCGCAGGCCGACAGCAGGACAGCCGCGGCAAAGCACGCGCGCGCCGCCTTCCGGCCGAACCGGGTCCCAATGATTGACGCGTCCCTCATTGGGTTCTGCGATATCGTTAAAATGCATTAACGTCTAGGGCACTGTCATGGGCTCGCGGGCAGGTCGACCGTTCCGGTTAATGTGCCGTTTGAGGACAGTGGCGACGAATCCGCTGCTCAATCAGCGAGATGATGCCTCATCGCATCGACGATCCAGGTCCATTCGCGATTAGGGCTCGATTGTGGCGACTGGCCTTTCATGATCGCGACCAGCTCCCAATAGCGGGCGGCGCGCGGGTCGTGCTGGGCATATTTGGTCCGCAGCCAGTTCCTGAATTCGAGGTCGGGCTTGCGGCCCATCAATCGGGCCGAGGTTTCCAGCCATTCCCGGGCGAGCACATGGCCGGTCTCCGATGTCGGGGTAAGGCCGCGATCGATCGCCTCCTTCGCGCGCGCCACCATCGCGTCGCTCGCTGCCTGGCAGGCCTCGGGATCGAAGGCGTCGCGATCCCAGGTGTCGTGCGTATTGGCGCGCATGTTTGCGACAAAGCCGGGATCGTTGAGGATCTCCGCAAGCTCGATCCAGGCGTCGCATTGCTCCGGCGTCGGCTCGTCGGGCAGTTCGGGCACGCTTGCCTCGATCATCTGGCGCACCCATTTGGGGTCGACCTTGGTGCCGTCGGACACCTTCTCGAAGAACCGTTCGACAATGTTGCGCCGTTCGGCGCGGGACAGCGTGGTCATGGTCCAATATCTCCGCAAGTCGGCTTCGCTGGGTTGTCGTGAACGAAGCACCGCCCGCAGCACCGCTGCGACGCGCCGCTGCGCCGCGATGTCGGTCTCGAGCGCTTCGAGACGAAGCCGCAATGCCTCCTTGAGGGAGAGTTCCCGTGCAAGGACGTCGCGGATCGCATCGAGCCCGAGGCCGGCCTCGCGCAGGCAGCGGATCAGGTCGAGGCGCACCAGTTCGCTGTCGGTGAAGACGCGATAGCCGCTCTCCGTCCGGCCGGCCGGCGGCAGCAGGCCGGCGTCGGCGTAGAAACGCAGCCGCCTGACCGAGATGCCGGAAAGCCGCGACGCTTCGCCGATGCTGTAGGTTCGTTGCTTCATGGAGAGGTTGTGCGGCCTCCACCAACTGGAGAGTCAAGCGGCCCGCGCGCGCGACCGCGGTCCGCTGAACCTACGCTTCCCAGGCGATGGCGTGGACATGCCGGCCGTAGTCCGGCTCCTTGCGGTGAACCGAGCGGCGATAGCTGAAGAAGCGCTCGTCGGCATAGGTGTCGATACCGATGTCGTCGATGACAAGCACCCCGGCATTCTCCAGCCGCATCCGGATGAAGCCGGCAAGGTCGAACATCGCGTGGCCTTCGCGCTCGCCGGGGATGAAGAAGCTCGCGTTGCCGGCGTCGGCGGCGATGAAGCGTTCGACGAACTCGCCGCCGACCTCATAGCTCGTCTGGCGGATCAGCGGACCGATCGCGACGACGGTGCCGCTGCGATCGGCGCCGAGCTTTTCCATCGCCGCGATGGTGGATTCGATGACGCCGGTCAGCGCACCTTTCCAGCCGGCATGGGCGGCACCGATCACGCGCGCATTCGGATCGACGAACAATATGGGCCCGCAATCGGCCGCGGTAACACCGATCGCAAGCCCGCTCTCGCGGGTGACGATGGCGTCGGCCTTCGGCCGCGCCGCGCCGTCCCACGGGCCGGTTGCGATCACCGCGTCGGGCGAGTGGACCTGATGCACGCCGAGCAGGCGCTCGGGTGCAACGCCCATGCGCCCCGCCATGCGCCGGCGGTTTTCCACGACCCTGGCGGTCTCGTCGTTGGAGCCGAGGCCGCCGTTGAGCGTGGCGTAGACGCCCTCGGACACCCCGCCGTCGCGGGTGAAGAAGCCGTGACGCAGGCCCGGGATCGCGGCAAGCAGCGGCGAGTTCAGCATCATCCGGGCAGATCCCCTCCGTCCTCGGCCGGCTTCTCCTCATTGAAGCCGGCAAGCATGGTCAGGCGCGGTTCGGATACCGCCATCACCTTGAACATCGAGCCCATGCCGCCGCGGCCGGTATCGGTCAGCCGTTTCAGCGCCACCGCGATGTCCTCGGAGACCTCGGGTGTCGCCTTGGCCATCAGCGTCGCGGCACGGGTCTCGATCCCGATCCGCTTCAGGAAGTCGCCTTGCGTCACCGGACCGTGCACCCGCGCGCCGAGATCCTCCGCGGCGCGCGACAGCGCCTGGAAGTCGACATGCGCGGTGACGTCGGCCTGGCCCGGCGCCTTCAACGGGTCGGTGAAGCTGTGGCGGGCGATCGCCTGAAAGGTGTCGCCGGCATCGCTGCGCAGATGGCCGTAATCGATGACCAGCGCGGCGCCGTCCTGCTCGCGCACGCGCGTGGCGATCTTCATCATCTCGGCGTCGGGGCGCCATTCGAACACGGCGCCGGCCGGGGCGGCGCGCACCAGCGGCGGCAGCAGCACGTCGAAGCGCGGGATCGGGTCCGCGGCAGCGGAGAACTTCAGCGCGCCGTTCTCATCAAGCTCGATCACCCGCTCGTGCCAGCCGGTTTCCCGCCGCACCACCTGGTGGATCGGCAGCACGTCGAAATATTCATTGGCGAGGATGACGCTCGGGCCCTCCGGCAAATCGTCGATCGATTCGTGCCAGGCGATGTTGCGCACGCCCGACAGCGTCGCGCGCTGCCTTTCGCGCAGCACGGGATTGATCTCGACCATGTGGATGGTGAGCGACTGGTAGAGCGGCGGCAGCACGCGCAGCGCCCGCAGCGCATCCGCCATCATGGTGCCGTGGCCGGGGCCAAGCTCGACCAGCCGCAGCACCGGCGGCGAGTCCATCGCCTTCCATACCGAGGCGGCCCACAGCCCGAGCAGCTCGCCGAACATCTGGCTCACTTCCGGCGCGGTGGTGAAGTCGCCCTCGCGCCCGAGCGGATCGCGCGACACGTAATAGCCGTGCTGCGGGTGCATCAGGCAGAGTTCCATGTATCGCCATACCGGCATCGGCCCGGACGACTTGATCAGCTTCTTGATCTCGGATTGCAGCGGCGAAGCTTCGGTCACGATTTGCCTTGAAGGGAATGATCTGCTGGAGCCGGCGCGCCCTTGCGCCAGCTCGATAAAATAATGATCACGCCGACAATAACCATCGGCACCGACAACAGCATCCCCATGGTCAAACCGCCCCATAGGAAGCCGAGCTGCGGATCGGGCTCGCGAAAATGCTCGCCGAGGATGCGCGTCAGGCCATAGATCGCGATGAAGCTGCCGAGGATCAGCCCCGGCCGCTTCAGTGCGCCGAAGCGGATCATCACGGCGAGCACCGTGAACAGCAGGATGCCTTCGAGGCCCGCTTCATAAAGCTGGCTCGGATGGCGCGGCAGCGGCCCGCCGCTGGGGAAGATCATCGCCCAGGGCAGGCTTGGGTCGGCCGGCCGTCCCCACAATTCGCCGTTGATGAAATTGGCGAGCCTGCCCAGGAACAATCCAATCGGGCCGACCGCGGTGGTGATGTCGCCGAGCGAGAGGATCGGCAGCTTGTTGACGCGGCAGAACAGGATCACGGCGGCGACGCAGCCGAGGAAGCCGCCATGGAACGACATGCCACCCTTCCACAGCTCGAAGATCTCGGCCGGATGCTTGATGAAGAAGTCGAGATTATAGAACAGCACATAGCCGGTGCGGCCGCCGACGATGATGCCGATCGTCACCCAGAGGATGAAGTCATCCAATTGCACGAGCGAAATCGGAGCCGGCCCGCCCCACAGCTTCTCGTTCTTGAGCAGCGAGCGCGCATAGATCCAGCCGAGCACGATGCCGCCGATATAGGCGAGCGCGTACCAGCGGATCGCAAGCGGCCCGATCGCGATCGCGATCGGATCGAAGGTGGGAAAGGCGATCAGGAGAGGAAGCATCGGGCCTTTCGCTATGCCGAGAGATTGCGGCGATAGAGCGAAAGCAGCCGCTCCCAGTGCCGCTCGGCGGCGTCGCGGTCATAGACCGGCCGCTTCGGGAAGGCAAAGCCGTGATGGGTGCCCGGATAGATCTCGACCTCGTTGTTCGATCCCTTCATGCCGGCCCTGACCTGCTCGATGATCTCGGGCGGTGCGTAGATGTCGGTCTCGGCGCAGGCAAAATAGAGCTCGGCCTTGGTCCTGCCGGCGGCGAGATGCGGGCTGTCGGACTGGTCGGTGGCGAGATGCGTGCCGTAGATCGAGGCGGCCGCCCTGACCCGATCGGGAAAATGCGTGGCGGCGTTGACGGCGTAGCGTCCGCTCATGCAGTAACCGACGGCACCGACGATTCTGGTGTTGGCGGCCTTTTGTCCCTCCGCGTAGGCGAGCAGCGCCTTGGTATCCTCCATCACGAGCGGGATGCTGATGGAGTGCATCAGCTCGAACATCCGCTTGCGCTCCGGGCTCTCCGGATCGGGATTGATCGGACCGAGCTCCATGACGCCGGCGCGGTAGTAGAGATTCGGCAGCATCACGTAATAGCCTGACGTGGCCAGCCGGCGCGCCATGTCGCGCAGCTCCTCGCGGATCGCCGGCGCATCCATGTAGAACAGGATGACGGGGAACGGTCCCCCGCGTTCGGGGTGGGTGATGAAAGTGGTGATGTGGCCGTCCCTGGTCGGAATCTCGATCTGCTGGTCAATCATGGCGGGCCGCTTTGTCGTTGCCGGGTTTTTTTGCTTCGCGCGTTCATACGATTGCAAGGAAACCGCAGCATGACAAGGCAACTTACCGTGGTCGCGCCATGCCGGCGGGGCTTGAACCCTGTCCGCGCAATTGCCATCCTTTGGCAACCCGCTTTATCAGTCGCACCGGAGAGATTTTTGCCATGACTCAGACCAGCAACCGGTTTTTCGACGAGATCGGCCGCCTGATGAACGACGCCGCCGGCGCCGCGCAGGGCGTCAAGCGCGAGGTCGACACGGTGCTGCGCAACCAGGCCGAACGCATCCTGCGCGATCTCGACATCGTCAAGCGTGAGGAGTTCGAGGCCGTCAAGGAGATGGCGCGGCTGGCGCGCGAGGAGAATGAGACGCTGAAGGCGCGGATCGCCGTGCTCGAAGGCAAGCTTGGAATCTCGGCCAGCGCTCCGAACGCCGGCAGCTGAAGTCGGATGGCTGACAAGCGCTCGCGCGCCGGTGGCAGTGCCACGCGAGATTTGCCGGTCAAGGCGTTCGCCTCGCAGGCCGCGTGGGACGCCTGGCTGACGGCGCATGCGGCGGATTCCAGCGGGCTTTGGCTCAAGCTCGGCAAAAAGTCAGCTGGCATCGCCAGCGTGTCGCGCGCTGAAGCGATCGACACGGCGCTGTGCCACGGCTGGATCGACGGGCAGCTTGATGGTTTCGACGAGGATTACTGGCTGATCCGCTTCACGCCGCGCAGGCCGGCCAGCATCTGGTCGGCGAAGAACCGCGCCCGCGCGCTTGAGCTGGAAAAGCTCGGGCGCCTGCGCGCGTCCGGCCTGCGCGAGATCGAGCGCGCCAGGAAGGACGGGCGATGGGATGCCGCCTATGCGCCACAAAGCGTGGCCGAGGTGCCGGATGACCTTGCCGCCGCGCTGGCGAAGAACCGCAAGGCCGGCGCGTTCTTTCAGACGCTGAGCCGCGCCAACCGCTACGCCATTCTGCATCGCACCCACACGGCCAAAAAGCCCGAGACCCGCGCTGCGCGGATCGCGAAATTCGTCGCGATGCTGGCGAAGGGCGAGACGATCCATCCGCAGAAGGCCGGAGCCTCGGACAAGCCGGCGCGGGTCGTCGCAAAGGCCGCCCAAAAATCCGCGAGGCGGCCGGCCGCGAAGGCCTAGCGCGGCCGCGCCACGCGTACCTCCCGGGGGCAGAAAAATCCCGGTCTTTCCTTGTCATTTCCGCGCTTTGCGGCTAAAAGCCCGCCACGTCCGCGGCCCCCGCACCCCTGGAGGCTTGCTGCGGCGTTAGCGAGATGGGCCGCGGATCGCGGCCTTTAGCTTTTAAAAACAAGGACTTAAGACAATGGCGACCGTCAGGGAATTGAAGGCGACCGCGCGTCCGTCAGTCGGCAAGGGGGCCGCACGGGCAGAGCGTCGCGCCGGGAGAGTGCCCGGAGTGATCTATGGCAACAACCAGCCCCCGCTGCCGATCTCGGTCGATGATCGCGAACTGCGCCAGCGCATCCTCGCCGGCCGGTTCCTGACCACCCTGTTCGACATCGAGCTCGAGGGCAAGAAGCACCGCGTGATTCCGCGCGACTTCCACCTCGACCCGGTGAAGGATTTCCCTGTTCATGTCGATTTCATGCGGCTCGGCGAAGGCGCGACCATCCGCGTCAGCGTGCCGCTGCATGTGCAGAAGGCGGAAGCTTCGCCTGGCGTGAAGCGCGGCGGTACCGTCAACATCGTCACCCACACCATCGAGCTGGAATGCTCGGTCGACAACATCCCGCAATATATCGAAGCCGATGTCTCGGGGCTCGAGATCAGCTATTCGCTGCATCTGTCCGACATCACGCTGCCGGCGGGCGTGAAGCCGCTGGCGCGCGAGGACATCACGCTGGTGACCATCGTGCCGCCGTCGGGCTACGCCGAAGAGCAGAAGGCGGCTGCGGCCGCTGCGGCAGGCGCAGCCGGCGCTGCGGCTGCGCCCGGTGCGGCCGCCCCTGCAGCGGGTGCTGCGGCTCCGGCCGCGGGCGCCCCCGCAGCCGGTGCTCCGGCAGCTGGCGCTGCGGCTCCGGCAGCCGGCGCGAAGGCGCCCGCTGGTGGCGACAAGAAGAAGTAAGACGCTTCTCAACGTCACCGTTAGCCCGCGGGATGCCGCGTCATGCTGCTCTTTGTTGGCCTCGGCAATCCCGGCGCGAAATATGCGCGCAACCGGCACAATATCGGCTTCATGGCCGTGGACGAGATCGCGCGGCGTCATGGTTTTTCACCATGGCGCCGCCGCTTTCAGGGCGAGGCCGCCGAAGGCGTGCTCGAGCATGAGAAAGTGATCCTGCTCAAGCCCACGACGTACATGAACGACTCCGGTCGGGCCGTGCAGGAGGCCGCGAACTTCTTCAAGCTCGCCGCCTCTGAGGTTACCGTGTTCCAGGACGAGCTCGAGCTGCCGCCCGCCAAGGTTCGGGTCAAGGTCGGCGGCGGCATCGCCGGGCACAACGGCCTGCGCTCGATCTCCTCGCATATCGGCAACGATTACCGCCGGGTGCGGCTCGGGATCGGTCACCCCGGCGTCAAGGAGCTGGTGCACGCCTACGTGCTCGCCGACTTCGCAAAGGACGACGGGCCGTGGGTCACCGCGCTCTGCGAGGCGGTCGCCGACAGCGCCGGTCAGCTCGCAACAGGGCGCGACTCGACGTTCCAGAACAAGGTGCATCTGGCGATGCAGGCCAAGGGATTTTTCGAGACGGACAACGACGGCAGCGAATAATTCTGCTCGCCATCGCCGGACTTGATCCGGCGATCCAGCTCTTCAAAGGGATGGATGCCCGGGTCAAGCCCGGGCATGACGAGGTAATCCACTGACTCGCAGCGTCATCGCGCGAAGGATCGGACAAGACACGATGGGATTCAAATGCGGTATCGTCGGCCTGCCCAATGTCGGCAAGTCGACGCTGTTCAACGCGCTGACGGAGACGGCGGCGGCCCAGGCTGCGAACTACCCGTTCTGCACCATCGAGCCCAATGTCGGCGAGGTCGCGGTGCCCGACCCGCGGCTGGAGAAGCTCGCGGCGATCGCCAAGTCGGCGCAGATCATCCCGACCCGGCTCACCTTCGTCGATATCGCAGGTCTGGTGCGCGGCGCCTCCAAGGGCGAGGGCCTCGGCAACCAGTTCCTCGCCAATATCCGCGAGGTTGACGCCATCGCCCATGTCGTGCGCTGCTTCGAGGACAGCGACATCACCCATGTCGAGGGCAAGATCGCGCCGGTAGCCGACATCGAGACCATCGAGACCGAGCTGATGCTCGCCGACCTCGACAGCCTGGAAAAGCGCGTCGACAACCTCGCCAAGAAGGCCAAGGGCAACGACAAGGACGCCAAGGAGCAGCTCGATCTCGTCAACCGCTCGCTGGTGCTGTTGCGCGACGGCAAGCCGGCGCGGCTGCTGGAGCGCAAGCCGGAGGAAGAGCGCGCCTTTGCCATGCTCGGCCTTCTGACCTCGAAACCCGTGCTCTATGTCTGCAATGTCGAGGAGGCCTCCGCCAAGGACGGCAACAATTTCTCGAAAGCGGTGTTCGAGCGTGCCAGGGAAGAGGGCGCCGTCGCGGTCGTGATCTCCGCCAAGATCGAATCCGAGATCGCGACCCTGTCGCGCGAGGAGCGCGCCGAGTTTCTGGAGACGCTGGGGCTTGCCGAGGCCGGCCTCGACCGGCTGATCCGCGCCGGCTACCAGCTCCTCGACCTCATCACCTATTTCACGGTGGGACCCAAGGAGGCGCGCGCCTGGACCATCCATCGCGGCACCAGGGCGCCGGCCGCCGCCGGCGTCATCCACACCGACTTCGAGAAGGGTTTCATCCGCGCCGAGACCATTGCCTATGACGATTACGTCACGCTCGGCGGCGAGGCCGGCGCCCGCGATGCCGGCAAGCTGCGCCTCGAAGGCAAGGACTATGTCGTCGCCGATGGCGACGTGATGCATTTCAGGTTCAATACCTAGGGATCGCGGCTTGCTTCGTCATGGCCGGGGCAGCCCGGCCATGACGGTTGCAGTGGCTACCGCACGCCGCCCTGGTCGCGGATCGCGCCGAGATGCTCGTTGATACGGAATACGATCAGGATGAATTCGGCGACGATGCGCGAGAACACGATGCCGACCACGACGCTCGCGATCGAGGACAGCAGCACCAGGAAACCGCCGAACGGGCTGATCGCCATCGCCGCCAGCCCGGAGAAGATGCCCGACAGCCCGAACAGGCAGATCAGCGCGATGACCAGCCAGTAGAACGTCTTGATGATGGTGGGCGTGATAAAGCGGTCCCACTGAAACAGGTCCTGAAATTCAAACATCTTTTCCCCCGGGGCGAGTCGAACGGCCAATGGTAGCATGAGGCATGCGGACCGCGCGGGTTGAGATTGCTGCAAAGTGCGGCCACAATCGGGCTTCCTTACCCCCTATCCTCATCCCATGACGCTGACTTACGAAGATTTCCCGCCCGGCCGCCTCGGCACCTTTGGACCGCGTCACGTCTCGCGCGAGGAGATCCTCGCCTTTGCCGCCGAATTCGATCCGCAGCCGATGCATCTCGACGAGGAGGCCGCCCGGCATTCGATGCTGCGGGGGCTCGCAGGCTCCGGCTGGCATCTGGCCTCGCTGATGATGCGGATGATGTTCGACGGCTTCATCGGCCGCGCCGCCTCGCTCGGCTCGCCGGGGGTCAGCGAGCTGCGCTGGCTCGCGCCGCTGCGCCCGGGCGACGACGTGATGCTCGAAGTCGATGTGCTGGAGGCGCGGGTGTCGAGCAGCCGCCCCGAGAGGGGCATCGTCACCATCAAGGCGGTGGCGCGCAACGCGGCCGGCGAGGCGCTGTGCGAGATGGTCTCGCCGCTGATGATCGGGCGACGGGATGGCAGCTCCTAGTGCCGCCGATTTGGAATTCCTGCAGCGGCAAACTCGATCAGGAACTCCAAATCGAAAGCGGCACTGGAACAATACGGATTCTGGTACCCTTTGCTTTCCGAAGTTCGTGCAAGTGGGTGCTGCGAGGGAGAACGAACTTCGGAAAGCGGGTACAGGTGCGCTTCTTTGAGCAAATGGAAGTCGGGCAGCGGCGCGAGCTCGGCTCCTACACCTTCACCGCTGCGGCGATCAAGAAATTCGCGGCCCAATTCGACCCGCAGCGCTTTCACCTCGACGAGGAAGAAGGCCGCAAGTCGCTGTTCGGCGGGCTTGCCGCTTCCGGCTGGCACGTCGGCTCGGTCTGCATGAAGCTTTTGGTCGCGGATGCGCAGCGGCAGGCCGCGGAGGCTGCGGCGCGCGGCGAAAAGGTCGCCGTGTGGGGCCCGTCGCCGGGCTTTCGCGACCTGCGCTGGCTCAAGCCCGTGCTCGCGGGCGACACCATCAGCTTCGCGAGCGAAATCGAATCCAAGCGCACATCGGATTCTCGCCCCGAATGGGGCATCATCCAGGCCCGCAACACCGGCACCAACCAGCGCGGCGAGCTGGCGTTCTCGCTGCTCGCCACCGCCTTCGTGCCGCGGCTGAACAAGGCGTGAGGCGTTCGCGCCCCTCGCGTATGCCTTGCGCGTCCATCGCCCGCGAACATGGTTAGCGAACGGTTCGCGCGCCGCGACGGCTGACGATCCGCGGAACGCTTCTTGCGCTAACGCATTTTGAACCTGTCCCTGTCATATCGACACAGGGAAGAAGAATTCTGACGGGGATGGATCATGGCGGACCGCCGCGGCCTCAAATTGGTGGGCTTTATCTTCGCAACCGTGACGCTCGCGGTGATGTCGACGACCGCGATGGTGGTCAAGGGCTATGCCGACGGCTCCTATTCGCTGGAAGTCGCCTCGCTCGAGCCCCGATAAGTCAGGCTTCGCTAACCATACGAACTGATTGGTGCCTGCGGCCTGAGGCGCACTCAGCGGCTGTACAGCAGCGCGAGCGCGACGACCGCCAGGAGCAGCAGCCCGACAAACCGGATCATGAGGATGCCCACCCGGTGCGGCGAGCTGGCGCGCAGCGGGATCGGGTCGGTGTTGTCGGGTCGAATGCTTTCCATGAATTGTATCCCCAGAGCATCGCGCGGGTTGGCCGCCCGATCTCGGGGCATGATGCGGAAAAGCCGGTTGTCGGCTCTTTCCGATAAGATCATGCCCCATCAAAAACCACGCGATGACATCGCGATATGAAGTCATCGCGGTTTGGTCGCGCCGCCGCGGCGCAAAGTTCAAGCGGATTGACGGCTTTTTTACCGCGCACGATCGGTCTCAAGCGAGAACCGCCGCGCTTCCCGGCGCGGGAAGGCGGCGGCTCTCGAATCAGTCGAGATGCGGATCTAGCTGTGGCGCAGCCCGTCGGCCGCGCGTTTCCACTGCGAAACGTTGTCGGCGATCATGCGGGTCGATTTCATTGCAGCCTGGCTGAGCTGGGCATAGCCGGAAATCTCGCGCTGGACGCGCTGGCCTTCCGCATGCAGCAGGTCGCGCAGGCTCTCGAGTTCGCCGATCAGCTTCTCGATTTCGGCAAGCGAGGTACCGGCAACACGCTGGATCAATGAATTCACGCTGTTTACTGTCGCTTCGTGGTTGGAGTCGAGCGCCTCGGAACTGGCAACCACTGCCGGCCGGCGCAGATATGCGATGTCATTGCGCACGAAATCCCGGATGCCGTCTTCGACCTCCGAGACCGCGGCGAGATTGTCGTCGACTTCAGTTTCGTCAAGTTGTTCTGAACGATTGATCGCGTTCATCTGCTAATCCCCTGTTCGCGTGTGAACCGAGCGCGGAAGTCCCCCGCACGACGAAGGTAGGCGAGTGCTATGAGAGACTGCCGATTTTGACCGCATCGCGGCCAATATGCGGCATTGCTGGATCATTCCCCAGACAGGAGTGGGATCACCAGGTCCGCTTGAAACCGGCCGTGAGGCTCTTGCTGGTCGCGCCCTGCGGCGTTTCGCCGATCGTGCCGGACACGCTGACGCCGTCGAACAGCTGCTGCTCGGCGCCGATTCGGCGCAGCCACCGGTCGTCGGCCGACGACAGCGCCTGGCCGGCGATGATGCTGGTGCCGGTATTGCCGATGCTCAGCCTGGCGGACTGGTCGGTCTGGTAGTTCCGCGACGGATGCGGCGCGATGCCCGGCAGCGGCACCAGGCCCTGCTGGATCAGATTGTAGCCGTTCTGCAGGGTCAGCGAATACTGCTCGTCGAGCGGCAGCGACTTGCTCAAGGAGGTGCCGAACCTGCTCTGCTCCTGCGATGGATCGAGTCGTGCTTCCACCGCGGTCTTGTCCCACAGCGGCCCGGCGCCGGGCGCGGTGACCGCGGCCCAGGCGGAGCCGGCGGATTGCGGCAGGTTGCCGCCATTGGCGGTCTTTTCGGCGAGCAGCTCGGACATGGTGGCGGGCGCGCGGACCACGGTCATGTCGGCGCCGATCCGCGTGTCCCAGAATGGCGAGATCGATTGCTTGACCGAGACCGCGGTGCCGCCGACCCGGTCCTTGGCGGACCAGGTCGCATCACCGCCGTCGGCGCGTCGCGGGGCGCCGCCTTTCGGCCCGGAATAAGCGAGCGTGGAAGCATCGACATTGAGCTGGCTCCAGTCGAGCTTGTCGACATCGATGCCGCTCATGTCGACATCCTGGCTTGGGCTGGCCTCGGCCTCCGCGGCCGGCGCCTCGGCGCCGTCTTCCTCTTCCGCCGACTGCGCCAGCGCCGGCAGGCCGGAGGCCACAATCAGGCTCGCCACCAGCAGCAGCGCGCGGCAGCCCGAAGCTTTCGGCAATGTCACGATTTCCCCACAGCCAGATTCGCGGGGCATTTATAGCGGCAAGGCGATGACGCGGCGATTCACGCCCGCGTCATCGCAAGGAGCCAACGGGCCGGCGCCGCCGGGCGCGAGTATCGCGCCCAGACGGTCCCCCGCGCCGCCCGCTGGCGAGGTGATCCGGCGGGGCTGGAAGCCGGATCGCCTCGTGACCAGGATCAGGCGACCGTGGAGATCCGCGGCAGGTGGATGTGCCGGCCGAGCGCCTGCTCGACGAGGTCGAAGGTGTCGACCAGCACGCGGATGCTCGCGAGCTTGCCGGCCTTGAACTGCGCGAAATGCGCGACCCGCAGCGAGATCGGCTTGTTGGAATCGAGCAGGGTCAGCGAGTAGCGCAGCATCGAGGCCGCCGAGTCGACGCCGAGCATGATGGTCTCGCGGTCGAAGCGGTGGACGCGGATGTTGTCGGCGATCTGCCTGATCACCTCGAGCACCGCGGACTTGCCATGGCGCGCGCCGAGAAAGGGAAACATGTCGATCGGACCGTAGATCGCCCACTCGACGTCGTCGTCGAGCAGGGCGGCAAGGTCCTCATGCTGGCGTTCGTTGATCGCGCGATGCAACGCGCGCGAAAAACGCCAGAGGCTATGCTCTGTCATTTGTCTCTTTCCAGAAATGGCTTGCTAAAGCAGCAATCAGCCGTCACGGGCCCGAAAGGCGCCCGGCGCGGTTGCTGCACTCATCATTTGAGCGTCGAAATAGAGGATGTTCGCCGGAAATCAATGCGCATTTCTGCATTGCACAAATGCGCGCGTTTTCGCGTTTTGCGTGACGTTCAGGGCTCGCGGCGGCGGATCGGCTCGCGTTCGATGGCGATGGCGCTGTCGCGGAACGCAAGCAGGCCGAACAGGATGGCGCCGCCGAGGCCGCCGATGACGGCTCCCACCGGCATGAAGGTGAAGAACACCAGCATGCCGCTATAGCCTTCAAAACTCGAGGTTTTGAAGATTTCGACCCAGGCAAGCCCGGCCCCGATCCCGAGCGCGGCGCCGCCCAGTGCGCCCAGAACAAGGCCCAGCACGACGAGCAACGCGATCTTCATGGAGTGCAACGCCTGTCGTTGTCCGGAAAGTGGCAGGTAGTGGGTCGCCGCACACCGCCGTCCGGTTCAAAACAAGGCTTGCGTCCAAACAGCGGGCATGACGCTTCATGCGTCAGCCCTCGAAAGCGTCAGATCTCGCCCGGCTTGATCGCGAGCGCCGCCGCGACGTCGCGCTCCAGGAGCTGCTGCACCAGCTCGAAAGAGTCCAGCACCTCGCGGATCTCGCTGATCTTTCCGTCGTGGAGCGTGTAGAAGGCGGCGAGGTCGAACTGCACGATGCGGTCGTTCTTGCGCTTGCGGAAGAACAGGCGGATCAGGGCCGCGACCTTGTCGCCCTCGGCGACCAGGTGCGTGATCTCGTGGCGCATCTCCGAATAGCGCGTGCCGATCGTCTGCCACATCGCGCGCAGCGCGGCCTTGCCCTTGTGGCTGCCCATGTGGGGCAGCACGTCGACCGGCGCGTTGGCGATGAAGGTCACGTCTTCGTTGCACCAGTTCAGGGCACCTTCGATATCGCCGGAATAGAAGGTGTCGAGGAAATTCAGGATGCGTTGCCGGTTGAGGGCTTCCGCCATTTCGTTTCTTCTCCGCCATTGGGCACGAGTCGGGCCGATCGCATTGTGAACGGAATTGCATAACGATCAATTTGCGCCGCAACGGGCGCGTCATGTTGCGTGTAGTCGGCGTTTTGCAATTAGTGGCTGTAGTTGGCTCTGACCAGCCGGCCGGACGCCCGCGCCACGGGGCTTTGGCGGCGATACCGCCAAGGCGCTGGCCTCGATCAGGGCGAAGACGCTGATTCTCACCGGCACGAAGGACCTGCTCAACCCGGAGATCGAGCCGGTCGCGACGGCAAACAATATCCCCAACGTGAAGATGCTGACGATCTCGCCGGGCACGGTGACGGGCCACGCCTCGGCCGGCGGCTTCTTTCCCGCTGACGTCGATTTCCTCAACCGCGAAGTCCGCGCCTTCCTCGATGATGTGGGCGGGGGCGGAAAGAAGCCGAAATAGGAGCAGAGGCGCCCCTTCCATCATACCCCGCGAAAGCGGGGTATCCAGTACGCCGCGGCTTTTCGATTGCATTCTGTACGCCTCTGAATACTGGATCGCCCGGTCAAGCCGGGCGATGACCGTGCCGCGGAGGGTGAGGGGAACTGTAGCCCGTCGCCGGATGTTATCGATGCGAATCCGGTTCGGAGATCTGCATCATGAAAACCGCACTCGCCATTCTCGCCGTCGCAACGCTTGCGTTGGCCTCGACCTCGTCCGCCGACGCCAAGGGCTGCATCAAGGGCGCCGTGGTCGGCGGCGTCGCCGGCCATTATGCCGGCCATCACGGCATGCTGGGCGCCGCCGCCGGCTGCGTTTATGGCCGCCATCGCGCCCACGAGCAGCAAAGGCAGCAACAGCAGCCGCAGCAGAGCCAGGCGAACGGGCAGGGCAAGCTGTGAGGCGGTAACGCTCTCCGCGTCATTGCGAGTTACAGCGCGACGAAGCAATCCGCTCATCGCCGCGATTTCGGCCGGGCCATCTGCCTCGCTCCGTCATGGCCGGGCTTGACCCGGCCATCCACGCCTCATCGTTACTCGCGCTTTACGCAAGCGCCATTTCCTCGATGCGCGGTGGCGCGCAGGAAAAATCACTGAAGCGCAGCCAGCGCGGCTGTATCCGCACATAGGCGATGTCAGGCCATTGCGCGCGCTCGGGGCCGTCGGGCCAGGCCGCGAAATAGGCCTGCTTGCAGGCGTCGAGATCAGGGCCCGTCGGCACGTCGGCGAGACCCTCGATCTGCACGGTCTGCTCGTTGTCCCAGCCGATCACCAGCGCGACGCGCGGATCGGCGGCGAGGTTCTTGTATTTGCGCGAGGTCGAGAGCGTATCGAAGATGATGTCGAGCGCATCGGTCACGGCATAGCCGACCACCGCCGATTGCGGCGCGCCAGCATGCACGGTGCTGACGACCGCGAGGCGGTGGGCACTGAGGAAGGGGAGGATCTCTCTGGGTGTCATCTCAAAGCTGAGCTTCGATCGATGGCGTGCGTGGCGGATCAGCCTTGCGGGGCAACCTTGCGGGTCCTGAGATCGATGATGAATTTCGCTTTCTTCTCGTTGCCCTCGGGCACGTAGGCGTCGCCCTTGGCGAGCGTGCCGAAGGTCTCCTTCGGCTTGGGGAAGCCCTTGCCGCAGGCGGTCTTGACGGTGTCGGCATCGGCATAGCTGGCGTCGAACGCCACGGTTTCCTTGCGCGGCCCGGCGGCGAGTTTCGACAGCTCGAAATAGTGCGGCGGCTTCTTCCTGCAGGTCACGACATTGGCGCCGGCGGCGCCGGTGGAATCAACGGCCCGCAGCAGGATGTTCGGCTTGATGCTGATGCCCTTGCCATAGTCCCGCGCGAACGACATCTGCGCCACGCCGCCTTCGAGATAGCCCTGGCCCATATGGCCCATCAGGCAGATCAGCGAGTCCTCGCGCTCGTTGCGCGGCACGGTGAGGCAGTCATTGATCCGCGAGCCCGGCTGGAAGCCGACGAAGCTGTATTTGCCCGCAACCTGCTCGAACACGACGGCTCCGCCGTCGTCGGTGGCCCGCGACTCGCAGGCGCTCTCATAGTTGACGACGAGCAGCGGATTGCCCGAGCCTGCGAACCGCCCGCTGTGGCGATCCCCCAGAAGCTTGACGTCGCAGCCGCGCTTTCCCGCGCCGGGATAACCTTTCGCATGCGCGCAGGTTTCGCCCTTGATGTTGGCGGCGTCGCAGAAGGTGGCGAGCAGGGTGCCGTCGGAGGCGTCCTGGGCGAGGGCGGGGGAGGCGGCGAGCGCGCCGCCGAGAGCCAGCGCGATGGCAATGAGGGTGGGGTTCGGCATGGAGCAGGACGTTCGATCAATCACGGGACACGCAGCCGCCGTGGCGGCGGCATCGTCCCTTAGTCGGCCGAGGGCGTCAACACGTTCGAACCCGGAGCGGACTGTTTCCTCAGAACGTCGTCTCCTCAATGCGCGGCGGCCCTGGCTGCGACGCGCGGATCGGCGATCAGGTTCTGATATTTGCGCGAGGTCGAGAGCGTGTCGAAGACGATGTCGAGCGCATCACGGCATAGCCGACCATCGCCGCCTGCGGCGCGCCGGCGTTGACCGTGCTGACGACGGCGAGGCGGTGCTGGCGCTGGAAGGCGAGGATGGAGGTAAGTGGCGAAAGAGAATCGCTCTTTCGAGCCGAATTTCGGTGCGACAAAAATGTCATGAATCGAGGTGGCTTTGCTCCATCAATACCCGATACAGTTTTGTCGAGCCGCTTGTGCCGGGAAGAAAGTTCTCAGGGTTAAAGTCATGCTCAGCAAGTTTGATCTTCTGAAAGATAGATGCAAATTGCTGCTTGCTAACCACTGTCGGTTCATTGGTGAAGTAAAGATAGACCGGTCGAAGAAAGCGCATAAACCCGTTGAACCCGTTGGTTCGATTGATGATGTTCCCCGAGCCGGTGTTTTTCCAAGCGTTCGGCCATCTGTCGCGAATGGCGGAAAAGTAATTCAGGACATTTGCGAGTATCTTCTCGTCTTGCTGTCGTTCAAAGAATGGACGAAAAATCCTCCTTTTTACTTCTTCTGGGCCTGACGGATCCCAAAAGCCAAAACGCTTGCCGATATCTCGATCCGCAAGTGCATCATCCGTAATATACGGGAGTAAGCCCTTCACCACGGTTGCCTGGGAGAGAGTTTCTCCAAATCGGCCATCGGTAGCTGATCCCAATCGCTTTATTTTTTCGAAGAACGGGCTCTCTTTCATTTCGTCAAGGGCTACCACGATCTCATGACAGGTTTTCTCGGAACTGCGGGCCTTCTGCAAAGAGAACAAGTCGTAGACCAAGCTCTTGTTCACTTTCGTTTGCGCAAGGTTCACGGTCGAAAAGATGTCGGCCTTCGTTGCGTCATCAGCTCCCACGAACACGGCAACATTAACCTGAAACTCTAGACCCTTGATGTTCTCGAATGCTTTCATCCGATGCTGCCCGTCTATAATGCTGGCGATGTCCTCGTATTCAATTCGGAAGTCGACCGTTTCGCTGTCCTGGTACCCCTGAAGCTTGAGCGTGCTATGGCCTGCTGCATCGGTATCAATGCTCGCACACTTTTCATCAACGGAAAGAACTATTGCTGTTGGAAATACTGCATCCAAAGTTTGAATGTAGCGCTCGATTGAGCGAACTCGTTTTAGATCCAGCTTTCGTTGAAAGCCTAGAAATTCCTTGTAACCCCCGGCATCTGCAATTCGGCGAAAGTCGAACTTGCAAATTTCGAGCAGTGCATACGCATCCACGGAGCCAGCAAAAAAGGTCCCTACGGGCTGGGTTACTCTCGTGACCGGAAATGAGAGAAAGCGATCAGTCATTTCCGATCTCTTTGCGGGCTCTAGCCATCAAGCTCCTTGCTTCAGACTCCGTTGTCTCATTTACTGAAGGAGGCTCCGCTTTCGATATCAAAAGGAGAAGCAAGTAAAGAATGATGCAGATTGCATAGCAGTAGTGGCTTAGCTTGACGACGGACTTGTTTTTTATCGTGGAGAATGTCGGATCGATGCCTCCCATCGCCACGATAAGAAGTCCGACAACTATTACTATCGCTGCAATGAGAATGCGGGATTTGTAGAAAGGAATGGTCCAGTTGAAGAACGAAAGCCACATCAGCGTTCCGAATAGAGAGAACGCGTACAAATAAAGTTGGCCGCCTGAAAAAGAGTCGTTGAATGTGGTCGTATACTCAAAAACGTCAGAGACGTTATTGACCACGTTATATCGAATGACCGCGACTATAAAAGGAAGAATGCCAAAGAAAACGACGACAACGACTTCAGCGAGAGCTTCAAGGTAAGGGGCCGCTCTTCCTTCAATGAATTCTTCTAGGGTCTCAATTGCTGAGCGCGACATTTGATACTTCATCCTTAGGAAATAAGGAGCTCGTGGTGGTAGCTAGGCGTCAGCCCATTTCTGCGCAATTTAGACAGCTTCGAGTAGCCGCTTTTCAAATTCGGCCTTTATCCACTCAAGAAAATCAAGATCGTCGCTCTTAAACGCGCGCTTGTGAGAGTGAGCTACGACACGCCGCAACTCATTTAGCCTATCCATCCAGCGCAAATTCTTTGCTTGTCCTTTTTCTCCCGGAAGGGGGATATTGAAGTACTTCTTGAACACCTCCCAGTTCTCTTGTTTTTCAATGATTTTCTTTTTGTCGATGAAATCGAGATAAGCTTCAATTTCTAGCTGTTTTTCCGGTTCGTCAGATTGTTGACGCTCGTATGCCTTCACTCGCATTTGCGGCGTGCCGATCTGATTCCAGTACTTGTCGCCATGCAACTTCTTGAAGTGGTCAAAGATTATGTCGGATACGCGGTTCTCGATGAAAGAGATTGTCTTCGTCGCAGCCTCAATTCTTTCGTTGTCCTTGGACGCGATGTGTTCAAGCAAGCCGTCCGGACAAAATGTGGGGTCGGCCTCGTGAATGATTTCGGAAAGTTCGTAGAAGTAGGTGGGCGGTCCACCAGAGCCATACTTGGTCCGTCCAAATCGTTCCCTGAACGAGCTATCGGGCTCGTCCCGGAGATACTCACCTAAGGGTCTCGCGAAGGGGAGAATGTTATCTACGATTTCGCTAGGCTCGGCGTTGCGAGCGTCAAAATTCTTCTTTTTGGACTCGGCATGTACAATCAGCGAGTTGAAGACCAAGAGTAGTGCTCTTAGTCCAACATTGGTGCTTAGATCACCCTCTCGGCCGAGGTCCCAACGACTCGGATTGGCAGATCGAATATTTTGCAAGAAGGAGCTGATCGTCGCTGAAGCACGCTTTACCGTCGCAAGATCGCTATCCCCTGTCAGTGGTCCGTCTACGAGGAGCTTGCGCTTTTGCGCGAGACTGCCGATGAGATGGGATCGAACGATTCCTCCTTTGAGCTCGGGCATGGTCAGGCACATTACGTCGTCACCCTGGATGCCCTGAGCAATAACTCTGCGGAAAAGCGGGCCTCCAACCTCCTCCGTGAGAGTCTGAACGATCCTCGCGGCCATCGCAGCCAATCGCTCTGTTGGATTCGTAGAGCCCCATTTTAAATCGGCGTCTAGTTCATCCAGCAAGGTCCGCGGAACGCTCTTTTGCTCATGATTGATTGTAACAAAGAGATTTGCTTCTTCTTCCCGCTTGAGCCCTTCAAATGCGATCACGGCGATGTTCTGCTTGGAGAACTTCGGATCGATCACCGAATATCCATACAGCCTATGCTGTCCGTCGACGATCCAGGCTGATTTATATCTTTCAGGAAGGTGTAGGTCACCAAATTGTACATCGTTGTTGGCGTCACCGCCCTTGCGGTCAAATGGTCGTCGTTCATCGAAGTTTATCAGGATATTGGTGGGGAAGAATCCTCCAGACTTCAGGTAATCGCCAATCGAACGGAGGCGTGCACGCTTTACCATTCGTTGGTAGGTTGGGAGCGCAAGGGGGTCAGCTAAGGTTCTATGATTCACGAAGCAGATCTTGAGGAGCTGTTCTGCCGTCGAAACAAAAGAGTAGAACACTTTGCCTCCGAGCTTTCCTCTGATTGCAGGTACCTTGGAATCCCGCATCTCGGGAATTTTCTGTCCTCCCAAATATTCGGCTAGAAACTGATATTTCGTGGCTCGCCCTAAATGCTCAGCAAGCTGGGAGAAGTAGTCCAGTTCTCGCTCTGTCATAACGTGAATGTTCTCGGAGTCCGCTTTGCTCCTGTCGGGTTTGCTCCAAAGCACTTTGTCCGTGAAATAGAACCAAAGAATCTTTGGTTTGAATTCGCGCCCATAATGCGCACGTATCGCGTTGGCGAAGGCCTTCTTTAGGCCGATCGTTTCTGCCAAATCTTTGCTCAAGGAGCGGGGCTTGTATTCGTCGCAACATTTGCATTCGCCAATGACGACTGTCTCACCATCTTTGCAGAAGATATCGATTTGTTTTTCGTGAAGAGAGCCATCAGAGCCACGATATTGGATAGTAAAGTCGTGCCCCCTATTTAGATCATCGTATCCCATGCGATAGAATAAGCGCCAAACAAGGTCCTCAAATTGTCGATCAAGTGGCTTCCGCTTCTTGAGTCGGACTTGTCGCTTGAGAACCTTCTCCACCTCCCAGCCTTGGTTGAGGTACGGTGTCTCACCTCCTGCGGGAACCTTGAAATAGGAGTAATCGTCACGTCGACGTTTGAATTCGGCGTGCTTCTCTCCTTCTGTCGAGACCAAGGGCGCAAGAGGTGGACGAGATGGTGAAGTAGCCAATGAAGTTTCCCCTATCAGTCCGCTCTTGGAGGCGGATGATCCCAACTATCGCCCAGTCATGCAGCTAAAATGATATCGTTCAATCAGAGCGTTAGCAACCTTGACTGTTCAACCTGCGCCAAATTGCCTAGGTTGTTGGTAAGGGGCATGAGCGCAGCCAAGCGAGCCTAATTCGATACGAGCAATTCCGTGGTGGTGCCTCGTGCGGCGCGATCACCTGAGATGATTGAAGCGCGATTGACAACCTTAATTGATCCGACATCGGCGTATAGTTCGCGGACAGATGCATGATCTGCGTTTGAAAGAAGAAACTTCGCGCCTCGCGCGCTTGCTCTTAATAGAGCGGCGCGTAAGCGTTGTTGATCTTCCCAGGAGAAGAGCACCTCATTGTATTTGATAAAGCCATTCATGTTATGGCGGACGGTATACGGCGGATCTGCGTAAATAAGATCGCCGCTCTTGGCCTCATCGATGACAGTTTCAAAATCGCAGCAGACCAGCTTTGCTTTCTGCAAAATCTTGGATACTGCTTTAAAGTCATCGGTCCCCAAGATGACGTTCGATTTTGTGCCTTTTGGAACGTTGAATTTTCCTTCTAGGTTTACCCTGTAGAGGCCATTCCAGCAGGTTCGATTTAGGTAAAGAAAGCGAGCTGCTCGAGCAGCGGTTGAGCGTGGCCTGAACTCATCGCGGGCTTTATAGTAGTGTGCCTTTGAGTGGCTTCGAGCGTGCTGTCTCAGATGTCGTAAGACTTTTGCGTGCTCATCTCTCAAAGCAACGTACGTGGCTATCAACTCTGAATTTAAATCGGATAGCATTGCATCATTTGGCTGAAGCCAAAAAAAGATGCTACCGCTTCCAAGGAAAGGTTCGATGTATCGTCCCGAAAACCGAGGGACTTCGAATTCAGTATTGTTCGTCAGCCAACGTTTTCCGCCGGCCCACTTCAAAAAAGGCAAGATGATTTCAGGCATTCCGGCTCCCCCCCAAGGAGCCGAAATTAGACGAATTTAAGTTGTGTGCAACTATTCGTTGTTCTCGTTCGTATGAGATCCCTAGAGCTTGGCGGTGTCAAAGGTCTCTAGCACCAATCTCGCTACCTCCGCTTCCACCCGCCTCTGTGTCCCGGCGCGCCGCCGGTCGAGCGCGGGGCGGGGCCGAACTCGGGGCCGGACTGCTGCGAGTCGGTCGGCTGGAAGATACGGCTTTGCTTGCCGAACGGTTTTTCGGGCAGCGCACCGCTCGGCCGGAACGGCAGGGACTCCGGGCCGTGCATCTCGTCGAGATGCGGCTTGTGGACTTTTGAGCCGGCGCGGCCGCCCGCCTTGATGGCCGAGGACACGCCCTTTTTCTTCATCGCACTGACAGGCAAATTCGCGGCGTCGCCATATTTCCTGGTGCCCGCGTACGCGCCTGCGCGGTTCTGCACCACGCGCTGCTTGGCGGTGGGATCGTCGACCACGGCCATTTCGGTGGCGCGCAGCCGCTTGACCTCGTCGCGCAGCCGGGCTGCTTCCTCGAAGTTCAAATCCGCAGCCGCCTCGCGCATCCGCGTCTCCAGGTCGGCGAGCACCGCCTCGAAATTGTGCCCGATCGCGATGACGTCGTCGGACCATCCGGAGCCCTGGCCGCCGTCGCCGATCTCGACCAGCACATGGTCGCGCTCGTAGACCGAGTTGAGGATATCGCCGATCGACTTCTTCACGCTTTCGGGCGTGATGCCGTGGGCCGTGTTGTACTCGACCTGCTTCTCGCGGCGGCGGTTGGTCTCGGCGATTGCGCGCTCCATCGAGCCGGTCACGGTGTCGGCATAGAGGATCACCTTGCCGTCGACATTGCGCGCGGCGCGGCCGATGGTCTGGATCAGCGAGGTCTCGCTGCGCAGGAAACCTTCCTTGTCGGCGTCGAGGATCGCAACCAGCGCGCATTCGGGAATGTCGAGGCCTTCGCGCAACAAATTGATGCCGACCAGCGCGTCGAACGCGCCGAGCCTCAAGTCCCGGATGATCTCGATGCGCTCGATGGTGTCGATGTCGGAGTGCATGTAGCGCACCCGGATGCCCTGCTCGTGCAGATATTCGGTGAGATCCTCCGCCATGCGCTTGGTCAGCACCGTGATCAGCGAGCGGTAGCCGGCCGCGGCCGTGGCGCGCACCTCGCCGACGAGATCGTCGACCTGGGTGCGGGCGGGCCTGATATCAACGGGGGGATCAATGAGTCCGGTGGGGCGGATCACCTGCTCGACGAACACGCCGCCCGATTCATTGAGCTCCCAGCCGCTCGGCGTCGCCGACACCGCGACCGTCTGCGGCCGCATCATGTCCCATTCCTCGAAGCGCAGCGGGCGGTTGTCCATGCAGGAGGGCAGGCGGAAACCATATTCGGCCAAGGTCGCCTTGCGGCGGAAGTCGCCGCGGAACATGCCGCCGATCTGCGGGACGGTGACGTGGCTCTCGTCGGCGAACACGAGCGCGTTGTCGGGCACGTATTCGAACAATGTCGGCGGCGGCTCGCCGGGCCTGCGGCCGGTGAGGTAGCGCGAATAGTTCTCGATGCCGGCGCAGCTTCCGGTCGCCTCCATCATCTCGAGGTCGAACATGGTGCGCTGCTCGAGCCGCTGCGCCTCGAGCAGGCGCCCCTGCTGGTTGAGCTGGTCGAGACGCAGCTTCAGTTCGCTCTTGATCGCCTTGATCGCCTGCACCAGCGTCGGTCGCGGCGTCACATAGTGCGAGTTGGCGTAGACCTTGATGAATTCAAGGTCGTCCTGCTTGTGGCCGGTGAGCGGATCGAATTCCTCGATGGTCTCCACCGTGTCGCCGAACAGGTTCACGCGCCAGGCGCGGTCCTCATAGTGCGCCGGGAAGATGTCGATGACGTCGCCCCGGACACGAAAGGTGCCGCGGGAAAAATCGGCCGAGGTGCGCTTGTATTGCAGCGCGACGAGGTCGGCGATGAGCTGGCGCTGGTCGATGCGCTCGCCCTTCTTCAGCGCAAACGTCATCGCGGTATAGGTCTCGACCGAGCCGATACCGTAGATGCAGGAGACCGAGGCCACGATGATGACGTCGTCGCGCTCGAGCAGCGCGCGCGTCGCCGAATGGCGCATGCGGTCGATCTGCTCGTTGATCGAGGAGTCCTTCTCGATATAGGTGTCGGTGCGCGGCACATAGGCTTCGGGCTGGTAGTAGTCGTAATAGGAGACGAAGTATTCCACCGCATTGTCGGGGAAGAAGTTCTTGAACTCGCCATAGAGCTGGGCGGCCAGCGTCTTGTTGGGCGCCAGGATCAGCGCCGGGCGCTGCGTCGCCTCGATCACCTTGGCCATGGTGTAGGTCTTGCCGCTCCCGGTGACGCCGAGCAGAACCTGGCTGCGGTCGTTGCGCTGGATGCCCTCGACGAGCTCCGCGATGGCCTGCGGCTGGTCGCCCTTGGGCTGGTAGTCGGACTTGATCTCGAAGCGGACGCCGCCTTCGCTCTTTTCCGGGCGCGGCGGCCGGTGCGGCGTCCACACCTTGAGCTGGCCGTCTTTGCCGCGAAATTCCGGGCGGCCGTCGCGGATCAGGTTTTCCAGCGCTTCGGCGGTGGCCTTGACGCCGAGTGCCTCCATCTTGTTGCGCGGCGGCCGCGCCAGCTCCGCCTCGTCGTCCTCGGCAGTCGGCAGGCCGAGCTGCCGCGCCAGTTCCGGATCGAGCATCGGCACGGTCGCGGAGGTGCCGTAATGCGGCTGCGGCGCCTCCTCGAAACCTTCGCGCGGCGACGCCTCGCTTCCCGAAGCATCGCGCTCGGCGACCGCGTCGCTCTTGCTGCGGGTCGAGGCGCGGGCGCGGTGGGCGGCGGCCTCGCCGCCCGAGCGGCGATCCCACGAGTTGTCCGGCGGCGGCTGCAAGCCGGTGGAGGAACCGACGCCGCTTTCGCCGCGGTTGATCGCGGGGTTCAGCAGTTCCGCCAGCGCCGGCGCGATCGGTTGCACGTCGGGCCGATGTGCCTTCGAATTTGGCGCTTTGGATTTCGGGGTTTTGCCGGGCCTTTTGGGGTCGTCAGGTTTCTTCGCCATGGCCGGAATATGGGACGAGTCCGGCGGGCATGAAAGGGCAAACGGCGCGGCCGCGGCCGATTGTCAGCAGATGTCAGGGGCGGTCAGGAGTGCGTCGCGGGAGCCGCGATCGTCGTTCCCGGTTGCAGGCCGGTCGCGGCTGTTTCCGGCGCAGGCTCGACGATGTCGAGGTGGATGCCGCCACAGCGCGAGCATCGCAACGTCCAGTATTCGCAGGTGCCGCGGCCGCCGATCACCCTGAGGATGACGAGGGGCGCGTTGCAGTCAGGGCAGTTGGAGCGCACCGGGCCCGATTGGCGTTGCGATGATGGCTGGACGTCCTTCATGGGTGCGCTCCATCGGCTCGCCGGGTGGAGTGGAGCGGATTTGACGTTCGCTGCCCGCTTGTCCCGATTGCTTCCTGCGAACGTCAAATCCGAAACTCCACGCTAATGGTGATCGCTCGGGGCCAGGCTCGGCTTCTCGTAGCGGCACCGGAAGCGGTCGATATGGGCCTTGGCGTCGGCGACCGCCGCGTCCGGATCTGACCACGCAAAGCCGACCTCGAGAGTCGGGAACAGCACGCCGTCGATCACGACCGGACTGAGATCGGCGCGCCTGATCCGCGCATGCCACAGGCCCTTGCCAGCCTCGAAGGATTCGATGTCGAAACCGTCGTAAAAGTAGATCATTGGTTCACCCTGTCGTTCGCCCAAACCACAGGGAATCATGTTTCCGCCCGCTCCACTGTGAAGCGGTTCACACCGGCGTTTTTTTAATCTGCAAGGAACTCAGCCGCGCGCGCCGAGGCGCAAAGCCGCCTTGCCGCGGGCGGCCGGCTCGGCCGCGGCGCGGACGATCCAGCGCCGGAAGGCGGCGAAATCGCGCTGCTCGCGCTGGAAGCCGCGATAGACCAGATACCAGCGCATTCCCTTGGGCACGCTTGAGCCGAACGGGGCCACCAGCCGTCCCGCCGCGAGGTCGTCGTCGATATAGGGCCGGATACCCATCGCGACGCCGAGCCCGTCGACCGCGGCCTGGAGCGCCTGTCCGTAGAACTGAAACTCGGTGCCGCGCGCGCCGATGCGGGTGACGCCGGCGGCCTTCAGCCACAGCGGCCAGTCCTCGGGCGAATGGGCGACGCGGAGCAGGCTCGGCCCCTTCAGGTCGGTCGGCCGCTTCAACTGGCTGGCCAGCCGCGGCGCGCAGACCGGCGTGAGGTCGGCCGCGAACAGCGGCTCGGCGACGAGGCCGGGCCAGGCGCCATCGCCGAGCTTGATGCCGCAGCTCCAGTCCTCGCCGAACGGCACCGCGGCGCCGCCGGTGGTGATGCGCACGTCGATGTCGGGTTCCTGGCGCCGGAAATCCGCCAGCCGCGGAATCAGCCAGCGCATCGCGAAGGTCGGTCCGACCCCGATGGTCAGTGCCCGGACATGGCCGGCCGCCGTCACCTGCGCGGTCAGGCTCGCCAGTGCGTCGAAGATCGGCGTCAGCCCGCTCTGATAGGCGCGCCCGGCCGCGGTCATCACCAGGCGGTTGGCCTTGCGCTCGAACAGTGCCACGCCGAGCCGCTGCTCGAGCAGGTGCACTAGGCGGCTGATCGCGGCCGGCGAGACATTGAGCTCGTGGCCTGCGGCGGCGAAGCTGCCGCCGCGCGCGGCGGCCTCAAACGCCTTGATGCCGTTGAGAAACAGGAGCCGTCGCATTGCCTCTGGCTATACCCTCAGGAAAACTGAGGCAAGGGCAAGATATCTCAGTTTGCGCGAAAGGTTCAGGCAAGGCAGAAATACAGCCGGTCGTTGAGCCGGGTGAATCACCTCTCCCCGCATGCGGGGAGAGGTCGGCGCGTAGCGCCGGGTGAGGGGGATTCTCCACCGGCTGTGCTCTGGAGGCTGCCCCTCACCCCGACCCTCTCCCCGCAAGAACGGGGAGAGGGAGGACGACCGCCGGAGATTCGAATGACGCCGCTTCTGATCGCAGCCCTCGGCCTGTTGATGGTCGCGACCGCGTTCCTGTCCGGCCTGTTCGGCATGGCCGGCGGGCTGATCCTGATCGGCGTGCTGCTGGCGCTGATGCCGCTGCCGACCGCGATGGTGCTGCACGCCATCACGCAGATGGCCTCGAACGGCTGGCGCGCCTTCCTGTGGCGGGCGCATATCCGCTGGCGCCCGGTCTTCGTCTACCTGATCGGCTGCGCGCTGGCGCTCGCGCTGTGGTCGCTCACCCGTTACGTCCCGGACAAGCCGGTGGCGCTGTTGATGCTGGGCGTCACGCCGTTCATGGCGCGGATGATGCCGAAGGGGTTGAAGCCCAACCCCGACAGCGTTGTCCAGGGCTCGTTCTACGGCCTGATCTGCATGGGGCTGATGTTGATGACCGGCGTCTCGGGCCCGCTGATGGACACCTTCTTCCTCGGCGCCAAATTCGATCGCCGCTCCATCGTCGCGACCAAGGCGACCTGCCAGGTCGCCAGCCATTTCACCAAGCTGATCTATTTCGGCGGCATCATCGACCAGGCCGCGAGCCTCGATCCGCGGCTTGCCGCGGTCGCGATCGCCGCCTCCATGCTCGGCACCACGCTGGCGCGGCGCATCCTGGAAGCGATGAGCGAGCAGCAGTTCCGCACCTGGGCCAACCGGCTGATCACCACGGTGGCGAGCTACTACATTCTCTACGGCGGCTGGCTGCTGCTGGCCGGCCAGAGCTCCGTCGCCGCAAATTAAGGGAGGACGCGATGGCCGAGGCCGATCCGCTGGTGCTCGATTTCGTCGAATGGATCGCGCGCGAGCCGCGCGTCTATGCCGAGGTGGTGGCGACCTGGCGCACCTCATGCCCGCGCCTGACGATCTGGGAGGACGCCGCCGATCGCGGCTATGTCGCGCGCGAGGCGATCGCCGGCTTCGGTCTGGTCGTGACGGCGACCGAAGAGGGCGAAAAGCTGCTGCGCGCGCACGGCCGCATCATCAACTAGCGCAGTCCGAACAGATCAGCCCTGCGCGCCGCGCGCGATCACTTTTGCGCGCCGTCATTGACTTCGATTGTCGTCATGGCAAGGTTCATGCAATCGCATCTTTCTTGCGATCCATGAGCCATTCATTCCGCGAGGAACGCCCGCCATGATCGACCTGCATTATTGGACTACGCCGAACGGCCACAAGATAACGATGTTCCTCGAAGAGACCGGTTTGAAGTACAAGATTTTCCCGGTCAACATCGGCAAGGGCGATCAGTTCAAGCCGGACTTCCTGAAGATCGCGCCCAACAACCGCATCCCCGCCATCGTCGACCACGAACCCAAGGGCGGCAACAGGCCGATCTCGATCTTCGAGTCCGGGGCGATCCTGCTCTACCTCGCCGAGAAGACCGGCAAGTTCATCCCATCCGATCTCTACGGCCGCTATGACGCGATCCAGTGGACGTTCTGGCAGATGGGCGGGCTCGGGCCGATGGCCGGGCAGAACCATCACTTCAACAATTACGCGCAGGACAAGATCAAATACGCGATCGATCGCTATGTGAACGAGACCAACCGCCTCTACGGCGTGCTCAACAAGCGGCTCGCGGATCGCGAGTTCATCGCCGGCGACTACTCGATCGCCGATATGGCGAGCTATCCCTGGATCGTGCCCTACAAGAACCAGAGCCAGGACATCGACGACTTCCCGCATCTGAAGCGCTGGTTCGAGACCGTCCGCGACCGGCCGGCGACAGTGCGCGCCTACGCCGTCGCCAAGGAGGTCAATCCGAATTTCGGCCAGCCCTCCATTCGCACCGATGAGGAACGCAAGCTTCTGTTCGGGCAGACCGCGGCGGTGGTGCGCTAGCGATACAACATTGTCGTCACGGCCGGGCTTGACCCGGCCATCCATCCTTTAGTGCGGTAGGGTGGGCAAAGGCGCGCTTGCGCCGTGCCCACCGGTTGGCCCGTAGTTGGATGTCGGTGGGCACGCGGAGCCTGTCATCGGGCGCGCGTTCGCGCGACCGGTTGGCTTTGCCCACCCTACGAAATTGGCTCGAGTTTGCTTATGTCCCTAAAACTCTTCGAACTCGTCGGCACCGACGAACGCCGCCCCTTCAGTCCCTATTGCTGGCGGACGCGGCTGGCGCTGGCGCACAAGGGGCTGTCGGCGGAAACCATTCCCTGGCGCTTCACCGAGAAGGCGGCGATCGCGCCCTACGGCTCCGACAAGGTGCCGGTGCTGCTCGATCGCGATCGCACGATCGTCGATTCCTGGGCGATCGCGAATTATCTCGAGGACACCTATCCGGATCGTCCGTCGCTGTTCGGCGGCGACGGCGGCCGCGCGATGGCGCGAATGCTGAACTGGTGGGGCGACATCGCCATCGTCGGCGGCCTGTTTCCGCTTGTCGTTGCCGACATTCCGGCGCAGCTCGGGCCCGACGATGTCGGCTATTTCCGTACCTCGCGCGAGGCGCGGCTTGGCCGTCCGCTCGAAGTGGTCGCGGCCGAGCGCGACAAGGCCGTGGCCGGATTCCGCAAGTCGCTCGATCCGCTGCGGCTGACGCTGAGGTCGCAAGCCTTTCTCGGCGGCAACGCGCCGAACTACGCCGACTACATCGTGTTCGGCGGCTTCCAGTGGGCGCGCGTCGTCAGCCCCTTCAGGGTGCTGGAGAAGGACGATCCGGTCTATGCCTGGCGCGAGCGGATGCTCGATGCCTTCGACGGGCTTGCGCGGAAGTCACCAGGCTTTCCGGTGTAGCAGCGGCAGTACGGCGTCAAGGTCGGGTAGCACTGCCCGGCAGCGCCGGCGCGTTTCCTCGGTCGGCGGCACGATGTCCGGCACCATGATCGTGATCGCGCCGGCGGCATGCGCCGCGGCGACGCCGGGATTGGAATCCTCGATCGCGAGACAAGCCTGTGGCGGCATTCCTATCCGCGCGGCGGCGAGCAGGTAGAGCTCGGGACTCGGCTTTCCGCGACTGACATCGTCGCGGGTCAGGATCGCATCGAAGCGATTGTCGATGCCGGCAAGCGCAAGATGCAAATCCGTGGTGCGGCGCGAGGAGGAGGTGACGATCGCCTTCGGCAGCCGCGCCGCGTCCAGCGCATCGAGCAGCGCGATCGCGCCTCGCTTGAGCGGCAATCCGGCGGCGAAGATGTCGGCGCAGTGGGCCTCGAAAGCGCGGTTCACGTCGTCGAACGGAAAGCCGTCGCCGAAATGATTGCGCAGCATCCGCTCGCAGTCGGGACTTGGAATGCCGATCATGGCGTGGCACAGCTCGATGACGCCGTCGCTGTAACCGCAGGCGTTCAAGGCCGCGATCGCGCTTTGCAGATAGACCCGCTCGGTGTCGAGCAGCGTTCCATCCATGTCGATAAGGACGGCGGCGGGAGTCCAGCGCTCTGTCACTTTGCTGCGGCGCCCTGTTCCGCCATCTTCCGCAGGCAATCCGGGCACAGGCAGTCGTCGCTGCCTGATGGCATCGGCAGGCGGAACGTCTCGTCGGCGCACCAGCATCCGCCCGACAGGTTGCACGAGAATTCCGTTCCGCAACGCGCACAGGCGAGGCGTCGGCTGGCCGGGTTTTCTGACCGATTTGTCATGAACGTAAATGCGCTTTTCATGCCGGGTTCATTTCCGGCCACCGTATAATCCGCCCGACACTATACGCCCTAGCGGTCCGATTCTAACATTCGCTACCCGCTTTGGGAGGTACTTTTGCGAATGTTAGAATCATAAGGGCCACTAGCAAATTATTTGTTCTAGTGGAGCTTTGGATTTGACGTTCGCATAAAGAACCCGCGGCAAGTGGGTAGCGAACGTCAAATCTACTCCACTAGAGAGCGCCAAGGGAAAGCTGCAAAGGGAAACCTGCAGAGGGAAAGCCGATGGCCCGGGATTCGCAGAACGCCCTTGTCGCGCTCAACCGCTTCGGCTTCGGTGCGCGCGGCGGCGCGTCGGGCGACTTCGTCAATGCGGCGTCCGACCCGCGCGGCTTCGTCAAGGGCGAGCTTGCGCGCCCCAACGGCGCGTTGCTCGAATTGCCGGGGCTGCTATCGACGCCGCAATTGGCGAAAGCCGTGTTCGAATATCAGTTCGAGCAGCAGCAGGCGCGCGCCGCCGCCGCCAAGGCGATGCCGCCGGCCGAAGGCGGCGAGGACAAGCCGCAGCGGCGCAACCTGTCGCTTTCCAGCATCGCCATCGAGATGGCGCCGAAGGAAACGCCGCGCGGGTCCGGCAATGCCAATGCGGCGATGGCTCCCGCCGACGCGCAAGTCGCGCCGGCCGTGCAGCCGAATGCGGCCAAGCCACCGCAGCAGCCGCTCAACGTGATCCAGAAGACGTTCCGTGCGGAGGCCTTGGCGCGGCTGCAGCGCGCCACGCTGGCCGATTGCGGTTTCGTCGAACGGCTGGTGGCGTTCTGGTCCAACCATTTCTGCATCTCGGCGGGCAAGGGCGGACTGGCGCGGATGTGGGCCGGCTCGTTCGAACGCGAGGCGATCCGCCCGCATGTGCTCGGCCGCTTCAGCGACATGTTGAAGGCCGTCGAGCAGCACCCGACGATGCTGTTCTTCCTCGACAACCAGCAATCGCTGGGTCCGGATTCGCGCGCCGGGCAAAACCGCAAGCGCGGGCTGAACGAGAACCTGGCGCGCGAAATCATGGAGCTGCATACGCTCGGGGTCGGCGGCGGCTACACCCAGGACGACGTGACGTCGCTCGCGCGCGTCATCACGGGTTGGACGTTCGCCGGCCGGCAGGGCCAGCTCGGCACACCCGGCAGCTTCGTGTTCAACGCGAATGCGCACCAGCCCGGTCCGCAGACCGTGCTCGGCAAGGTCTACGAGCCGAACGGCCTGGCGCAGGGCGAGGCTGTTCTTTCGGACATCGCGCGCCATCCCTCGACCGCGAAATTCGTCGCCACCAAGTTCGTCCGCCATTTCGTCGCCGATGATCCGCCGCCTGCGCTGGTGGCGCGGCTGCAGGACACATTCACGAAGACCGACGGCGACCTCAAGGCGCTGGCGCTGACACTGGTCGATTCCGACGAGGCGTGGGCCGCGCCGCTGACCAAGATGCGCTCGCCTTACGAATTCCTGGTGGCGAGCGGCCGGCTGCTGGCGCGCGTGCCGGAAGATCCCGGCCGCTATCTGGGCGGCCTCAACGTGCTCGGCCAGCCCCTGTGGTCGCCGGCCGGCCCGAACGGATTTCCCGACAGCAACGCGGCTTGGGCCGCGCCCGAAGGCATGAAGCTGCGGCTCGATATCGCGGCACAGATCGCCTCGCGGCTCGCCGACAGTGTCGACCCGCGCGAGCTGCTCGAGCTCGCCGCGGCGGATGCGGCATCGGAAGACACGCGGCGCACCGTCGAGCGGGCGGAGACGCGGCAGCAGGCGCTGGCGCTGCTGCTGATGTCGCCGGAATTTCAACGGAGATGACGATGGATTGCTGTGAGAGCCGATTTTCACTGGCCACGTCGCGCCGCGGCCTCCTGCTCGGCGCCGCTTCGTTCGCCGCCTGGGCCTACTTGCCGAAATTCGCGCGCGCCGCGGACGGCCGCGATCCCCGCGTCATCGTCGTGATCCTGCGCGGCGCGCTTGACGGCCTTGCCACCGTCGCGCCGACAGGCGATCCCGACTATGCCGCGCTCCACGGCTCGATCGCGTTGACGCGCGACGGAGCACATCCGGCCCTGATGCTGGATTCTTTCTTCGCGCTGCATCCGTCGATGCCGGAATTTGCGCGCATGTATCGCGACAACCATGCCGCCGTGATCCATGCGGTTGCGACGTCGTATCGCGACCGCTCGCATTTCGACGGGCAGGACGTGCTCGAAAGCGGCTTTCCCGGCCCCGGCCGCGTGCAGTCCGGCTGGCTCAACCGCGCGCTGGAAGCCTTGCCCAGAGGCGAGCGCGTGACCAGCGCGCTTGCGATCGGTCCCACGACGCCGCTGGTGCTGCGTGGCGCCGCGCCGACGGTCGGCTGGGCGCCGGTGGCGCTGCCGCAGGCCGATGACGACACCGCCGCGCGGCTGCTCGATCTCTATGCGCATCGCGACCCGGCGCTGGCCGGCGCGCTGTCGCAAGGCCTGAAGCTCGAGAAGGCCGCGCAGGGCGACGACATGAAGCCGAAGCCCGGCGGGGGCGGCATCGCGGCGATGCGGCAGGTGGCGCGCGGCGCCGCCAAGCTGATGGCCGCCGATGACGGCCCGCGCATCGGCGCGCTCGCCTTCGACGGCTGGGACACCCACGCCAACGAAGGCGGCCCGGTCGGCCGCCTCGCGCAATTGCTGTCGGGTCTCGATGGTGCCTTGGCCGAATTCGAGAAGGGGCTTGGTGAGCGCTGGCGCGATACCGTGGTGGTGGTCGCGACCGAGTTCGGCCGCACCGCGCGCATCAACGGCACCGAGGGCACCGATCACGGCACCGGCACGGTCGCGCTGCTCGCCGGTGGCGCCGTGAAGGGCGGCCGGGTGATCGCGGACTGGCCGGGGCTTGCGCCCGCCAATCTCTACCAGGCCCGCGACCTCGCGCCGACCACGGATCTACGCGCCGTCATCAAGGGTGTGCTGCGCGATCGGCTTGGGCTTTCCGAGCGCGTGCTGGCCGAGACGGTGTTTCCCGACAGCGCCGCGGTGAAGCCGATGAAGGGATTGGTCGTGTGAGACAACGACGCGGCGAGTGAACCTCTCCCTGCGCTTTGCGGGGAGAGGTCGGATTGCGAAGCAATCCGGGTGAGGGGCAAGGGGAATGCGAGGGCCAGATCGCAAATCGATCAGAATCGCACGACGCTTGCGCGTCAATCAAACCGATGCAGAAAGGGTTCTATGGAACCGTCTTCGCAATCGACAGATCGATGGGCACAAGTTTGTGCGGCAAGATCCGATCAAAGGCTATGTTTGCGATTTCGTCTGCCGCGAAAAATGTCTCATCATCGAAGTGGATGGCGGGCAGCACAACGACTCTGCCGAGGATGTGATCCGGGATAGGCGTTTGGCAGATTCGGGCTACAGGGTGCTTCGATTTTGGAATAACGACATCCTCGGCAATCTGGATGGTGTCTTGCTTGCCATTCAAAGCGAGCTTCAAGGCCAAGAGCCCCTCACCCCGACCCTCTCCCCGTAAGAACGGGGAGAGGGAGCAGGGGCGCTACCCCAGCGTGATCCTGTCGATCTCCGCCATCTCGTCGGCGGTGAGTTTCCAGGCGATCGCGGTCACGTTCTGCTCGACCTGCTCGACGCGGGTGGCGCCGGCGATCACGCTCGAAACAAGCGGCCGCGCAGCAAGCCAGGAGAACGCCAGCTCCAGCATGGAGTGGCCGCGTTCTTTCGCAAACGCGGCCAGCTTCTCCACGATGTCCTCGTTGCGCGGCGTAACGTAGCGGTCGCGCAGCGCCGGGGCCTTGGCAAAGCGTGTATCCGCGGGCGCCGCGGCGCCGCGCCTGTACTTGCCGGTCAGAAGTCCGCTCGCGAGCGGAAAGAACGGCAACAGCCCGAGCCCATATTCCTGCGCCGCCGGCAGCAGGTCCTTCTCGATGTCGCGCACGACGAGGCTGTATTCGTCCTGCGCCGAGACGAAGCGGCTGGTATTGATCGCGCGCGCGACATACTCCGCTTCCGCGATGCGCCAGGCCGGAAAGTTGGAATGGCCGATATAGCGCACCTTGCCCTGCCGCACGAGATCGTCGAGCGCGCGCAAGGTCTCCTCGATCGGCGTCAGGGGATCGTATTCGTGCTGCTGGTAGAGATCGATGTAGTCGGTCTTTAGCCGCCTCAGGCTCGCTTCGACCGCGTCCATGATGTAGCGCCGCGAGGCGCCCTGCCTGGTGCCGTCGCTCGCCATCGGCTTGGCATATTTGGTCGCCAGCACGATGTCCTTGCGGCGGTCGCCGAGCACCGTGCCGAGCACGGTCTCCGAGCCGCCCATCCCGGCATAGATGTCGGCGGTGTCGAACAGCGTGATGCCGAGGTCGATCGCCTTGTGAATCACCTTGCGCGAGGTTTCGAGATCGGTGCGCTGGCCGAAATTGTTGCAGCCAAGTCCGACCGCGGACACGCGCAGGCCCGAGCGGCCGAGATTGCGGATTTCCATGAACAGTTTTCCTGAGGTGTGCGGCAGGGTCATCGCATTGTGACGCGCGCACGACACTGCCGCAAGGCGGCACCCGTGGCCGGCAGATCACGATGCCTCGCGTCAAACGCGAGGGCTTGACCGCTCGCCAAGAACCGTGTCGCAGAAAACGCTGTCGCACAAAAAAGTGCGGCCCCGGTCAGACGCGGCTGCTGACGGGGACCGCTGGGCGTTGATCTGTGACGGGGGGCCTGATCAGACGCCGGTGCACGCTAACCCCGTAATGTTACGCGGCCGTGACAGCGGGGTTATCCACAGGGCGTGGCCGCCCGTCCCGGTTGCCTCCCGCGCCGGCCCGCACGGGCATCAAAGCGGCTTGCGGTAGATGATGAACCCCTGGTTCTCCGCGACCTTGTCGTACAGCATGCGCGCGGTGCGGTTGGTCTCGTGCGTCTGCCAATAGACGCGCCCGCAGCCGATGCGGCGTGCCTGATCGTACACCCCGTTGATCAGAGCCCGTCCGACACCCTTGCCGCGCGCGGCTTCGCTGGTGAACAGGTCCTGCAAATAGCAGACCGGTTCGATCGCGATGGTCGAGCGGTGCAGCAGGTAGTGCGTGAGCCCGATCAGCTCGCCGCCATGCTCGGCGACCAGCGCATGCATCGGCTCATAGGCGTCGAAGAAGCGCTGCCAGGTCACGCGCGTGATCTCGAGCGGCAGCGCGGTTGGGCCGGAGCGGCCGTAGAACGCGTTGTAGCCGTCCCACAGCGGAAGCCAGCGCTCGTAATCCTGGCGGGTGACGAAACGGACGGAGAGCTCGCTGGACATCGATGAGCCTGATGAGACGCGCAGGCGGAATGCTGCGGCCGCAGTTTACGAGAGGCGTGGTCGGAGGATCAAGCCGGCCGTGCTATTCGGCCGCCCGCAGGTGCCAGGAGAGCTTGCGGTCGCCGTGGTCGCGCAGCGAGCGGTAGAACTCGGCGCTCGCGGGATCGTCGGTGTGGCGGACCAGGTCGGTGACCGGCGTGTAGCTCAGCATCCGTCCGCCGTCGGGTAGCGCCGTGCAGGAAAAGCGCAGCACGCGGCCGTCGCGCAGGTTGATGTTGATCGGCGTCGAATCGCCTGCGCGCATCATCGCGGTGCGGCGGGCGATGAAGGCGGCGAGCTCGTCCTCGGGCAGCTCGAAGGCGCCGGTGTCGCGGCCGTGATACATCAGCGCGATGAACGGCGGCTTGGCATCGGCCTGCTCGTCCGAGAGCGAGAAATAGTTGCGGAAGGCGCGGTTGATGAATTCGGCGCGGGTGTCGGCGTCGAGCAGCACGATTCCGATGTCGACCTGGTCGAGCGCCGCCGACAGGCGCATCGCGGTCTCGTGATGCATGCGCTCCCAGGCCAGCGTGTCCATCAGCCGCTGCCGCAACAGCCCGGTAATTCCGGCGGTGCCCGCCGCAGTCATCGCCAGCAGCGCCAGCCGGACCAGGTCCGTGGTGTCGTAGCCGGGCGTGGCGCGATGGTTGAGGAAGAACAGCGCCGAGCCGACCACCGCGATCCCCGCGCTCGCCATGCCCGAGGCAAAGCCGGCGAGCGAGCCTGCGAACGCGACGATGCAGACGAACAGCGGGGCGGGATTGGGCACGGCAATGAGGGTGCGGTCGGCGCAGATGGCGGCCAGCGCCGTCGCCGCCGTCAGGGCCGGACCGGAGATTGCACGCCAGTCGAACCGCATGGCCTTACACTCCTCGCCTCACGAGCATAAGGCCGATCGCGGTACCGATGGTTGCGTTATGATGGGGACTTTTTGCGCTGTGCTTAAGAAATCGTTGACGATGCCGGCAGCCTTTTCCCGGCATCTCGGGCTCAAATCGGATCGATCGCGAAGCCGCGGCAGTCTCGACGTCGCGGGTCCCTTGGCCCCAAGCGCCGCGAACAAAATCAAAAAGCAGAAGTCGGCGTTCCCCAGGGTAACGTGGCCCTCGGTTTTCGCAATCAAGAAGCCGAAAGAGCCGCTGGCGAGAAAAAAGGCTGCGCACCGAAAGGCGTGCAGCCTTGCTTTTGGCTTACTCTACCCTTGCGCGTCGAGTTGCTTGCCGATCGGCAGCGTGCGGATGCGCTTGCCGGTGGCCGCGAATATGGCGTTGAGCAACGCCGGCGCAAAGGGCGGCACGCCCGGCTCGCCGACGCCGCTCGGCGGCGTATCGGGGCCGGGAGGCACGATGTGGACGTTGGTGACAAGCGGAGCCTCGTCGATCCGGATCACAGGGAAATCATCAAAGTTGCCCTGCTGCACCTTGCCTTCCTTGAAGGTGATCTCGCCATATTTGGCAAGGCTCAGGCCCATGATGGCAGCACCCTCGATCTGAGACCGGATTCGCTCCGGGTTGACATACGTTCCGCAATCGATGGCGGTATCGACCCGAGGCACCGTGATCTTGCCGTTGTCGTCGACTGCCACCTCGACGATGGAGGCGATGTAGCTGACGAAGCTGCGGTGGACGGCGATCCCGAGCCCGTGGCCTTTGGGCACGGACCGTCCCCAGGCGCCCTTGTCAGCGACCAGTTCGACCACGCCGCGCAGCCGTGCCGTATCGATCGGATAGCTGTCGTAGGGCTCGCCATAGTTCCACAAGTCCTTCACGGAGGAGAGATCGACGATCCGTGGCGAGCCGATGAGCTCGAGCAGCATGTCTTTCTGGTCGCGGTTGGTGGCGTGCGCAAGCTCGCCGACCATGCACTGCACGGCAAAGGCGTGCGGGATGTTCGACACCGAGCGGAACCATCCGATGCGGGTATGCGCGGCCGCTTCCGGATTTTCGCACTGGACGTTGGCGATCTCGAACGGCATGTCGACCACACCCATGCCGAGTTCGAACGGCTGCTGGTGCACCGTGTTGGCCGCAAATGTCGAACCGATGCTGGGCGCGACTGTGCGGTGGCGCCAGGCAGTCACCTTGCCGGTCTTGTCGAGGCCGGCCTCAATGCGTTCCGCGGAAACCGTGTGCAGGAAGTCGTGACGAACGTCATCTTCGCGCGTCCATTGCACCTTCACCGGCGCGCCGAGAGCTTTCGAGAGCAGGGCCGCCTCCAGCGCATAGTCGCATTTCGACTTGCGACCGAAGCCACCGCCGAGCAGCGTGACGTTGACCGTGACGTTGTCTTCGGGAATGCCGAGCGTTTTCGCGACGTCTTCCCGCGTTCCTCCCGCGCTTTGCACGGGCGCCCAGATCTCCGCCCTGTCACCCTTGACGTCTGCGACGGCAACGGGCGGCTCCATGCTGACATGGGCCAGATGCGGCACGTAATACTCACCGACGATCACCTTGTCAGCGCCCTTCAGGGCGGCGTCGACGTCTCCTTCCTTGCGCACGATCAAGCCCGGCTTGCGCGCGG
The DNA here is from genome assembly GCF_030378205.1 of Bradyrhizobium sp. NP1. Classification (NCBI taxonomy): domain Bacteria; kingdom Pseudomonadati; phylum Pseudomonadota; class Alphaproteobacteria; order Hyphomicrobiales; family Nitrobacteraceae; genus Bradyrhizobium; species Bradyrhizobium sp. NP1. The sequence goes on from NZ_CP127385.1 coordinate 1,629,645, forward strand.
CTTCCTCGAGTTGGGCCCGATAAGCAACCGAGTCGTATTTGCCGTTGGCTCCATCGTCCCAGACGACCTTCAGCGCGTCGCGCCCCTTGATCGCGGCACCGGTATTGCGCGCAATCACCGCCACCCCGCCGAGTGGCTGGAACTTGGAAGGCCACGGCCATCCCTTGACCTCCATGATTTTTTCGACACCGGAAACCTTCTGGGCCTCGGCGCCATCGAAGGACACGAGTTTGCCGCCGGTTACCGGCGGCCGGGCGATCACGGCATACTTCATGCCCGGCAGGCGGACGTCGGCGCCGTACATCGCTTTGCCGACGGTGATGTTGCGGAGATCCACGATGCTGATCTCGCCTTTGCCGAGATAGCGGAAATCCCTGGGGTCCTTGAGTTTCAGACTTTCGAGGCTCGGCACCGACTGCTTCGCTGCATCGGCGGCCAGGTCGCCGAAGCCGATGCGGCGTCCGCTCGCATTGTGGACCACCTCGTGATTGACGGCCTTCACCTCGGTGGCCGGCACGCCCCAGCGCTTCGCCGCGGCGGCTTCAAGCATCGCGCGTGCAGAGGCGCCGATCTGCCGCATCGGCATCAAATAGTGCCGCGTGCTGCGTGATCCGTCGGTATCCTGGTTGCCATATTTGACTTCGTCGCCAGGCGCCTGCTGGACGCGGACGCGAGACCAGTCGGCTTCCATTTCTTCGGCGACGATCAACGGCAGGCTGGTCCGGACGCCCGTTCCCATCTCGGCGCGGTGCGCGACGATGGTAACAATTCCATCCGGTGCGATCGCCACGAAGACACGCGGATCGACCACGGTACCGTGCGGCATCTTGTCCGCGCCAGTCTTGTACGCCGCGAAAGCAGGGCGCGACATCACGGGAGCGGCGAGCACGAAGCCGCCGGCGATGCCGAGACCCTTCAGGACGCTGCGACGTGAAACGTTCTCGACCCTGACGGTCTCGACGTTGATATGTCGCTCAAAGCCACGGAGTTTTCCGGGATTGGTCAGGATATTCATGGTCACACCCCCGTCGATGCGAGATGGACGGCGTTTTCGATACGCTGGTAGGCACCGCAGCGGCAGATGTTGCCCGACATCGCTTCACGTATCTGGTCGTGAGACGGTTTTGGATTTTGGCTCAGCAGCGCTGCCGCCTGCATGATCTGACCGGCCTGGCAATAGCCGCATTGCGGAACATTGAGCTCGCGCCAGGCCTTCTGAACCGGATGATCGCCTGTCGGATGGAGGCCTTCGATCGTCGTGACTTCCCGGCCGGCCGCGTCGGAAACCGAGGTGATACACGCGCGTACGGCATCCTTGTCGACAAGGACGGTGCAAGCGCCGCAGAGCGCCTGGCCGCACCCAAACTTGGTGCCGGTCAATCCCGCCTCATCACGGAGAAACCAAAGCAGTGGAAGATCCGGGTCGCCATCCCAGCTCTGTTCCTGGCCATTAATCTTCAATTTGATCATGATCGTTTCTCGCTCTTCGTAAGCTACTGATGTCCGCTTCGGTGCAAGCCGGAACATGCTTCCATTCGCTTGCATCAACCGCTCGACTTCCCGCCCGATTGCGCCAGGAAGTCCGAAGGACCTCATCTGCACGACCTATTTCGGTAGTCTGTTGTTGCGTACGCCTCCCGCATCTATTCAGTTCTTGATTGTTGTGCACGCGGACCTTCGTCGCGAGGGCTGCAATGTTATCAGAATTGACGTGCAGTTGACTTCACGCACAGTTGTTTTTGCATTTTTCGTTTGTCGAAGCGGACGCCGATTGCCGGAACTCTTCAATTGTCCCGACAAGGTTGAGAGGCTGTGGCAGCGGCGAGCAGCGGGAGCGACAACCACGAGCATGGGTCAGGGTTGCGGACACACGGCGATCCGAAAGCAGCCGGGGCCGGGCCAGCAGCTTTGTGCTTGGCCGGACGCCTGTGATTCAAGCTCCGGAACCGGGGCTTCGAAGCGTGCGCTGTGAACTGCCGCCTAGATCGGCGGCTGTGAACTGGCCGCCTAGATCGGCATCGCCATGCCGACCCTGATCGACAGCACGGTCAGGGCAACCATGACGCACAGCGACACCGCGCCCGCCGCAAGCGAGGCCGCAACGGCATCGATGAGCCGCGACGAGGAGGAAACGCTTTTGCCGTGAAAGCCTCCGCTGTGAGGCCGCATGGTCCGATCCTTCGATACACGGGCGAATCACCCACTGCATCCCGGGAATCTCGCAACGGTGGCGGGCAACATTGCGGCATTTTCCACCGCGAATGGGGCGGTTCGGCCGCAAGCGTTAATGCTTGTTAACGATATCCGGCAGCTAGGCGCCGGCTGCGAGGCTCGCGGCCGCTTCCTCGGACTGCCAGTCCATCGGCACATAGCCCTGGGTCTGTTCGACGCGCTTGAGCCAGCTGCGGATCGCCGGGAATGTCGAGAGGTCGAAGTCGCAGCGGTCCGCGAGGTGCGTGTAGCCATAGAGCGCGATGTCGGCGACGGTGAGCTGATCGGCGGCAAAGTAGTCGTGCGTCTTGAGGTGGTTTTCCATCACCTGCAGCGCCGCATAGCCGCGCTCCATCCAGTCCTCCAGCGCATGCGTCTGCAGGGTGCGGCCGCCCTTGACCAGCGCCAGCCAGAAATAGGCGGCGCCGATATTCGGCTCCAGCGCGTGCTGCTCGAAGAACATCCATTGCAGCGCCTCGGCGCGCTCGATGCGCGATTCCGGCGCCAATGGCGTGCCGCCGCAGACGTACCACAGGATCGCGTTGGACTCCGCGAGATAGCGGCCTTCGCCGACTTCCAGGAGCGGCACCTGGCCGCTCGGATTCTTGGCGAGAAATTCCGGCGTGCGGCTTTCGCCGCGCAGGATGTCGACCTCGATCGCGCGATAGGGCGCGTCCAGGAACGCCAGCGCAAGGCGGACCTTGTAGCTGTTGCCGGAGCGCTGCATCGAGTAGAGCTTGTACATGGGTGCGGGATTTCGTCCGATCTGCAAGGCGCTCGCGCACGACGACGGAATCGATGGTTCACATCGCAACGCGGCTAGACAATGATCTCGATGGCGGGGGGCTGCAAGGTGCGCGATATGGAAAAAGTCGAAAAAGCCTGCCGCAGCGCAACCATGCGGAAGATCTTTCCACACGCGCAAACACATCGAATCACGCTTGCGCGATGCGATCGCTCCGCCTGAAATGCGCCGCGATGGCTGCGCGGCATGATGATGCTCCCGGCATGTCGAACGGGCTCGGCGCGGGCTCGCCACGCGGCGCAACGTGTCGTTGCGGGCCGCCACGTTCCAGCCAAGGCCCGCACGATCCCCGAAGGCCTGAGCAGCGTCGGTGCCGCTTGCCAGATATGACCCATCGGCCTCTGGAACTTTATGAAAGTTGCGCGGGATCGGCGGTGTCCGGGTGGGTCACCCCTAAAGTTTGCATGACTGGGCCGAAGCTTCTTGCGGTGCAGTGGAACGCGCTTTAGGGTGGCGATATTCCCATCACCACGAGTCGTGAAACTACCGATTCACGACGTCTGCCAGGAGAAGATGATGCCCTTCCTGTCCGCTGCGCTTGCCCGTGTGAAGCCGTCCGCAACCATTGCGGTCACGGATAAAGCACGCGCGCTGAAAGCGGCGGGGCGCAACGTCATCGGGCTTGGCGCCGGCGAGCCAGATTTCGACACGCCGGCCAACATCAAGCTGGCGGCGATCCACGCGGTCGAGGCCGGCAAGACCAAGTACACCGCGGTCGACGGCATTCCCGAGCTGAAGGAGGCGGTGATCGCCAAGTTTCAGCGCGAGAACGGCCTCGCCTACAAGCCGGGCCAGGTCATCATCGGCACCGGCGGCAAGCAGGTGCTGTACAACGCGCTGATGGCGACCATCAATCCGGGCGACGAGGTGATCATCCCGGCGCCCTACTGGGTCAGCTATCCGGAAATGGTCGCGCTTGCCGGCGGCGAGTCCGTGCCGGTGGTCTGCACCGCCAAGCACGGCTTCAAGCTGCAGCCCGCGGATCTCGAGAAGGCGATCACGCCGAAGACCAAGTGGATCATCCTCAACTCGCCGTCGAACCCGACGGGCGCCGCCTATACGCGGGCCGAGATGAAGGCGATCACCGACGTGCTGGTGAAGCACCCGCATGTCTGGGTGATGACCGACGACATGTACGAGCATCTCGTCTACGACGATTTCGTCTTCACGACGCCGGCGCAGATCGAGCCGAAACTCTACGACCGCACGCTGACGGTGAACGGCGTGTCGAAGGCCTATTGCATGACCGGCTGGCGCATCGGCTATGCCGGCGGCCCGACCGAGCTGATCAAGGCGATGGCGACGATCCAGTCGCAGTCGACGTCAAATCCCTGTTCGATCGCGCAATGGGCGGCGGTCGAGGCGCTGAGCGGTCCGCAGGACTTCATCCCTGCGAACAACAAGGTGTTCAAGGAGCGCCGCGATCTCGTGGTGTCGATGCTCAACCAGGCGAACGGCATCGATTGCCCGCGGCCGGAAGGCGCGTTCTACGTCTATCCGTCCTGCGCCGGCACCATCGGCAAGAAAGCGCCGTCCGGCAAGGCGATCGGCAATGACGAGGATTTCGTCACCGAGCTGCTCGATGCCGAAGGCGTCGCCGTCGTGCAGGGATCGGCGTTCGGTCTCGGCCCGGCCTTCCGCATCTCCTATGCCACCAAGACCTCGGATCTCGAGGACGCCTGCAAGCGCATCCAGCGCTTCTGCGGCAATTTGCGCTAGTGTTTCGGTTCTGACATTCGCAATCATTCCGTGGCGGATTTTTTGCGAATGTTGGGGCCAAGGGAGCACCGGTTGCGTCACCCTGCTGCGGGTTTTTGGATTTGACGTTCGCTGCGAGGAGCCGCCGCGCAACCGGGGCGAATGTCCAATCCGCCGCAGCTGTCAAATCACATCAGGCTTCTGGCGCGTTGATGTTTTGACGGCAAATTTTTGGAAGCGCCTTGTTTTGGACACGGCACTTCCTTCTTGTCCCTCCGCTTTCGTTCAATTCGTCTCGCGGAGATCAGACAAATGCGACTTTCGACCTTCCTTCTCGCTGCCGCTACCCTGTTCGGCGCATGTGCAAGCGCCAGTGCGCAGCAGCCGGCGATCCGGGCCGGCATCCTTCAATGTGAGGGCGGCCAGAATGTCGGCTTTGTCCTCGGGTCGATCGCGACGCTGGAATGCGTGTTCCAGAGCCCGGGCCGGCGGCCCGAAGGCTATCTCGCGACCATCCGTCGCTTCGGCGTCGACCTGGGCGTGACCGAACAGACCCAGTTCACCTGGACCGTGACCGCGCCGACCACGCGGCTTGGTTATGCTGCGCTTGCCGGCGCCTATGGCGGCGTCGGCGCCAACGCCTCGATCGGAATCGGCGGCGGCGGCAACTTCCTGGTCGGCGGTCCCGGCAATTCCTATGCGCTGCAGCCGATCAGCGTGCAGGGCCAGACCGGCTTGAACCTCGCGGCCGGCGTCGCCGGCCTCGAGCTGCAGCCCGCCAGCTTTGGCCGTCGCGGCCGCGCGCATCATCGTCGCGGCTGACGCAAATCACGCGTGACAATCGATCCGGAGGCCCGCGCAAGCGGGCCTCTTTTCTTTGCCACGGCGCGGGATGTTGTGGCATAGAGGGAACCGTCTTTCTCTGCTCGCATCACATTATTTTAGCCGGAGATTTCCTGACATGCGCCGTTCATTCGCCCTTGGTGGGACCGCCACCGCACTGCTGCTTGCGTCGATCGTCGGCGCGCTATCGCAGCAGCCGATGCAGCGGGTCCAGGTCGGCGTGCTCGAATGCCGCGGCGGCGCGAGCATCGGCTTCATCGTGGGATCGGTGACCAATCTCGGCTGCGTGTTGCGCGTCGACGGCGTGCCTGATGACCGCTACATCGCGACCATCCGCAAGGTGGGCCTCGATCTCGGCATCACCCAGGAGACGGCGCTCGCCTGGGGCGTGTGGGCGCCGGTTGCGCGGCTCGGGCCGGGCGATCTCTCCGGCGACTATGCGGGCGCGCAGGGCAGCGCGACCCTCGGCGTCGGCGTCGGCGGCAACGTGCTGGTCGGCGGCTCCAACAATTCGATCGCGCTGCAGCCGCTCAGCCTGCAGGGCCAGGTCGGCCTCAACGTCGCCGCCGGCCTCGAAAGCCTGGAGCTGCGGCCGGGACGGTAAGCTTCAAGAGGCCCGCCCGCATCTAGTGTGGTGGTTCGAAAGTTCTCTTCATTTGTGCCGCGAGTTCGTCAAGAGAACTTCCGAACCGAAACCACACTAGAATCACTAGCAAAAGGGCCGAGACGCTGCCCTTGTTTTTCCTGCTTGCCAAATCCCGAGGACAGGAGGAGCATTCTGTCGCCGACCCAATCACGGGCCGAGCTCCAGATGAAGGAGGCGGCGAATGGGACAAGACGTCAGAAGTCCCCGTGGTCCCCGGTGCATCGCGCTGGTGGGCCCATTCCAAAGCGGTAAAACCACACTTCTTGAAGCGATATTGGCCCGCACCGGCGCGATCCCGCGGGCCGGCAGCGTCGATGCCGGAACTTCCGTCGGCGACGCCAGCCCCGAGGCCCGCCATCACAAGATGAGCGTCGGCCTGTCCGCCGCATCAACCAGTTTCATGGGCGACAGCTACACTTTTATTGATTGTCCGGGCTCGGTCGAATTCGCGCATGACATGCGCGCGGCGCTGCCCGCCGTCGATGCCGCGATCGTGGTCTGCGAGGCCGACGAGAAGAAGTTGCCGCAGCTGCAGATCATCCTGCGCGAGCTGGAAGAGCTGCGCATTCCGCGTTTCCTGTTTCTCAACAAGATCGACAAGGCCAACAAGCGCATCCGCGAGACGCTCGCGACGCTGCAGCCGGCCTCCCGCGTGCCGCTGGTGCTGCGACAGATTCCGATCTGGAAAGGCGAATTGATCGAGGGGTTTGTCGATCTCGCGCTGGAGCGCGCCTTCGTCTACCGCGAGCACAAGGCTTCCGAGGTCATCGCGCTCGAAGGCGGCGATCTCGATCGCGAGAAGGAAGCGCGCTTCTCGATGCTCGAAAAACTCGCCGACCATGACGACGCGCTGATGGAGCAGCTGCTGGAGGACATCGAGCCGCCGCGCGACGCCGTGTTCGACGATCTCGCGCGCGAGCTGCGCGAGGGGCAGATCTGCCCGGTGCTGCTCGGCGCTGCGCTGCGCGAGAACGGCGTGCTGCGGCTGATGAAGGCGCTGCGCCATGAGGCGCCCGGCGTGGCCGAGACCGCCAAGCGCCTCGGCGTGCCCCAGACCAAGGACGCGCTCGCCTATATCTTCAAGACCATGCACCTGCAGCACGGCGGCAAGCTGTCGCTGGCGCGCGTGCTCACCGGCCATCTCGACGACGGCGCGACGCTGCAGAGCTCGTCCGGCGGCGCGGGCCGCATCTCCGGCATCTACGCCACCAGCGGCGCCTATGACAGCAAGCGCCCCTCGGCGGAAGCCGGCGAAACGGTGGCGCTCGGCAAGCTCGACGCGGTCAGGACCGGCGACACGGTATCGAGCGGCAAGGTTGCGCCGCAGGCGCTGGTCAAGGTCGAGCCGATCGCGCCGGTGCTCGCGATGTCGGTCGCGGCCGCCGATCGGAAGGACGACGTCAAGCTCGGCCAGGCGCTGCTGCGCCTCAACGAGGAAGATCCGTCGCTGACCATGGTGCAGAACCAGCGCACCCACGACATCGTGCTGTGGGGGCAGGGCGAGATGCATCTGCGCGTGGCGCAGGAGCGGCTGCGCGACCGCTTCGCCGTCAACGTCAAGTCGCACCCGCCGGCGATCGGCTATCAGGAGACCATCCGCAAAGCCATCACCCAGCGCGGCCGGCACAAGAAGCAGTCGGGCGGTCACGGCCAGTTCGGCGACGTGGTGCTGGAGATCCGGCCGGTGCCGCGCGGCGAGGGCTTCACGTTCGCGGAGAAAGTGGTCGGCGGCGCGGTGCCGCGCAATTACATCGGCGCGGTGGAAGAGGGCGTCGTCGACGGGCTGGCGCGCGGGCCGCTCGGCTTCCCCGTCATCGACGTGCAGGTGACGCTGACCGACGGCTCCTATCACAGCGTCGATTCCTCCGATCTCGCCTTCCGCACCGCGGCGCGGATCGGCGTCAGCGAGGGCCTGCCGCAGTGCCAGCCGGTGCTGCTCGAGCCGATCCATGTGGTCGAGATCGTCTGCCCGAATGACGCGACCGCCAAGATCAACGCGATCCTGTCGGCGCGGCGCGGCCAGATCCTCGGCTTCGACACCCGCGACGGCTGGAGCGGATGGGACTGCGTCCGCGCCATGATGCCGGAGGCCGAGATCGGCGAGCTGATTGTTGAGCTGCGCTCGGCGACCGCCGGCGCCGGCAGCTTCACCCGGCAGTTCGACCATATGGCCGAGGTCACCGGGCGCGCCGCCGACCAGATCATCGCCGCCCATCGCGACGCGGCGTGAGCATCGCGCAACCTGCGATCCCCCGAACCGGGATCGCGGGCCGCGCGCCCACCTCAAAACGACCGCGCGCCGGCCTGCGCCTCGCGCGGGTTTTCCCGGACATCCCGAAGCGCGTGCCCCCTGCACGGAAGGCGGGCGGCACCGTAATGCGCCCTTGCGCTTTGCTGGAAATGATGTATTTTACATCATTGTCTTTATCTCAGATATCACTTATCTTGCTTCTTGCGTGAGGCCATCGTGATCACGTCCTTCCAGATGCGTGCGGCGCGGGCGCTGCTCGGGATCGATCAAAAGACCCTGGCTGAGCTTGCTGGCGTTTCGTTGCCGACCATCCAGCGGATGGAAGCCTCCACGGGCAATGTCCGCGGCGTGGTGGCGTCGCTGACCAAGGTGGTCGACGCGCTCAATCGCGCGGGCGTGGAGCTGATCGGCGAACACGCGCGCAGCGACAACGGCGGACGCGGCGTTCGCCTCCGGGAGCCGGGGCCGCCGCGAGCCGTCGCGCTTTAGCGGCATCGGGGCCATCGCCGCACGATGCAACGGGAGCATGGTGAGGCATGAGCATCGCGAGCGAACGCAGGGCGGGGGCCGTTCGGCCGCATCAGCACCAGCCGAGCTTCGCCGAGCTTTATGCGCCGAAACTGCTCACTGTGCTGCGCGAGGGCTATCGCCTCGCTGATTTCCGCGCCGATGTGATTTCGGGCCTGACGGTGGCGATCGTGGCGCTGCCGCTGTCGATGGCGATCGCGATCGCTTCGGGCGTTCCGCCGGCGCGCGGGCTCTACACCGCCGTGGTCGGCGGCTTCATCGTGTCGCTGCTGGGCGGCAGCCGCTTTCAGATCGGCGGGCCGGCCGGCGCCTTCATCGTGCTGGTCGCGGCGACCGCCGACCGCCACGGCGTCGACGGCGTCATCCTGGCGACGATGATGGCGGGCGCGTTCCTGATCGCGGGGGGACTGCTTCGCCTCGGCACCTACATCAAGTTCATTCCCTATCCGGTGACGGTCGGCTTCACCGCCGGCATCGCGGTGATCATCTTCGCAAGCCAGCTCAAGGATCTGTTCGGCATCACGCTTCCCGCCAAGGAGCCGGGCGAATTGATACCGAAGCTCGCAGCCCTTGCCGGCGGGCTGCATACTGCGAATTTCTCCGCGATCCTGCTCGCCGCCGCCAGCATCCTGATCATCGCGGTGCTCAGGAAGCTGCGGCCGACCTGGCCCGGCATCCTGATCGCAGTCGCTGTCGCAGCTATCTGCACCTATGCGTTGGCGTTGCCGGTCGAGACCATCGGCACCCGCTTCGGCGGCATCCCGCGCGAGCTGCCGGCGCCGGCGCTGCCGGCCTTCTCGCTGGAGAAGGTGAGGGCGGTGCTGCCCGACGCCATCGCGTTCGCGCTGCTCGGCGCCATCGAGTCGCTGCTCTCGGCCGTCGTCGCCGACGGCATGACCGGGCGCCGTCACCGCTCCAATTGCGAGCTGGTGGCGCAGGGCTTCGCCAATATCGGCTCGGCGCTGTTCGGCGGCATCTGCGTCACCGGCACGATCGCGCGCACCGCGACCAATGTCCGCGCCGGCGCACGCGGTCCGGTCTCGGGGATGCTGCACTCGGCCTTCCTGCTCGCCTTCATGCTGATCGCCGCTCCGCTCGCGAGCTACATCCCGCTTGCGGCACTCGCTTCCGTGCTGGTCGTGGTGGCCTGGAACATGGCCGAGAAGCAGGAATTCGCGACCCTGGTCCGCTCCTCCTGGGCGGACGCCACCGTGCTGCTCGCGACCTTCCTGCTCACCATCTTCCGCGACCTCACCGAAGGCATCCTGGTCGGCTTCGCGCTCGGCGCGGTGATCTTCATCAACCGCATGGCGCAGATGACCGGCATCGAGGGCGGAACGCCGCTGGTCGCCGCCGACCGCGCCGACCATGGCGACGGCGACCGCGTGCCCTATGATTCCAGGCTCGCCGTCGATCGCGACGTGCTGGTCTACCGCATCACCGGCGCATTCTTCTTCGGCGCGGCGCAGGCGGTCGGCAGCGTGCTCGACGGCATTGCCGACAAACAGAAGGGGTTCGTGGTCGACTTCGCCGCGGTCCCGTTCCTGGATTCCACCGCGGCGAATGCAATGGGCCGTGTCGCGGCCAAGGCGCACCGGCAGGGCATCAGGCTGTTCATCACCGGCGCTTCGCCCACGGTGCGACGGGCGCTGTTGACCCATGGCGTGAGCCCGCCGCGGGCGCGCTTCCGCGAGACCATCGAGCGCGCGGTGGCCGATATCAAGGGGAAGCTGAGGCCTTCTCAGGCCGGCTGATTTCGTGAACATTGTGCCGTGCCGAGAAGGATGGCGGCGCGGACAATGCTCGATACCCATCGCAACATCACGCTGGCCTGCGCGCTCAGCGCGCTCGCCGGTTATGTCGACAGCATCGGCTATCTGCATCTCGGCGGCCTGTTCGTCTCCTTCATGAGCGGCAACTCGACCCGGCTCGGCGTCAGCCTCGCCGCGGCACATTGGTGGGACGCGTCGGCGGCGCTCGGCCTGATCGTGCTGTTTGTGGTCGGCGCCGGCTTTGGCAGCCTGATCGTGCGCGGGCGCAGCCGCTATTGCCAGTGCTGGCTCCTGCTGGTCGAGGCGCTGCTGCTCGCGGGCGCAGGGCTCGGCCATGCGCTCGGCGCGCACGACGATCTTGCGGTTGCTGCGATCGTGCTGGCGATGGGCCTGGAAAACGCGGTGTTCCAGATCGAGGGCGGCTCCGGCCTCGGGCTCACCTATGTCACGGGCGCGCTGGTCAAGGTCGGCCAGCTGGCGGCCAGTGCGATCACCGGCGGCCCGCGGTTCGCATGGCTGCCGAACCTGATGCTGTGGGCGGCGCTGGTTGCCGGCGGCGTCGGCGGCGCGCTCGCCTATCGCGCGATCAACCTCGCCGCAATCTGGTTTGCCGCCGCCGTGGCGCTGCTGCTCGCCGTGTTCGCGGCGGTGACCGCGAAGCGCTAGCATTTTCGGAAAATTCGCGTCGGCATTGACAGCGTCCGCCGCTTGTCCGATGTCACAGGCATGACCCGCCACGTCAAAGGCCCCGCCGCCTGCCTGCTCGGATGGCCGGCCGCGCATTCGCGATCGCCGCTGATCCATCACTACTGGCTCCGCACGCTCGGGATTGAGGGCGGCTACAGCATCGAGGCGGTTCCGCCGGAAGGCTTTGCCGAATTCGTGCAGCACCTTGCGACGCACGGCTTCGTCGGCGCCAACGTCACCATCCCGCACAAGGAGCGGGTGCTGGCGCTGTCGAAGCCGGATGCGCGCGCCCGCGCCGTGGGCGCCGCCAACACGCTGTGGTACCAGGCCGGCGAATTGTGCTCGACCAACACCGACATCGAAGGCTTCATCAACAATCTCGACGCCTGCGCGCCCGGCTGGGACAAGGTGGAGGAAGCGCTGGTGCTCGGCGCCGGCGGCTCCTCGCGCGCCGTCGTGTTCGGCCTGATCGAGCGCGGCGTCAGATGCGTGCATCTCGCCAACCGCACGCTGGAGCGGGCGCAGGCGCTGGCCGGCCAGTTCGGCAGCGCCGTGCAGCCGCTGGCCTGGAATGCCGTGAACGCGGCGTTGCCGCGAGCCGGGCTGCTGGTCAACACCACCTCGCTCGGCATGCAGGGCCAGCCGCCGCTCGAGCTCGATGTCGGGCTGCTCCCGGCGGACGCCGTGGTCGCCGATCTCGTCTATGTGCCGCTTCGCACGCCACTCCTGGCGGCGGCAGGGGAGCGCGGACTGAAGGTTGCCGACGGTCTCGGCATGCTGCTGCACCAGGCGGTGCGCGGCTTCGAATTGTGGTTCGGCCGGCGTCCGCAGGTGACGGCGGAACTGCGCGCGCTCGTCGAGGCCGATCTCGCGCATAGCTGATCGATCGCGTAGCGGCGGCGGTCGCCTGATCACGCCTCTTTGAGCGCGGAATACGGTACGGCGAGCGGGGTCCTGTCGTTAGATCGGATCAGTTCCCCGTCCTGCCGGAGAGCCCTTATGCCCGCCCGCCGCCCCTCGCTTTTCCGTCCGCTTGCCGCCGTCGCCATGGTCGCCGCGTCATCGCTTTATGCGCTGGCCCAGCAGCCGCCGTCGCCCTCGCGGGTGCGTGGCACGATCGAGGCCGTCGACGGCGACCTCGTCGCGGTGAAGTCGCGTAGCGGCGAGGACGTCAAGCTGCACATGACCGCCGACCTGCGCGTGGTCGGGATCACCAGGATTTCGCTCGCCGACGTCAAGGTCGGCTCCTTCATCGGCGCCACCACGGTGCCGGGCGCCGACGGCATGCCGAAGGCGCTCGAGGTGCATGTGTTCCCCGAGGACATGCGCGGCACCGGCGAGGGATCGCGGCCCTACGATCTGCGTCCCAACTCGACCATGACCAACGCCACGGTGGCAGAGAGCGTCGTCGGCAATGACGGGCACACCCTGCTGGTCAAGTACAAGGACGGCGAGAAGAAGGTGCTGGTCTCGCCCGACACGCCGGTCGTGACCTATGTGCCGGCCGACAAGTCCGACCTCAAGGCCGGCGCCAAGGTGATCGCCTTCGTCAAGCCGCTCTCCGACGGCTCGTTCGAGACCAACCGCATCAGCGTCGGCCGCGACGGCCTGACCCCGCCGATGTGAGGCCGTGTTGTCCGGGAGAGGTGAGCTCGACCTCTGATGTAGCGACTCCATTCAAGGGCCAGCAAGCTTTAGCCGTCATGCTTCGGAAGCCTCTGGACCGCCACGCTAGATGGGGTTCTGCTCGGAGAGGAGAGCCGCCAGCGTAGCGACCAATTCCGACTGTCTTCGGACCCCCGTCTTGGCGAAGATCGACTTGAGGTGCTTGCGCATGGTTTCGGGCGAAACCCCGAGCTTCAGCGCCTCCGTGTGCAAGTCGCTTCCCGAGCCCAGGGCAACGGCAAGCCGCGCCTCCGCCTGCGTGAGATCAAAACCGGCCTGAAGCGTTCTTGCTGTCGGAAGCGATCGCTGCTCCGGATCCACGATCACCACCAGCGCGTGAAAGGACGACAGCGCCGATTCACAAAGTCCGGGACAGCGGATCGCATAGACCAGAAGCGGCAACCTGTCTTGCCTCGGGAAGATAATTGACGGCGCCGACGACGCGTCCTCTGCCCAGAGCAGGCTTTTGATCGCGGCGTTCAGTTCAGCGCTCGCCGTCTGGCTCCGCGAAAACAGGCGCTTGTGGCTGATGAAGACGTCTTCGCCGAACAGCTGCTCCGCGGCCTGATTGACTCGCACGACGTCACCCCGGCGGTTCAGCAGCAGAGCAGCCTTCTGGGTGACGTCGAATGCAGCAAGCGCGCCCTCGCCGCGCGTGAAGGCGAGAGCGCTGGCGGTCGCGGCGATGCTGTCCAGGTTTTGCGCCAGCCGCGCGAGCGATCGCAGTTCAGACGGACTGAACAGGTCCTGCGCTGCCGATCGCTGGATCGAAAGCGCCCATACGTTGTCGCCTTTTCCGACTCGAACGCCTGCGAAGCCATGCAGTCCACAGCGCGCGAGAAAATCCTGATAATACCCGCTCTTTCGTATCTCGTCCGGTGAGACAAAGTCGAGGTCGGTTACCGCGCCCCTTTCGATCATCAAGGACACTCCGCGCAGGCGTTCGTCCCTGTCGATCCAGCCGTTGCGGACATAAAAGTCGAAGGTTGGGAGGATCGATTCGCATGCCGGGACGTAAGGCAGCGCCCCTCTGTTGGGAAACATCAGCGCGCCAAGCGAACCGGTCTCGACGCTGACCATTTCCATGACGGAATTCCAGCGACTGGAATCGATCGCCGCGGCGGCGAAGGCCTCGGTAATTTTCGCAATGTCGAAATCGGACGTCATAGGAGTCTGATCGACAGCAAAATCAGCAGCAGCATCAGGGGCAATGTTGCCGGATGTCGCGCGACATTCTGACCGGGGAAGATGTGCCGTTTCGGCAACAGACGGTCGTCACGATTGGCATATGCCCCGTTTGGGGCAGGCCCGTCGCCCTGCTTCCCGGTCAAGTATCGCCCTGGGGGCGATCTTCAAAGTCGCCGATTCGATTGGGGAATTGAAATGAAGTTTCTAACGAGCACGGCGATCATTCTTGCGGCGTTGGGCGCCGTGTCAGCGCATGCGGCAGACCTCGGGGCACGGCCCTACACCAAGGCTCCCGCTTATGTGGCGCCGAGTTACAATTGGGGCGGCTTCTATGTCGGAGCCCATGTCGGCTATGGGTGGGCTGATACCAACGCAGATCAATACAACCTTGCCGGCGTATTCCAGGGCGGCGGGACAGGAAATGCGGACGGCGTGCTGGGCGGCGGCCAGATCGGCTACAATTGGGTGTTTGCACCGAACTGGCTCTTGGGCGTCGAGGCGGACATTTCCGGCGCGGACATCCGCGGCAGCTCGTCGGGGACGATCCCCGGGCAAGGATCCTCGACGGTCAGCTCGAAAATCGACTATCTCGGCACGGCACGCGGACGAATCGGCTATTTCTCAAACAACGTCCTGCTCTACGCGACGGGTGGCGCCGCCTGGGCCGGCACAAAAGCGACCCGTGAAATCACCGCGGTTGCCAATCCGGCAGCAGCCGCTCTCGTTGGACAAGCCCCAAGTTCAAGCAGCAATCCTGTCGGCTGGACCGCCGGCGGCGGCCTGGAGTGGGGTTTTGCGTCGAACTGGTCGGCAAAGGTCGAGTACCTCTACACCGAATTCGACACGTCATCGACGTTCACCTATGTCTTCCCGACCAACGTGGCGGATCGCCGCTTCGAGAGCAACACGCATCTTCACACGGTGAAATTCGGCGTGAACTATCACTTTGGCGGCCCCGTCGTCGCCAAGTATTGACGCACTCCCCTTCAGCTCGGCCCGGCCCACGCTGGGATCGCTGGCTGTCGGTGATCAATGCTCCTCGCCTGTGTCGCATCCAACGATGCGACACAGGCGAAGCCGTGCTTCGGAAGGAGCGGCCGCCGACCGCGGCCTGTACCTCTCCCCGTCGTCGGGGAGAGGGGTCTAGTCCCTCGATATCCTGCCCCTGCGAGAGTGGTTCGCCTCTCACTTAAGCGAGAGCGGCGTCTCGCATCGGAATAGTGCTCACCCCGTGGTGTTTTGCGATCGGTTGGTCGCTCAAACGGGAGGACAGGGTCATGTCGGGAATGAATTGGTGGGCGCCGCGCGCAGCCGCGGCGTCGCTGGTGGCGCTTTGCCTCCTGGGATCGGCGGCTTCGGCCCAGCAGCCGCCGACGGTGCGCATCCGCGGCACCATCGAGGCCGTCAACGGCAACACGCTCAGCATCAAGTCGCGTGACGGCAGCGACGTGAAGGTCAACGTCACGGACAATGTCGCCGTCACCGGCATCGCCAAGACGCAGCTCTCCGAGATCAAGGAAGGCAGCTATATCGGCGTCTCCGCGATGCCCGAGCCCGACGGCACCCAGAAGGCGCTCGCGGTCCACATCTTCCCCGAGAGCCAGCGCGGCGCGGCGGAAGGATTCCGGCCCTGGGATCTTCGTCCCAACTCGACCATGACCAACGCCACCGTCGCCCAGACGGTGGCCGGCGTCGACGGCCAGACCATCCTCGTCAAGTACAAGGACGGCGAGAAGAAGGTGGTGGTGCCGCCGAGCACGCCGATCGTCGCGTTCGTGCCCGGAGACAAGTCGGAGATCAAGCCGGGCGCCAAGGTCATCATCTTCGCCGCGACGAAGAAGGAAGACGGCACGCTCGAGACCAACCGCGTCGGGGTCGGTCGCGACGGCATCGCGCCACCGATGTGACTTTTCGGTCTACGCTTGTGTAGACAGAAAAGTCATCCCGGGGCGCTCGCGTGGCGAGCGAACCTCAGATGCGCAATTGCGCATCGGGGGATCTCGGTCCGCCAATCGCGCTACCGGCGCGGCTGGCTTTTGGCGCTCCCGAGAGGGAGGGGGGGTCGCCGGCGGACGCCGCGTTCGCGCCGACGGTTCACGGCCCCAAGGCGCGGCCGCTCCTGCGGTGCTCGCCCGGCGACCTCCCTAGTCGAGACTTGCGCGATACACAGTTGAACGATCGAAGAAATAGAGATGACTGCCGCGTCCGAATGCGGCGTCCCGAACCACGTCGGGACGCCGGCATCCGTTCACTCCGCCAGCACGCGCTCGTCGATCTCCGCGATGCTGTTGACCCCGCACAGGCCCATGGTGGTGATCAATTCCTTGGCGAGCAGGTCGATCGCCTTCGCCACGCCCTCTTGCCCGCCGGCGCCTAGTCCGTAGGCATAGGCGCGGCCGATCATGCAGGATTTGGCGCCGAGCGCGAGCGCGCGCAGCACGTCCATGCCGGAGCGGATGCCGCCGTCGAACATGATCTCCACCTGCGAGCCGACGGAATCGACGATCTCGGGCAGCACCTTGATCGACGACTGCGCGCCGTCGAGCTGCCGTCCGCCATGGTTGGAGACCACGATCGCCTGCGCGCCGCTCTTGGCGGCGATCTCGGCGTCCTCGACGTCGAGGATGCCTTTGAGGATCAGCTTGCCTGGCCAGATCGAGCGGATCCAGTCGACGTCCTTCCAGTTCAGCGTGGTGTCGAACTGCGAGTTGATCCAGGTCGAGAGCGAGGTGATGTCGTCGCTGATCTTCAGATGACCGGCAAGATTGCCGAAGGTGCGGCGCTTGCCGCGCAGCACGCCCGCGACCCAGCCCGGCTTGGTGGCGAAATCGACGAGCTTCGACAGCGACCATTCCGGCGGCACCGTCATGCCGTTCTTGATGTCCTGGTGGCGCTGGCCGATCACCTGAAGGTCGACGGTCAGGACCAGCGCGCTGCATTTGGCCGCGATCGCGCGCTCGATCAGCGCCTTGATGAAGCCGCGGTCCTTCATGACGTAGAGCTGGAACCAGAACGGCTTGTCGACAGCGGCTGCGATGTCCTCGATCGAGCAGATCGACATCGTGCTCTGCGTGAATGGAACGCCGGCGGCCTGCGCGGCGCGGCAGGCGTGGATTTCGCCGTCGCCATGCTGCATGCCCAGGAGCCCGACCGGCGCCAGGATCAGGGGCAGCGCCGCCGGCTCGCCGAGGATCGTGGTCGAGGTATCGCGCTTGGAGACGTCGACCAGGATGCGCTGGCGGAACTTGATCTTCTGCAGGTCGTCGTGGTTGGCGCGCAGCGTGTCCTCGGTATACGAACCGCGGTCGGCATAGTCGAAGAATGCCTTCGGCACCCGGCGTTTGTGCAGCTGGCGCAGATCTTCGATGCAGGTGATATGCTTCATGGACGCTCCCGACCCCGTCTTGTATTTGTCCCTTCCGTCGTCATCTACCATGGCTAACCGATCTGCCAAATTGCACTAGTGTCCCGGACCCGAAGTTCGCATCATTTTGCGGCGGGTCTTTTGCGACTTCGGGCCCGAAAGGACACTGGCAAATTCATGATTCTAGTGGTCCGATTCTAA
Source organism: Bradyrhizobium sp. NP1 (assembly GCF_030378205.1). Taxonomy (NCBI): domain Bacteria; kingdom Pseudomonadati; phylum Pseudomonadota; class Alphaproteobacteria; order Hyphomicrobiales; family Nitrobacteraceae; genus Bradyrhizobium; species Bradyrhizobium sp. NP1. Next base: position 1,647,504 of record NZ_CP127385.1, read on the forward strand.
CATTCGCTCCCGGCTGCGGAGGCACTTTTGCGAATGTTAGAATCAAAGGACCACTAGCAAACCCAAGATTCTAGTGGAGTTTTGGATTTGACATTCGCTTTGTGAGCCCGCGGCCGGCAGGGAGCGAATGTCAAATCCACTCCACTAGTGTGGGTTCGGGAGTTTTCTTGACGAACTCGCGGCACAAATGAAGAGAACTTCCGAACCACCACACTAGCCAGGAGGCCTCCATGACCCGACCTCACGTCCCGAAAGCCGGCAAGGGAAACCATAAGGCTGAGGCCAAGACAGAGGCCAAGACAGAAGCTACGGCAGAGTCCAAGGGACAGGAGCGGCGCCGCCTCGACGAGGCGCTGGAGGAGGGGCTGGAAGAGACGTTCCCGGCCTCGGACCCCGTGAGCATCACCCAGCCGCCGCCGTCGAAGGGCAACGGAAGGCGCTGAGGCTGGGGATTAAGGCGGTTTGGCAGTCGCGGATTTCAAAAAAAGTATTTACAAACAGTACGTTATCGGCCCAATCTGGGGTTTGGCCCGGTAATGATTCATCATATTTTTTGAAGCCATCTTAGGGCCGATGGCATTATAACGCGGTCACGCCACGATTTGGGCGAAGTGGGCATGCGGGGTTTCGCGATCGGCGGGCGGAGCCTCGACAGTGCTGGGGGTGACATGAGCCGTAAATATTTCGGAACGGATGGTATCAGGGGCCGCGCCAACGGCCTGATCACGCCGGAGCTCGCGCTCAAGGTCGGCCAGGCCGCGGGGCTGGTGTTCCAGCGCGGCGATCACCGCCATCGCGTCGTGATCGGCAAGGATACCCGCCTGTCCGGCTACATGATCGAATACGCCATGGTCGCCGGCTTCACCTCGGTCGGCATGGACGTGCTGCTGGTCGGCCCGATGCCGACGCCGGCGGTCGCGATGCTGACCAAATCGATGCGCGCCGACCTCGGCGTGATGATCTCGGCCTCGCATAATCTGTTCGAGGACAACGGCATCAAGCTGTTCGGCCCGCAGGGCTTCAAGCTCTCCGACGACGTCGAGAGACAGATCGAGCAGCTGATGGATGAATCGCTCGACCGCAAGCTGTCGCAGAGCGCGAGCCTGGGCCGCGCCCGGCGCATCGACGGCGTGCATGACCGCTATATCGAATTCGCCAAGCGCACGCTGCCGCGCGACCTCTCGCTGGAAGGCCTGCGGGTGGTGGTCGATTGCGCCAACGGCGCGGCCTACAAGGTGGTGCCGGAAGCGCTGTGGGAGCTGGGCGCCGACGTCGTGCCGATCGGCGTTGAGCCGGACGGTTTCAACATCAACAAGGAATGCGGCTCGACCTCGCCGGAAGCACTTAGTCGCAAAGTACGGGAAATGCGCGCCGATGTCGGCATCGCGCTCGACGGCGATGCCGACCGCGTCATCGTGTGCGACGAACGCGGCCATCTGGTCGACGGCGACCAGTTGCTGGCGGTGATCGCGCAGAGCTGGAAGGAGGACGGCCGGCTCGCCAAGCCCGGCATCGTCGCCACCGTGATGTCCAATCTCGGGCTCGAGCGTTTCCTGGAAGGAATCGGCGTTGAGATGGTGCGCACGCCGGTCGGCGACCGCTACGTGCTCGAGCGCATGCTGAGCGGCGGCTACAATCTCGGCGGCGAGCAGTCCGGCCACATCATCCTGTCCGACTATGCCACCACCGGCGACGGCTTCGTCGCGGCGCTGCAGGTGCTCTCGGTGGTGCAGAAGCTGCGCCGGCCGGTCTCCGAGGTCTGCCATCGCTTCGATCCGCTGCCCCAGGTGCTGAAGAACGTGCGCTATCGGAGCGGCAAGCCGCTCGACAATGACGGCGTCAAGTCGGCGATCGACGCCGGCGAGAAGCGCCTCAACGGCCATGGCCGGCTGCTGGTCCGCTCGTCGGGCACCGAGCCCGTGATCCGCGTGATGGGCGAGGGTGATGACCGCGTCCTGGTCGAGGAGGTGGTCGACGAGATCGTCTCCGCGCTGGGCCAGGCCGCGGCCTGACGAAGCTGCCAGTCGCTCGGATCGTGCCGCTTGCTCTCATCAACTCACCTCTCCCAATGGGAGAGGTGAAGACGGGTGCAAGATCGGCTGCTTTCCCGGACCATTTGCATCGCAGCCATCGGCTGATGGCGGTGGTCCGCGAGGCGCTCCCGTCGTAGGAACGGCCTATCTTTCGACTGATCTCTGCCGGGAATATTCCTTGAACAAGCCTGTTGTCTCCGAGGAAGCGCTGGGCGAGCCGGTGCTGGTGCCTGATCTGACGCCCGCAAAAGCGGCCGCGGTCGCGGGCCCGGCCTATGTCGTTCTGATCGGCATCAGCTTCTCGCATTTCCTCAACGACACCATGCAGTCGCTGATCGCGGCGATCTATCCGATCCTGAAGGAGGCCTACGCGCTCGACTTCACCGAGATCGGCCTGATCACGCTCGCCTTCCAGTTCACCGCCTCGCTGCTGCAGCCGGTGGTCGGGCATGTCACCGACCAGAAGCCGAAGCCGTTCTCGCTCGCGATCGGCATGGGCTCGACCTTCTTCGGCCTGCTGCTGCTGAGCGTCGCGAGCCACTACCTCACGATCCTGATCGCGGCGGCGCTGGTCGGCCTTGGCTCGGCGGTGTTCCACCCGGAATCCGCGCGCATCGCGCGGCTCGCCTCCGGCGGGCGGTTCGGCTTCGCGCAGTCGGTGTTCCAGCTCGGCGGCGCCTTCGGCTCCGCGATGGGGCCGGTGCTCGCCGCGCTGATCGTGGTGCCGTTCGGCCAGCCGAGCATCGCCTGGTTCTCGACGATCGCGTTCCTCGCGATGCTGATCCTGTGGCGGATCGGGCTCTGGTACCGGCCGCAGATCGCCGGCAGGAAAGCGGTTGCGATCCATCGCCATCCGGATGCGCCGTCGCAGCGCCGCGTCCAGATCGCGCTCGCCGTGCTGGTGGCGCTGTTGTTCTCCAAGCAGCTCTACGTCTCCTGCCTGTCGAGCTACTACACTTTCTATCTGATCGATCGGTTCGGCGTCTCCACGCAGGCCGCGCAGCTCTATCTGTTCGTCTTTCTCGCCGCCAACGCCGTCGGCACGTTGTTCGGCGGTCCGCTCGGCGATCGCTTCGGCCGCAAATATGTGATCTGGGTTTCCGTGCTCGGCGCACTGCCGTTCACGCTGGCGCTGCCTTACGCCGGGCTGACCGCCAGCGCAGTGCTGAGCGTGCTGATCGGCCTCATCCTGTCCTCGACCACGTCCTCGATCATCGTGTTCGCGCAGGAACTGATCCCGCATCGCCTCGGCATGATCTCCGGCGTGTTCTTCGGCGTCGCCTTCGGCATCGGCGGCCTGGGCGCGGCCGCGCTCGGCAAGCTCGCCGACCACACCTCGATCGCCTTCATCTACCAGATCTGCTCCTATTTGCCGGCGCTCGGCCTGCTCGCGGTATTCCTGCCAAAGATGAAAGCGAGCAGGGCGTAGCCAATCGAACGCGTGCCCGTTCGCTATTCCCATTCGCCGTTCACACATCGTTAGTATCTGCGACGGAGTTGGCTGCGCGCTGCGCGTGCCAAGCGATGTCGTCACGGAAAATCAACCTTAAAAATTAGGGTTAAGCGCCGCTTAAGCTTTTGATGCGATCGTCCGGCCGTGGGTTTTTTGAAGTGAGGCTTCATTGCGCCTCACGGGCCAAAAGGACGAAGCCAATGCGTAGCGTTAAGTTTCTCGTCGCCGTCGGAGCGGCGTCACTGTTTTCCTCGGTGGTGTTCGCCGCCGACATGCCGATTGCCCCGCCTCCGATGCCCTATGCGCCGCCGCCCGCCGAATTCAGTGGCTGGTATCTGCGCGGCGACATCGGCATGACCAACCAGAGCATGAAGAGCATCGACAGCAACGCGGCGGCGCAGTTTCCGACCACCCAGGTCGGTCTGGGCTTCGACTCATCGCCGTCGTTCCAGCTCGGCGTAGGCTATCAGTTCAACAACTGGTTCCGCACCGACTTCACCGCGCAGTATCGCGGCAAGGCCAACCTGCACGGCTCCAACGGCCAGATCTTCACGCCGACCGCATTCCAGTCCGACAACTATTTCGGCAGCAAGTCGGAGCTCCTGTTCCTCGCCAACGCCTATGTTGATCTCGGCACCTGGTGGTGCATCACACCGTTCATCGGGTTCGGCGTCGGCTCGTCCTACAACATGGTCAGCGGCTTCCGCGACGAGAACGTCCAGATCGTGAACGGCGTCACCCACGGTGCGGTGGCGACCTTCGCCAACAACGGCACCTGGAATTTCGCCTGGGCCGCGCATGCCGGCCTCGCCTACAAGGTGACGCCCTCGGTCACGCTGGAAGTCGCCTACAGCTATCTCGATCTCGGCTCGGCGCGGCCCGGCAACTTCACCCTGCTCGACGGCACGACCGGCGCTTCCTCGATCGTGCTGCGCGACATCACCTCGCATGACCTGACGCTCGGCGTGCGCTGGAACTTCGACGCCGCGCCGGTCTACATGCCGCCGCCGCTGGTGACCAAGGGCTGATCGGCCCTCGATTTCTTAACTCCGGTTAACGGCGCGGGACTTGTCCCGCGCCGTTTTGCTTTGCGCGCGTGGCGCATCTTTGCGCTTTTCGACGCACCGCAGGCGCCGCGGCAACGATCGGTTAAGGTTAACGAGCGATGATCGCGCAACGTCGGGGTATTGGAATTGGAGCGTTGCGATGCGTAGCTTCCTGCTGTCGGTTGTGATGGTTGCGGCACTGTCCGCATCCGTGGCGCAGGCCGCCGATCTTCCCGACCTTCCGATCCTGCGCGGCGGATACACCGACGGACTCTCGAGTGGCCGCGTCAACTGGCAGGGCTTCTATTTCGGCGGGCAGGGCGGCTTCGGCACCTCCGACCTGAACTTCACCGGTGCGACCCGCACGATCGCGGCGCACCTGCTGTCCAACACGGCGGAGGAAGCAGCCGGCGGCATCTCGCAGTGGCCCGTCGGCGGCAAGGTGTCGGTCCACGGTCATGGCTTCGGCGCCTTTGCCGGCTACAACAGCCAGTGGGACAACGTCGTCATCGGCCTCGACTTCAGCTACATGCACGGCACCTTTGGCGGCTCGCAGACCGACAGCCTGTCGCGCCTCTTTGTCGACGGCAACGGCAACACGGACAACCTGACGTATCAGAGCATCGCCGCGATCCGGGTTTCCGATTTGGGGACGTTGCGCGCCCGCGCCGGCTATGCCTGGGGCGTATTCCTTCCCTACGCGTTCGGCGGCGTGGCGCTCGGCCAGGCCGATATCATCAGGACGGCCAATATCTTTGGAACGGAAACCTCTCCGCCGCCGGCGTCTGTCACACGCAATGTCTTCGTCACTGCGACCGACTCGCAGAACAGCCGTCTGGTCTACGGCTATACCGCGGGTCTCGGCGTCGACGTGATGCTGATCTCGTGCCTGTTCCTGCGCGCCGAGTGGGAGTATGTGCGGCTCACCACCTCGATCGACACCAATATCAATACGTTCAAGGCTGGTCTCGGCTACAAGTTCTGATCGCTGCGCCGCGCGTTGTGCCGGCCGGCCGTTGACAGGATCGCGCTCGCCTGTTGCTGTGTCGTGTGTGAAAAATTCCGGCACGGCGGCAGGCATGAAGATCCATGGCGACAGCAATTCGGGCAACTGCCTGAAGGTGAAGTGGGTCTGCGACAAGCTCGCGATCTCCTATGACTGGATCGAGATCGACATCCTGAAGGGCGAGAGCCGTACCGGCGAATTCCTCAGGCTCAACAGCGCCGGACAGGTGCCGACGGTCGTCTTCGATGACGGCCGCACGCTCGCGCAGTCCAACGCCATCATCAAATATCTGGCGCGCGACAGCGAACTCGTGCCGCGCGACGCCCTTGTCGCCGCGCAGATGGACGCCTGGCTGTTCTGGGAGCAGAACAGCCACGAGCCGTTCGTCGCGGTCTGCCGCTTCCACACCGTCTATCTCGGCAAGCCCGTCAGCGAGGTCGATCCCAACCTGATCAAGCGCGGCCATGCCGCGCTCGGTCACATGGATCGTCATCTGGCGGGCAACCGCTTCATGCTGGGCGATACCTTCTCGCTCGCGGACGTCGCGCTGCTTGCCTATACCCGCGTCGCGCCCGAAGGCGGGCTCGAGCTCTCGCCCTATGCCTCGCTGCGCCGCTGGATCGGCGAGAGCGAAAGCGAGCTCGGCCTGCGACGGAACGCGTCATGACTTCATCGTCCGCGTTCACCATCCGCCGCGCCCGTCGTGACGACGTCGATGCCATCGTCGCGATGCTTGCCGACGATCCGCTCGGCAGCGCGCGCGAGCGGCTGGAGACGCCGCTGCCGCCCTGCTATTTCGCCGCGTTCGAGGCGATCGATCGCGATCCGAATATTCAGCTGATGGTGGCGGACGATGGCGCAGGCGCCGTGATCGGCTGCCTGCAGCTCTGCGTGCTGCCGGGCTTGAGCTCGCAAGGCAGCCCGCGCGCTTTGATCGAGGACGTCCGCGTCGCTGCGCATTGCCGCAGCCGCGGCGTCGGCGAACAGCTCGTGCGCCGGGCGCTTGCGGAAGCGCGCGGCAAGGGTTGCAGGCTGGTCGAGCTGTTGACGCATCACACCCGTGTCGACGCGCAGCGGTTCTACGAACGGCTCGGCTTCGCCCGCAGCCATGTCGGCATGACGATGCGCTTTTAAGAGCGTGATGGGATAGCTCGAGGTGGATCGACGATCGAACTCTGCTCCCTCGCCCTGAAAGGGGGGAGGGGTGGGGAGCGGGCAGACTCAAAGAGTGAGGTCGATTGACATCTCGCTCGACAGCTTGATCCCCTCCCGCTTTGCTCCTCGCGGGGCAAAGCGACCTCCCCTTTCCAAGGGGAGGTCAGACACCTCAATGCGCCGATCGAGCGGCGGCCGGGAGAACAACCATGTCCACGATCCATCCTTTGACGGCGCTGGCCGTGGTGCTCGCGACGGCGGCGACGGATGCCGTCTACGTGATGTTCACGTCGGCGGTGGTGGCACGAAAGCGCGTGCCGGCGGCGACCTGGAGCAGTGTCTGGTATCTGCTCTCCTCCTTTGCCGTCATCAGCTATACCGAGAACTGGATCTATGTCGGCTTTGCCGCGCTGGGCTCGTGGATCGGCGCCTATGCATCATTGACGTTCCTGCATCGGCCGGGTGGCGGGCCGCCTGTTGGCGCGGCGCCGGAGTAGGCCCGTGCGAAAGTTTATTCCTCGCAAGCCGCCTTTGCTGAAAGAACCTGCTTTCCCCGCGCGCCTTGTGCATCAATCGCGCGTGTAGTCCGCATTGTTTCTTGACGGGAAGGGGCGATTCCCTTATTTGCGGCGGCGGGACACCTCCCCCCAACGGGAGGCTTACTATCTGGAAGGGTAGATCATGACTGCAGCGAAGCCCGCTTCGCGGCCTCTCGTGCCGCATTTCTCCTCCGGCCCCTGTGCCAAGCGCCCCGGCTGGAACCCCCAAAATCTCAAGGACGCAGCGCTCGGCCGTTCGCATCGCGCGAAGGTCGGCAAGGCCAAGCTCAAGCTGGCCATCGAGCTGACGCGCGAGGTGCTGGAAGTGCCTGCCGACTACAAGATCGGCATCGTTCCCGCGTCCGACACCGGTGCGGTCGAGATGGCGCTGTGGTCGCTGCTCGGTGCGCGCCCCGTCACCACGCTCGCCTGGGAATCGTTCGGCGAGGGCTGGGTTTCCGACATCGTCAAGGAACTGAAGCTCAAGGACGTCACCAAGCTCAACGCGGGCTATGGTGAGATCCCCGATCTTTCCAAGGTCGATTCCGATACCGACATCGTCTTCACTTGGAACGGCACCACCTCCGGCGTGCGCGTGCCCAACGCCGACTGGATCAAGGCCGATCGCAAGGGCCTGACCATTTGCGACGCGACGTCGGCGGCGTTCGCGCAAGTCCTCGATTGGAAAAAGCTCGATGTCGTGACCTTCTCCTGGCAGAAGGCGCTGGGCGGCGAGGCCGCGCACGGCATGCTGATCCTCTCGCCCCGCGCGGTCGAGCGGCTCGAAACCTACAAGCCGGCCTGGCCGTTGCCGAAGATCTTCCGCCTCACCAAGGGCGGCAAGCTCAATGCCGGCATCTTCGAGGGCGAAACCATCAACACGCCGTCGATGCTGTGCGTCGAGGACTATCTGGATGCGCTCAACTGGGGCAAGTCGATCGGCGGGCTGAAGGCGCTGATCGCGCGTGCCGACGCCAACACCAGGGTGCTGGCCGACTGGAAGGCGAAGACGCCGTGGATCGACTTCCTGGCGAAGGATGCTGCGATCCGCTCCAACACCTCGGTGTGCCTGAAGATCACCGATCCCGCGATTACGGCACTTTCGCCGGACGCGCAGGCCGACTTCTGCAAGAAGCTGGTGGCTCTGGTCGAGAAGGAGAACGCCGGCTTCGACTTCGCGCATTACCGCGACGCGCCGGCGGGCCTGCGCATCTGGTGCGGCGCCACGGTGGAAGCAAGCGACGTCGCGCTGCTCACGCAGTGGATCGACTGGGCGTTTGCCGAGTCCAAGGCCGCTCTGCCGAAGGCGGCGTAGCTCTTTCTTCACCTCGCCCCGTTCTTACGAGGAGAGGTCGGCGCGTAGCGCCGGGTGAGGGGCTCTTTCGACCTCGCACCCTTTTTGCAAATGCCCCTCACCCCGACCCTCTCCCCGTAAGAACGGGGAGAGGGAGAACAGAACGCTTCACCCGCTTCCGGCTCCTCGCGCCCAGCGGTGCTTTGGCCGGGACGACGTTCTCAATATTTCTCGTTCGTTTAGGAACAACACCCATGTCCAAACCCAAGGTTCTCATTTCCGACGCGCTTTCTCCCGCCGCCGTGCAGATCTTCAAGGACCGCGGCGTCGAGGTCGACTTCCAGCCCAATCTCGGCAAGGACAAGGAGAAGCTTGCCGAGATCATCGGCAACTATGACGGGCTCGCGATCCGCTCGGCCACCAAGGCGACCGCCAAGATCATCGAGAAGGCGGTGAGGCTGAAGGTGATCGGCCGCGCCGGCATCGGCGTCGACAATGTCGAGATCCCCGCCGCCACGGCAAAGGGCATCATCGTGATGAATACGCCGTTCGGCAATTCGATCACGACCGCCGAGCATGCGATCACGCTGATGCTGGCCCTGGCGCGCGAAATCCCGCAGGCCGACGCTTCCACGCAGGCCGGCAAATGGGAAAAGAACCGCTTCATGGGCGTCGAGATCACCGGCAAGGTGCTCGGCATCATCGGCTGCGGCAATATCGGATCGATCGTCGCCGACCGGGCGCTGGGGCTTCGCATGAAGGTGATCGCCTTCGATCCGTTCCTGTCGCCGGAGCGCGCCAAGGATATCGGCGTGGAGAAAGTCGAGCTCGACGAGCTTCTGAAGCGCGCCGACTTCATCACCCTGCACACGCCGCTCACCGAGAAGACCCGGAACATTCTCGACGCGGCCGCGCTCGCCAAGACCAAGCAGGGCGTGCGCATCATCAACTGCGCGCGGGGCGGCCTGGTTGACGAGAAGGCGCTGGTCGAAGCGCTCAATTCGAAGCATGTCGCGGGCGCCGCCTTCGACGTGTTCTCGGAGGAGCCGGCCACCTCGAACGTGCTGTTCGGCCACCCCAACGTGATCTGCACGCCGCATCTCGGCGCCGCCACCACCGAAGCGCAGGAGAACGTCGCGCTGCAGGTCGCCGAGCAGATGTCGGACTATCTGTTGCAGGGCGCGATCTCCAACGCGGTCAACTTCCCCTCGATCACCGCGGAAGAGGCGCCGAAGCTGAAACCGTTCATCGCGCTTGCCGAAAAGCTCGGCTCGTTCGCCGGCCAGCTCACCGAGACCGGCATTCTCAAGGTGCAGATCACCTATGAAGGCCACGTCGCCGAGATGAAGATCAAGGCGCTGACCTCGGCGGTGCTGGCCGGCCTGCTGCGACCGATGCTGGGCGACGTCAACGTCGTCTCCGCGCCGGTCGTCGCAAAGGAGCGCGGCATGGTGGTCGACGAGGTCGTCCGCACCGCGCAAAGCGACTATGAAAGCCTGATCACGGTCGCCGTCACCACCGAGCGGCAGGAGCGCGCGGTGTCGGGCACGGTCTATCACGACGGCAAGCCGCGGCTGGTCGACGTCAAGGGCATCCGGGTCGACGCCGAGTTCGGCAAGTCGATGATCTACGTCACCAACGAAGACAAGCCGGGCTTCATCGGCCACTTCGCAGGCCTTCTGGGCGACGCCAGGATCAACATCGCGACCTTCCATCTCGGCCGCAGCACGCCGGGCGGCGACGCCATCGCGCTGGTCGAGGTCGACGGTGCGGTGCCGCCCGACGTGCTCGCCAAGGTTCAGGCGCTGCCGCAGGTGAGGCAGGCCAAGGCGCTCGCGTTCTAGGCGCGCTGCGCCAAGGTGTGACGACGGAGGTTACCTCTCCCCGCCGGGGAGAGGTGAACCGGATTCGTGGATAGACTACTTCCGCCACCGCGCGGCCGGCGAGGCGATGCCGTGGGCGCGGCGAAAGGAGCCGTCAGAGCCGCTTACGCCAGCATGTCGCGCACCAGCGGCACGACCTTGCTTCCGTAAAGCTCGATGCTGTGCATCAGCTTCTCGTGCGGCATGGGACCGGCCGAATATTTCAGCTGGAAGCGCGCAGCGCCGAGCGCCTTCACCGTCGCGGCGATCTTGCGCGCCACCGTTTCGGGCGCGCCGACATAGAGCGATCCGTGCTCGGCCTCGCGCACGAATTCGTCGCGTCCCATCGGCGGCCAGCCGCGCTCCTTGCCGATGCGGTCGCGCATGAGCTTGTAGTCCGGCCACAACTCCTCGCGCGCCTGCTGGTCGCTGTCGGCGACATAGCCGGGGGAGTGCACGCCGATCGGTATGGCCGGGCGGCCGAACTCACGGAAGGCGCGGTGATAGAGATCGACATAGGGCGCAAACCGCTTCGGGTCGCCGCCGATGATGGCCAGCATCAGCGGCAGGTCGTAGTGCGCGGCGCGGACCACCGATTCCGGGCTGCCGCCGACGCCGATCCAGGTCTTGAGCCGGCCGTGCTCGACCGGCGGAAAAACCAGCTGGTCCTTCAGCGGCGGGCGCAGCTCGCCCTGCCAGGTGACCGGCTCCTGTTTCAGCAGCGCGACGAACAGGTCGAGCTTCTCCTCGAACAGCTGTTCGTACTGGCTGATATCGAAGCCGAACAATGGAAATGACTCGGTGAACGAGCCGCGGCCGAGGATCACCTCGGCGCGGCCGTTGGAAACCGCGTCCACCGTGGCGAAGCGCTGGAATACGCGAATGGGATCATCGGAAGAGAGCACCGTCACCGCCGAGCCGAGCCGGATGTGCTCGGTGCGCGCGGCGATCGCCGACAGCACGACCTCGGGCGCAGAGATCGCGAAATCGGCGCGATGGTGTTCGCCAAGCCCGATGAAGTCGATGCCAAGCTGATCGGCCAGCACCGCTTCGTCGATGACGTTGCGGATCACCTGCGCATGCGGCAGCGCGGAGCCTGCGGCATCCCGGGTGACATCGCCAAACGTATCCAGTCCGAGTTCAAGAGAGGGGGTCATGGTCTTGATCAGGATCATGCTTTGGTGCAGGTCTCGCCCTAGTGGTCCGACGCACCGTGCAGACTTGGAGGGAAGACAAGGTCATCCGCGGCGACGAAGCGCCGTGGCCTGCGGATCAGCGACAGATAAGGGGCGATCCCGATCTTGTGAGAGCGCTTTTGCGAAACGCAGGGTTTCCGTTTGGAGCGGTATTCGCGCTGCCAGCAGCCGCTTCGCAGCCGTTCGCCCTCGCGCCCGATTTCCGCTTGACGGGAAAACCGAAAGCAATCGACCGCGACAGACGCCCATGCTAGGAAGCATATGAAGCCAGAATTCTAGGGGAGAGAAACATGCGTGAAGCCGTCATCGTATCCTATGCGCGCACGGGCCTTGCGAAGTCCGGCCGCGGCGGATTCAACATCACCCCGCCCATGAGCATCGCGGCGCATGCCATCAAGCATGCGGTGGAACGCGCCGGCGTCGACAAGGACTATGTCGAGGACTGCTATCTCGGCAACTGCGCGCATCTTTCGAGCAATATCGGCCGCGAGGCGGCGCTGCTCGCCGGCATGCCGAAGACCACCGCCGGCGTCTCCGTCAACCGCTTCTGCTCCTCGGGCCTGCAGACCATCGCAATGGCCGCGAACCATATCCGCTCCGACGGTGCCGACTGCATCGTCGCCGGCGGCGTCGAGAGCATCTCCGTTCCCGGCGGCGGCGTGCCGAAGGAGGCCAAGGACGCCGAGCTCCTCAAATACGCGCCGGACATCTACATGGCGATGATCGACACCGCCGACATCGTCGCCGACCGCTACAAGATCAGCCGGGAGTACCAGGACGAGTTCTCGCTGGAATCGCAGCGCCGCATGGCCGCCGCGCAGCAGGCCAACAAGTTCAAGGACGAGATCGTCCCGATGAAGACCAAGATGAAGGTCGTCAACAAGGAGACGAAGGAAGAGAGCATCGTCGATTACACCGTGACGCGCGACGAGTGCAACCGGCCGGACACGACGATGGAGGGGCTCGCCAAGCTCGAGCCGGTGAAGGGCCCGGGCAAATTCGTCACCGCCGGCAATGCCAGCCAGCTCTCCGACGGCGCCGCCGCCGTGGTGCTGATGGAGGCCAAGGACGCCGAGAAGCGCGGCCTCAAGCCGCTCGGCCGCTTCGTGGCCTGGTCGGTCGCGGGCTGCGAGCCGGACGAGATGGGCATCGGCCCGGTGTTCGCCGTGCCGAAGCTCTTGAAGCGCCACGGCTTGAAGATCGACGACATCGACATCTGGGAGCTCAACGAGGCCTTCGCCAGCCAGTGCCTGTATTGCCGCGACCAGCTCGGCATCGATCCCGCCAAGTACAACGTCAACGGTGGCTCGATCGCGATCGGCCATCCCTTCGGCATGACCGGCGCGCGGCTCACCGGCCACATCCTGCAGGAAGGCCAGCGCCGCAAGGCCAAGTGGGGCGTCGTCACCATGTGCATCGGCGGTGGCCAGGGCGGCGCCGGCCTGTTCGAGATCTACAGCTGACGCGTCGCCGGCGCTAAAGCGCGCCGCGGCCGTTCATCAAGATGAAGCAGCACGGCAGGCATTGCCGTGCTGCTTTTTTGTGACCGCCTCTCGCCCTGCGACTTTCGGTCTCGGCCGGCGCATGATCGCGGAAAAGCGGATCTCGGTTTTTTCGAAAACATCTCGCTAAATCAAAAAGCTAAAGTGTGCTCGCGGTCTGCGGCGAACACCGCCGCGTTTTTGCGGCCGCCTTTGCAGCGCCTCAATCGAACCGGTTCCTAGATCGGAACGTCTCACCACTGGGGGTGGTGTGGCTTTTCTGCGCGTCCGTCCATCGGTGGCGGTTTGCGCGCGGAATTTGAGCGAATTTCGGAGGGTCATGATGCGAAGAACCGCGAAGTTGATGGTGACGACGAGCCTGGCTCTGGTTGCCGCATGGGCCGCCGTGCCGGCATCGGCGGCCGATCTCGATGCGAGCTCCGCGATCGACGCCGTCACCGTCTATCCCGACGGCGCGAGTGTCACGCGCGTCATCACGCTCGATCTGCCGTCCGGGGACAGCACGCTGGTCGCGAAGGATTTTCCGCTCGGACTCGATCCGTCCTCGCTGCGCGTCGAGGCCGAGGCGCACGGCCGGCTCACGATCGGCGCGATCGATGCGAAGCCGCCGCGGCCCGTTCCGCCGGTCGACCCTTCCGAGATCGACCGCCGCATCGAGGCGCTGAAGGACGAGCACACAGCCCTGCAGGACGCGATCACTGCGGCCGAAGCGCGGCGCAAATTCGCCGAGCGCTTTGCCAAGACCTCGCCCGCCGGCCTCGGCGACAAGGGCGAGGCGCGGCCGCTCTCGGAATGGCGCGCCGCCTTTGCCGCGGTCGCCGAGGAGGTGGCGAGCGCCAATGCCGCGATCCGCGACGCCGAGCACAAGCAGCGCGACATCGATCGCGAGACGGCGCGGCTGGAGGCGGATCGTGCGGTCAAGCCGCCGACGAAGCTCGAGGTGCGGGTCGATCTTGCCGCTGGCGAGGCCACCAGGGCGACGCTGCGGGTGACCTATGCCGTGCGCAATGCGCGCTGGACCCCGCTCTATGATGCGCGGCTCGATACTGGCGCTGCCGACCGCAAGGCGTCCATCGAGCTGGTGCGGCGGGCCGAGATCACGCAGGCGACCGGCGAGGACTGGTCCAACGTCGCGCTCGCGGTCTCCACCGTGCGCGTCGCGCGCGGCGGCAGCGCGCCGGACCTCAATTCGCTGCTCGTGCAATATCCGCAAGTCCAGCGCCCGGTGCCGCTCGGCGCCGCCGCCGACAGCGCCCGCCTGCGCTCCGCGCTCGCGCCGGCGCCGGAAGCGCCGGAGCAGTTCGCCAAGCGCGCCGAGGAGCAGCAGGCGGTCGCCGAGGTCGGCGGCTTCCAGGCGAGCTTCCGGATTCCGGGCCGCGTCAGCGTCGGTGCGAGCGAGGGCAGCAAGAGCCTGCGGATTGCGACCACGACCATCCGCCCGGATCTCGTTATCCGCGCGGCGCCGGTCGTCGATCCCACCGCGTTCCTCGAAGCGAGCTTCGTGCAGGGCGACGACGTGCCGCTGTTGCCCGGACGGATCTCGATCTACCGTGACGGCGTGTTCGTCGGCCGCAGCAGGATGGCGGCCGCCGCGCGCGACGAGACGGTGCGGCTCGGTTTCGGCGCCGACGACAGGGTTAGAATCGAACGTGCCGTGGTCAGGCGCAGCGAAGGCTCGGCCGGCCTGATCGTGGCGACAGCGAAAACCGACGAGCGCGCGTTCAAGACCACCGTGCGCAACGGCCACGACTTCCCGGTCAAGGTCGCGATCGAGGACCAGCTTCCGGTCAGCGAGAACGAGGACATCGTGGTCGAGATGCTGCCGCAGACCACGCCGCCGGCCACGACCAACGTGCACGACCGCCGTGGCGTGCTGGAATGGGCGCTCGAGGTCAAGCCCGGCGAGGCGAGGGACATCACCTTTGCCTGGCGCGTGCGCTGGCCCAAGGACAAGGGTGTGGTCATGGTGCCGGCCGGCTAGATGCGGCCGCCCGCTGTGTGATTTGGCTCACGACGCCCCTTCGCAGCCGGTCCTAATGCACGATGGCCGGAACTGGCCGGGTTCGACAAGCCCGGCCATGACGAAAGGTCTAGCCGCCCACCGAAGCGCCGAAAACATCGGCTGCGATTTTCAGTGAGGCTCCTCGCCGCTAAAATGGGAATGATTGGGCGACCGATTCCCGATCTGCTATAGCGGGAGCGCTTCGCTCTTGAGGTCATTGCAAATGAAATGCGTGTTTGCCGTCATTCTTGGCCTGCTCGGCTTGCCGGGCGCGGCGCTCGCCCAGACGCCGGTCGCCGTCGTCGAAGACGTGCAGGGCAAGGTCACCGGCGCCGAGTTCATGGACTATGTCGCGCCCGGCCAGGTCATCAAGCTTGGCGCCGGCGGCAAGGTCGTGCTCGGCTACATGAAATCCTGCGCGCGCGAGACCATCGCAGGGATAGGCACGATCATCGTCGGCAAGGAGCAGAGCGCGGTGCATCTGGCCGACTACCAGGTCGACAAGGTGGCCTGCGACGTCGGCCAGGCCGAGAAGATCGGCCGCGAGGTGAGCGAGAGCGCCGCGACCGTGGTGCGCAGCCTGAAGGAGGAACGTCCGGCGCCGCTCGTGCTGTATGGCACCTCGCCCGTCGTGATGACGGGAGAGCGCGGCAAGCTCGTGGTCGAGCGGCTCGACGCCAAGGGCGAGCGCCACGAGGTCGAGCTGACCGCGAGCTCATTGACGCGCGGGAGGTTCTACGACTTTGCGAAGGCCAACACTGCGCTTCAGCCCGGCGGCACCTATGCAGCCACGCTGAAGTCGAAGCGGGTGGTTTTCCAGATCGACGCCAAGGCCGGCCCCGGCGCCGGCCCGGTGATCGGCCGCCTGGTGTCCTTGCGTTAGCTTGAGGGAGCAAAAGCCCGGCCATGGGGCGCATCAGGCGGGACGCCATCGCGATTGTCCTGATCGCCTTTGCAAGCGGGCTCGCTTCGGTCGTTCCGCCCCTCAGCCTGATGCACGGCTGGTCGATCGACGCTCTCACGACGCTGCGCTGGGCGATGTTCGGCGCGCAGCGCGATCCGGCCACCGCGCCCGTCGCGGTCATCGCGATTGACGAGGAGACCTACGACAGCCCGCCGTTCAAGGGCTCGCCGACGCCGACCTGGACCACGGAGATCGGCCGCGTTCTTTCGGCGGTGCTCGACGGCGGCGCGAAGGTCGCCGGCTTCGACATCGTGTTCGCCAACTCGATCGAGCAGTCCGAGATTCCCTTCGGCGACGAGATGCTGGGGGCGCGGCTGCGCGGCTTCGACCGTCCCTTCCTGCGCGCGCTGGCGGCGGGCGCCTCCGCCGGCAAGGTGGTGCTTGGCGAGGTGCTGCGCAGCGACGGCGCGATCGCGCCATCGCCCGGCCAGCGCATCGCGGTCCGCCAGGCCGACAACATCCGCCCGTTGAACATCTATTCCGATCCTGACGACGTCGTCCGCCGCGTACCGCTGAGCTTTGCGGGCAAGGAGGGGAATATCCCCTCGATGGCGCTGGAGCTCGCCGCGCGCGCGCAAGGCGCACGGCCGGTGTTTGCCGAAGCCGGCGGCGTGTCGCTTGCCGGCTATCGCATTCCGGGCGCCGTGCGGAACACGATGACGCTCAACTTCGACGGAGCCAACGACGTCGCGACCTATTCGCTGGCCGACCTGCGCGCCTGCGTCGAGCGCAGCGACACCGACTTCTTTCGCCGTCACTTCGCGGGCCGGGTCGTCATCTTCGGAACGCTGCTCGATGCGACCGACCGCAAGCTCACCTCGAAGCGTTTTGCGACCGGGCGCGATCAGGCCACGGCGCCGCGCTGCGCGGGCGAGGCGGCGGCGGTCTCGCCTGCGTTCGGCCGCGGTTCGATCGCGGGCGTCTATGTTCACGCCACCGCGGTCAACAACCTGATCGCGCGCGACGCGCTGGTCGAATTCGGCCGGCCCGCGACCGTGGCGATCGCCATTCTGTTCGCGCTTGCCGCGGCCTTGGCCGCACGAATGCTGACGCCGTTCACGGCGGCCGCGGCCTGTCTTGGCCTGGCCCTGATCTGGATCGCCGGCGCGACGCTCGCCTTTCAACGCCTGCAGGTGGTGCCGCTGAGCGAGCCGTTCGCCGCCGGCCTGGTCGCGCTGGTCGTCATGAACGCCTACCGGCTGGTCGTGACCGATCGCGGGCAGCGGCTCTTGCGCAGGAGCTTCGCGCTCTACCTGGCGCCGCAGGTCATCGACAGGATGCTCGCCTCCAACAAGCTGCCGGCGCTCGGCGGGGAGACCCGCGAGGTCACGGTGTTCTTCTCCGACCTCGCGGGCTTTTCGTCGATTGCGGAGGCGATGACGCCGACCGAGCTGGTCTCGTTCATGAACGACTATCTCTCGGCGATGACCGACATCATCGAAAGCCAGGGCGGCTATGTCGACAAGTATATCGGCGATTCCATCGTCGCGGTGTTCGGCGCGCCGGTCGCCGATCACGACCACGCGCGCAATGCCGCGCGGGCGGCGCTGCTCTGCCGGGTGAGGCTGGACGAGCTCAACGAGAATTCTCCGGCCTTCCGCGGCCGCAAGGTGGCGCACCGGATGGGCCTGAATTCCGGCGAGGCGCTGGTCGGCAATATCGGATCAAAGCGGCGCTTCAACTATTCGGTGATGAGCGACGCGGTCAACGTCGCTTCCCGGCTCGAGGGCGCCAACAAATATTACGGTACGACCATCATCGCTTCGGAAACCACGGTCGGGCTCAGTGGTTCGACCTTCGTCTGGCGCGAGCTCGATGACACGCGCGTCAAGGGACGCGCGGCTGCGCTGAAGATCTACGAGCTGATGGCATTGAGTGGTGAGGCGACCCCGCAGCAGGAAGAGGCCGCGACGGCCTATGCGGAAGGTCTCGCGCAATGGCGGATGCGCGCATTCGCCGCTGCGGCGGCCTGCTTTGCCCGCGCAGCCTCGTTCGACAGGCCGTCGGCGCTGTTTCTCGATCGCGCCAACGCGCTTGCGAAAAACCCGCCGGGCGCGGGCTGGGAGCCGGTCAATGCGCTGGAGGGGAAGTGAAGCGCGGACGTATGGTGCAGCGAGCTCTGAATCATCTCGCCCCGCTCGCGGTGAGCGCATGGGCCGCATTCACCTGGCGTTCATGAACCTGACGTCCGTGTCAGAATCTGTCGCCTTAGTCATTTGAAGTCGGCGAATGATTTGGGTCTCCTGATCTCCTTCTTGCGGCGGCATCAACCGCTGCAATTCAACGGAGGAGGACATTGGGATGAGCAACGGGTTGCTTAAGTGTCTTATCGCAGGCGCGCTCGGTACGACGCTGGTTCTGGCGTCACCGGCGCTGGGCCGAGGCGGCGGTGGCATGGGAGGGGGCATGCACGGCGGCATGGGAGGCGGGATGCACGCAATGGGAGGCGGGATGCATGGCATGGGCGGAGGAATGCATTTCGCCGCCATGAGAGGCGGCCCGGCATTCGGCGGCGCGCGCTTTGCGGGTCCGCGTTTTGCAGGCGCGGCTTTCTCGCCGCGCTTTTCACACGCCGCATTCAGGCCCGGCTTCCATCACCGCTTCTTCCATCATCGCTTCCATCGCTTCGCGTTCTTTGGCGCGCCCTTCATCTATGCCTCTTACGGCTACGACGGCTGCTGGAGCAGGGTGTGGACGCGATACGGGCTGCAGTGGGTCAACGTGTGCGGGGACTACTACTGAACGTTGCCGCTGTGGATGACCGTCACCGGCGCTCCGGCGAGAGACCAGGGTGGGAGCGACCGGTGGCGGCCATCACGACGATTTGCGAGCCTCCCGAGGCGAGCTTGGGAGTAACATGCGTTGATCGCGGACGCACTGATCGAGCTCTGGGCCAGCCGTTCGGAGACAGAAGTCGATGGGAGGTCATCGCCACATTCTGGTCGTTGAGGACGATCCCGAAACCGCCGGTCAGCTCATGGAACAGCTCACCTCCAGCGGTTACCGGGTCGATCTGGCGTGCAGCGGCAGCGAGGCGCTGAGCCGTGGTGCCGCGTGCGACTATGCCGTGATCACGATCGACCGCATGCTGCCGGATATCGACGGCATCGCGGTGATGCGCCAATTGCGCGACGACGGCATCGCCGCGCCCTTCCTGATCATCAGTGCGCTCGGCGAGGTCGACGACCGGGTGCGCGGCCTGCGCGCCGGCGGCGACGACTATCTGGTCAAGCCGTTTTCCTTTGTCGAATTGCTGGCGCGGCTCGAGGCGCTCGGCCGGCGCAGCGACACCATTGCCAAGGAAACCATTTTGCGTGTCGGCGATCTCGCGATCGACCTGATCTCGCGGACGGCGAGCCGGCGCGGCAAGGAAATTTTGCTGCTGCCGCGGGAATTCCAGCTGCTCGAATACCTGGTGCGCAACGAGGGCCGCATCGTGTCCCGCGCCATGTTGCTGCAGCACGTCTGGGATCTTCATTTCGATCCCTCGACCAATATCATCGACGTCTACGTCGGGCGCGTGCGTCGCAAGGTCGACGATCAGCAGGCCTATCCGCTGATCCATACGGTTCGCGGTGTCGGGTATTGTCTCCGTGCTCCTGGCTAAGACCCTAACGTCATCGACGTTCAAGCTGGCCCTGATTGCGATCGCGACCTTTGGCCTGCTCGCGTCGGCTATTTTCATCTACGTCTATTTGTCCACCGCCTCCTACGTGCGGAGCCGGTCGGATCGGGCCATCATGACCGAGCATGCGAGCCTGCGCGACGCTTACGAGAAGTCAGGACGCGACGGGCTGATCGCGCTGATCCGGCAACGGATGGCCGACAAGAGCTTTGCCGAGCACGTCTACATGCTCGCGGATCCTTCATCGGCCGTGCTTGCCGGCAACCTCGAACGATGGCCGCAGGCGGCCGCGGCGCCTTCGGGATGGACGGAATTCCACGCAAGCGCACCGTTGCCCGGCGGGCTGGTGCGCGGAATGCTCGATACGCTTCCAGGCGGCGATCGGTTGCTGGTTGGCAGGGACATCAGCGACCTCGGCACCTATACCGGCCAGATCAAGACCGCCGTGATCCTGGTCATTGCGTTGATGTTCGTGATCGCGGCGGCCGCGACCGTCCTGGTGACGCGCCGAACCGTGGGGCGGATCGAGCAGATCAACGCCACCAGCCGGGCCATCATGCAGACCGGGCTCGACCAGCGCATCCCGCTCCGCGGCAGCAACGACGAATGGGATCGCGTGGCCGAAAACCTCAATCTGATGCTGGACCGCATCGAGACATTGATGGGGGAGGTCAAGCAGATGAGCGACAACGTCGCGCACGATCTTCGTACGCCGCTGACGCGGATGCGCGGGCGGCTGGAGAAGGCCTATCATGGCGAGCGCGGCGGCTCGGATGACCAATCGCTGATCGGCGACACCATCGCCGACCTCGATGCGGTGTTGCGGATATTTTCCTCCATCACGCGGATCGCGCAGATCGAGGCCCAGGCGCGCATGGGCGCGTTCCGCACCGTGAACCTGGTCGAGATCGCAAGCGAGGTCGTCGAATTGTACGACGCCGCCGCCGAACAGGACGGCACCTGTCTCGCCGTTGCCGGAGATCGCGAAGTTCTGGTGACCGGCGACCGCGACCTGCTCTTCGATGCCATCGCCAATCTCGTCGACAACGCGATCAAGCACGGTCGCGCCGGGGGCCATGTCGTCGTTGCCAGCGAAAATGCCGACGGCCGGCCGGTGATCTCCATCTCTGACGACGGCCCCGGCATCCCCACCGGCGAACACGAGCACGTCTTCAAGCGCTTCTATCGCCTCGAGCAAAGCCGCTACGCGCCGGGCAACGGCCTTGGGCTCAGCCTGGTTGCCGCGGTTGCCCGTCTGCACGGCGCGCGGATCGAAATGCGCGACAACGCGCCCGGCCTGAAATTCAGACTCTGGTTTGCTGCACCGGTTGGCTAAAGCGCGATGGAATCAGGTGGAATCGCCATCGCGCTTTGGCTCATGATTGAGCATGATCTCCGCGCAAACGCATTCGGCGTTTGTCGCGAGGGAAAACCGTTACTCGTTTTTCCGGATCATGCTCCAGGCGGGATGGAGCGCTGGCATCCGGCGATGAGCCGGGGCGGCGGATTCATGGGCGTGAAAGGGCGGTCCGCCATTGCAAACGATGCCAACCGGGTAGAACATCCGCGGGGCTGCTACCTCGGGGAAAAGCAATGAAGGTCCTTGCCGCGACTCTTGCCTTGCTTGTTTCAAGTGCTGCCGCCGCCCAGGAGTGCAAGACATGCGGGCTGGCCGATGCCTGCATCAAGGCGTACGGTCAGGCGGCGGTGGAGGCGCAACGGGCCACCAAGCAGGCCGTCCGGGATTGGAAGCAGAACCTCGACAAAAAGGCTTCCGCGGAATTCGCCAGCAGGGGCACGGTCGCGCTGCAGGACGCCATGGAGACGCAGGTTCGTTCGGAGCTTGACCGGTTGAAGGAATGCCTGGGCAAGATCAGGTAGCGAGGCAGGCGTGAATGCGCCGGCGGGGAAGCAGGGCGCGGCTTTCTACCCTCCCCAGGAGGGGTCGAGACGAGCGAAGCTCGCTCTTGGGTCGACGAGCAACGCGTAGCGGTGCGAGGCGGGGTGGGGTGAAATTATGGGCTGGAAGACACCCACCCCCGATCGCTCATTTCATTCGCGCGTAGCCGAAGCTTCGCTTCGGCATCTTCAAAGGACGGCCGCCAAGGGCGGCCTATGCCTCCCCCTCCAGGGGAGGGTGTCCAGCCGGTTTCGCGGATAGCCTCAGCTGTTCGGGCCGCGGTCCATGCTGACCGGCTGCCAGCGCTTCAGCGCGGTATTCTGCAGCACCGCCGGATTGACGCAGGAGACCGGCCACATCCCCTGCAGCACCAGCGACAATTCGTAGCCGACGCGACGCTTGCGCGCCTCGTCGAAGCGCGCCGAGGCCGAGGCGACGTGGGCGGTCAGCGTCACGTTGTCCATGCGCAGCATCGGATTGTTGTGCGAAGGCGGCTCCTTCTCCAGCACGTCGAGTGCGGCGTGCGCGATCCAGCCTTCCTGCAGCGCCTTGATCAGCGCTTCCTCGTCCACGGTGGCGCCGCGCCCGGTATTGATGAAGATCGCGTTCTTCTTCATCTGCCGGAAATGCTTCTCGGAGAGCATGTGGTGCACTTCAGGGCGCGCCGGCGCGTGCATCGACACGAAGTCGGATTGCGACAGCACTTCCGACAAGGTCGCCGGCATCACGCCGTGATCGTACATCAGCGTTTCCTGGATGAAGGGATCGAACGCCATCAAGCGCAGGCCGAACGGCGCGGCGCGCTTGGCAACCGCGCGCGCGACGCGGCCGAACGAGATGAAGCCGAGCGTCTGGCCCATCAGGCGCGGGATCTTGAGCAGCGCCGGCCGGCCCTCGGCCCAGCGGCCCTCGCGCACCATCCTGTCCTGCTCGACCAGGCGGCGGAAGCCTGCGAGCAGCAGCATCATGGCGTGGTCGGCGACCTCCTCGATGAAGGTGTCGGGAATGTTGGTGACGGGAATGCCGCGCGCGCTCGCCGCCTTGACGTCGACGCTGTCGACGCCGACGCTGCCGAGCGTGATGACCTTGCAGTTCTGCAAGCTGTCGATGATCGCCTTCGTGATCGGCATCCCCTTGGCGTAGATCGCATCGGCGCTCTTTGCGGCCGCGATGAACTCGGCCTCGTTCGCGGGCGCCTCGACGATCTCCGCGCCGATCGGATCGAGCGCCTCCCTCTCATAGGAATAGTCGCCGCCGGCGACCGTGAAACTCGCGCCCTTCGGCGTCACCACCCTGAACTTCGGCATCAGCTGCTCCCGATCCTGATCTTGTTGATTGTTGCACGACTACGAGTTGTTCCGCCTTCGATGTTCGCCTTTTCATCGCCATTCGGCGAGCTTGCTCGCCAAGCCCTTGTAAAGGCGGAGCTTCGTAACCCGATGGTAAAGAATTTCACTATAACGTGATGGCGTTTCCCGCCAATGCCTCGCGCCTTCCCCCGGAGAAATGCCTTGAAGTTGAACAACCTTACGATCGCCCCGAAGCTCGGGATGCTGATCGCTGTGACGCTGGTCGGCCTCTGCATCGCAGGCGGCCTTGCCGGTTACCTGATGCAGCAGGAGATGCTGCGGGCCCGCGTCGACCAGACCAAATCGATCGTCGAGATGGCGCGCAACATGGCGCTCGAGCTCAAGAAGCAGGTCGACGCCGGCCAGATCACCAGGGAGCAGGCGATGGCCCAGTTCCGCCAGCTCGGCAATGCCATGACCTACGACCACGGCTCGGGCTATCTGTTCGGCACCTCCTATGACGGCATCACCCAGCTCGCGCCCGATCCGAAGCAGATCGGCACCAACCGCATGGACGTGGTGACCAACGGCCGCAAGCTTTCCTATGAGCTGATGGACGGCGCCAAGGCCAATGGCGAAATCCTGCTCAAATATGAATATGTGAAGCCCGGCCAGGAGACGCCGATCCGCAAGATCGGCTACGCCGTCGCGATCCCCGGCTTCGACATGTATGTCGGCACCGGCGCCTATCTCGACGATCTCGACGCCAAGCTGAAGCCGATCGCGTGGGTGCTCGGCCTTGCCATTCTCGGCATCGCCGCGATCTCGGGCGTGATCGCCTGGCTGATCGGCCGCAGCATCAGCCGGCCGCTCGCCGCACTCGGCACCCGCATGCAGGATCTCGCCGAAGGCCGGCTCGACGGCGAAATTCCCGGCGTCGGCCGCGGCGACGAGGTCGGCAAGATGGCGGCCACGGTGCAGATCTTCAAGGACAACGCGCTGCGCATCCGCGATCTCGAAAAGGCCGAAGGCGAGCGGCAGGCGCGCGCCGCCGCCGACCGTCAAGCGGCGATGCAGGCCATCGCCGACGATTTCGAGCGCAGCGTCAACGGCATCGTCCGCTCGGTGTCGCAGGCTGCCGCCGGCATGCAGACCACGGCGCAGTCGATGACCTCGACCGCGAGCGACGCCAGCGCGCGCGCTGCGACCGTCAGCTCCGCCTCCGAGACCGCTTCCAGCAATGTCGGCACGGTCGCGGCCGCCGCCGAGGAGCTGTCGAGCTCGGTGACGGAGATTTCGCGGCAGGTGACGCGCTCGAGCGAGATCGCCAGCAAGGCGGTGAACGACGCCGAGCGCACCAATTCCACGGTCCAGGTGCTCTCCAGCGGCGCCGAGAAGATCGGCGAGGTGGTCAAGCTGATCCACTCGATCGCGGCGCAGACCAACCTGCTCGCGCTCAATGCCACCATCGAGGCGGCGCGCGCCGGCGAATCCGGCCGCGGCTTCGCGGTGGTCGCTTCCGAGGTGAAGGCGCTCGCCAATCAGACCGCGAAGGCCACCGAGGAGATCTCGGCCCAGGTCGCCGCGATGCAGGCTTCCACCGGCGATGCGGTCGCCGCCATCAACGGCATCACCGAGACCATCAGCCAGATGAGCCAGATCACGGTGTCGATCTCGACCTCGATCGAGCAGCAGGGTGAGGCGACGCGGGAGATCGCGCGCAACATCCAGTCGGTCGCGGCGGGCTCGAGCGAGATCAGCACCCATATCGGCGGCGTCACCGCGGCGGCCGCCGCCACCGGAACGGCGGCGACGGACGTGCTCTCCAACGCGCGCGAGCTCGACAACCAGTCGGGCATGCTGCGCACCGCGGTCGAGGGTTTTCTGACCAAGGTGCGCGCCGCCTAGCGCCGGCGCATCATCGCAGGGTGGGCAAAGCGTCAGCGTGCCCACCACGCCGGAGACGGTGGGCACGGCGCTTCGCGCCTTTGCCCATACTGCACTCTAGCCGTTAGGCCGAGGCGCGGCGCGATGCGATCACCACGCCCGCCAGCACCAGGGCGTAGCCGATGATGTGGAAGACCCGCAGCTCTTCGCCGAGCAGCGCGATCGCCATGATGGAGCCGAACACCGGCATCAAATGGAAGAACGGCGCCGCGCGGTTTGGTCCGATCATTGCGATGCCGCGGTTGAAGAACAGATAGGCGAGCGTCGAGGGAAAGATCGTCACGTAGATCAGCGTGCCCGCCGTCACGAGGTCCGGCTTCAGCGTGAAGCCGGTGAAAAATTCCCAGGCCGAGAACGGCAGCAGCAGCAGCGCGCCGCAGCCGGTGGTGAACACGATCAGCGACAGCGGATGCGTCTTCGGGCGGCGCGGCATCAGCGCCGAATAGAGCCCGAACGCGAGCAGCGTGCCGGCCAGCGCCAGATCGCCCTTGTTGAAGCGAATGGTGGCAAGCGTCGCGAAGTCGCCGCGCAGGATGATGGTGAGCACGCCGGCGAGCGACAGCATGATGCCCGCGAACTGTGCCGCCGTCAGCCGCACGCCGAACAGCAGCAGCGACCACAGCGCCACGAACAGCGGGCCCGATGACTGCATCAACAGCGCGTTGAGCGCCTGGGTGTGCTGCAGCCCCCAGTAGGAAAGCGCGTTGTTGATGGCAAAGCCGGTCGCCGACAACAGGACCAGCAGCGGCAGCTGCGCGCGCATCGCCGGCCAGTCCCGCTTCAGGTAAGAGTGCGCGAACGGCAGCAGCATGAGGAAGCTGCCGATCCAGCGCACGCAGGACAGCGTCAGCGGCGGCACGTGGCCCGCGACATAGCGTCCGAGCACGATGTTGCCGGCCCAGAACAGCGAGGTCAGGCTGAGCAGCAGGTAGGGCTGGCTGTTGAGCCAGCGGAGGGGCGAGTGGGTCTTGCTGGGCAAGGCGCTGGAATTTAACGGCTTCGGACCAGTCTCTTGTGCCCGAAAAATCCGCCGCTACAAGCCGTGCCAGCGGATTGGTGCCATGCGGCGCGGCGGCGGCGCGGACCGCGAACGCTATTTCTGCGGGCCCGACAGCGCGATGTCGCGCTCGGCACGAAAAACGTTGCTGTAGAGGTTGGCAATCCACTGCCGGCCGCTGGCGGTGACGTTGAGGTAGCGGATCGCGGTCTGCACATGCGGCGCGACGCTGTTCCAGTAGAATTGCGGATAGAGGTTGACGAGGTCGGCCGGCGAGGAATAGCCGAGCTGCCGGTTGAGCCCGGCTTCCTCGAACTCGTGATAGAGCGCGTTCGCCTTGCGGATGTAGTGGGGGTCGCCGAGCTGGCCGATCAGGTCGGCCGCCCGCAGCAATGCCGCCTCCTCGCCGAGTTCCTCCTGATCGCTCGGAATGCTCGACGGAAAGCGCGTCCCATCGATGGCGCGCGCGATGCGGTACCGGTCGAGCAGCGTGGTGCCCGCGATCCGCTCCATCACGAACATCTTCGAACGGTCGACATGGTAGGACATCAGCGCCGCGTCCGAGGCGCCGCGCGGCAGCGCCACCTTGCCGCCGGCTTCATCGACCAGGTAGCCGTCGCAGTCGTCGGCGCGGAACACGCCGCGGACATAGCCGATGTCGTGGGTCAGGCAGGCGACGATCACATGCGCGTAGTCTTCGGCCGGCATGTGGCTGTGGAGCGCGCGGCCGCGAAGGATGTCGTGTCCGGCGAGCGTCACCAGCATGGTGTGCTCGACATTGTGGTACAGCGCGTCGCTGTTGCCGATGCATTCCAGTGCGATGCGGGCGATCGAGGGCACCATCTCGACCAGATGGGTCTGCGACGAGCCGAAGCGGCGGCGCATGTAATTGCCGATAAATTCGCCCAGCGCGTCGGCGGCGAGCTCCGGAACGGTGATCATCATGGATCGCCTCTGACCGGTGCGGGGCGCGCGCAAGGCGCCCGCACGCAGTTGCCAGTCTAGCGGGGCGTTATGACACATTCTTTGCGGCTGGCGCCATGACGGCTAGCCCGCGCGGGCGGGCCTGCGCGAGGCGACGAACACGCCCGACAGCACCAGCGCGAAGCCGATGACGTGGAAGGCCTGCGGATGCTCGCCGAGGAAGGTGATCGCCATCACGGAGCCGAACACCGGCACCACGTGGAAGAACGGCGCGGCGCGGTTGGCGCCGATCATCTGTATTCCACGGTTGAAGCAAAGATAGGCGAGGGTGGAGGGAAACACCGCGACATAGAACAGCGACAGCAGATTGGGGACGTTGAGCGCCATCACCGGCCGGGCGAGCAGTTCCCAGATCAGCAGCGGGATCAGGCAGGCGGCGCCGCAGCCGAAGGTGAAGGCGACGAACGACAGGCTGTGGATCGCCGGACGCTTCAGCGTCATCACCGAATAGAAGCCGAACACCACGAGTGCGGAGACGAAGATGACGTCGCCGCGGTTGAACTCGATTCCCCTGAGCCTGGTGAGGTCGCCATGCAGCAGGATCGCCAGTACCCCGATCATCGACAGCACGACGCCGAAGGCCTGCGCCAGCGTCAGCCGCACGCCGAGCAGGATCAGCGACCACACCGCGATGATCAGCGGCGCGGCCGACTGCAACAGCAGCGTGTTCAGCGCCTGGGTATATTCCAGCGCCAGGTATTGCGCGGTGTTGAACGCCGCGATCCCCGTGAACGACAGCAGCACCATGATGCCGAGCTTGGCACGGATCGCGGGCCAGTCCGCAACCAGATGCTTCCAGGCAAACGGCAGGATGATCAGGAATGCGAGTCCCCAGCGCAGGAACGACAGCGTCACCGGGGGAATCTGCCCGGCGGCAAGCCGCCCGACGATGGCGTTGCCGGCCCAGCACAGCGCGGTGAAGCTGAGCAGGAGATAGGGCTGGTTGACGAGCCAGTGGCCGGAACGCGCGGCGCGCGAGGCTGGGTCGGAAACGGACATGAAGAAGCTTGCGGGGTCGGACGGTCGTTGGCCGGTTCGAGGCGGTGGCCGGTTCGGAGCGGTGGCCGGTTGGGGCGCCGCGGCCCGGCCCGGCATCCATGGCTGGGCCGGCCGCCCCCACAGACACCGATTTTCGCCGCCCAGCAACGGTCGCGGATGCATCGCGACCATGCATCCGGCGGTTGTATGGGCGGGGTGTCGGCAAAGAGAACGCGATGGCGCTTGATGCCGGGCGATCGCGCCTTGGCGTCGTGCGCTTCAGCCGTTGCCGTGGCGACCGGCCTGCCGCTTCACCATCTGCTCGGCCAGCGCGATCAGCATCCGCTTGCTGCGCTGGTCTTCCAGTTCGCGGAACGCGCGCAGCAGCCGCAGGTCGAGCAGCGCTTCCAATACCGCGCCCGGCCCGCAGGCGTCCTCGACCGGCTCGCTTACGCCGGCGCCGCGCGCAGGATTGGCGGACAGGCCGAGCGTGTCGGCGAGCTGTCGCAGCCGCTCGGCCGCCACCTTGCTCGCGCCTTCGGCGCCGTCAGGCTGCGCCTGCCGGAATGCCGCGCCGAGCACTTCGGCAAGGTCGCTCTGCGACAGCCCCATCGCGAGCCACCGCGCCTTCACCAGCCGATCGATATTCCCCTCGGTCGGGTTGCCTGTCATCGCTGGGTCCCATTGGCGCGATCGGGAAAACGGACCACTTTCGGACGCGACACCTTCTTGAACCCGGCGAACAGGTTCACCAGCGGCTCGGCATCCTTGTAGGCCCGCTGCAGATCCTTCGGGTGGATGAACTCGTCGGCGAACCAGGGATATTTGTGGCCGTCGAAGGATTGCACGGTCCAGTCGATCAACTGCCGCACCCGCGCGATCTTCTTGGCGTCGGGGTGATAGGCGAGCCAGATGTCGAGGTCGAACTGCACGCCGATATCGAGCGGGATCAGCGGATCGCCGAGCGCCGGCACGTAGGTCGGCAGCCAGCCGATGCCGGCGCCCTTGGCGATCGACCACAGATGCGCGGTGGAGACGTTGTTGCGCATCGCGACGAAGCCGACCTGCTCGCGACCCGCATACTTCTCGTACATCTCCTGGGCCTTGGTCTGCTCGGCCTCCTGCATGACGATGCGATGGTTCTGCCTGATGTCGTCGGCGTCCTTCGGCATGCCGTAGATCTCGACATAGGAAGGACTGACGAACGGCATGATGTGCAGCCGGCCGAGCTTGAGCCGCTTCAGGTCGGGCTGCGTCGGTGGCTCGAGCTGGATCGCGAGATCGGCCTCGAGCCGGAGCACGTCGGCCGAGCGCATCTCGCATTTCAGGTCGACGAGAAGGCCCGGATAGGCGCGCTGGAACTCGACCAGCCGCGGCGCCAGCCAGAAGGTGCCGAGCCCCTCTGTGACCGCGATCCTGACCTCGCCGGAAAGTGCAGGCGTCGCCTGGTTGAGCGCGCAGTCGAGCCCGAAGGAGGCCTCCTCCATGCGCTTGGCCGCCTCCAGCACCTGCAACCCCTCGCGGGTCAGGCGGATGCCGTCGACATGGCGCGTCATCAGCGTGGTCTTGTAGGAGCGCTCCAGAAGCGAGATCCTCTTGGAGAGGAAATTGGCGGACATGTTGAGGCGCTCGGCCGCGGCGCGGAAACTGCCGACCCGCGCCACTTCCAGGAATATCCGGACCAGGTCCCAGTCCGCCATTCGACCCGGGGTGTGCGCACCGGTGTGCGCACCCCTGCGCTCAGGTGAGTGCATACAAAACCCCTCGTCCATTCTTTGATCATTCATTGCAGAAATAAGGCGGCTTCACAACCAAGAGACGACGACATGACCGCTCTCGACCTCAGCTTAATACGCAAGACGGCTGGCGGACGGACCTCGCAGGACCGGGCGCCGACCTTCTCCCTCGACCGGATGACCGCGCTGCAGCTCGCCCGGCGCACCCTCATCTTCAACGTCGATTCAGCCAGCATCGGCTCCCTCGTCGATGCCGCGCGCGAGGACATCCCGGGTCTTACGTCGAACGAGATGTTCCAGACGGTGGCCAATCACAACCCCGATACGTTCTGGGCGATCGCCCGGCGCGACCGCTTCAACATCGCAAGCCCGAAGGGCGAGGGCTTCCTTGCGGTGCTGCCGCTCACCCATGAGGGCACGCGGCGGCTGATTGATGGCCGGCTCAACACCAAGAAGCCGGAACTCTGCTATGTCGCGCGCCAGTCGGAACGGCCGGCCGGCATCTATGTCTGGGCGATCCATGCCAAGGGCATGATCGCGGCGGGCATTCCGCTGGTGCTGGAGAAATTCTCTGCTCCCCTCTACCGCGGCGTCAACATCTATTCGCGGCCCGTCACCAAGGGCGGGTTGAGGGTGCTGGAGCCGCTCGGTTTCTCGCCAGGCGCGCATTACGACGGCCTCTACACCCCGAAGCTGCAGATGTTCGACCGCGCCGCCGAGATTCCGCTGCAGCCCGCCGACCACGATCCGGTCACGGTGGAGGTGGTGCGCTCGATGGACGAGATGGCGCGCGTGATCGCGATCCGCGCCGCCATCTACATGGCCGAGCAGCACTGCCCGTTCGAGGAGGAGTTCGACGGCAACGATTTCTCCGCCACGCATCTGATCTGCCACAAGGATGGCGAGCCGGTCGGCTGCATGCGCATCCGCTACTTCGCCGACTTCGCGAAGCTCGAGCGGCTCGCGGTGCGCCATGAAGGCCGCGGCGCCGGCCTCGCCGGCCGCATCCTTGATGCTGCGATCGATCTCTGCCGCAAGAAGGGCTACAGCGTGCTCTACGCGCATTCGCAGAAGCGCTTCCTCAAGGTGTGGGAATCGCGCGGCTTCAAGCGGATGGGCAAGCGCGAGCTGGTGTTCTCGGATTTCGACTATGTCGAGGTCAAGCTCGAGACCGAGAAGCATCCGCAGAGCATCACGCTCGACGACGATCCCTATGTGTTGATCCGGCCCGAGGGCCGCTGGGACAAGCCGGGCATCCTCGAGAAATCGGCGAACCGCGGCGTTTGCCAGGCGGCGGCGCGATGAGCGAGGTGATTGACCTGAGCGCCTATGTCGGTGCCTCCAACAGTCGCCTGTTGGTGATGGTCGACCTGCAGGAGCACAATTACGAGACGCTGGCGAGAGAGCGCGGCTTCGACCTCGCTCGCTCGCTGGAAAACTGCATGGCCGCGATCACCCATGCGCGCAGCCTCGGGCTGCCGATCGCCTTCACCCGCCATGCCGAGGCCGCAGGCCTGATCGGGCGCTCGGCGGCCTGGATCGCGGGGCTCGAGCCGAAGCGCTCCGACATGGTGTTCGAGCGCGACGAGCCCTCGTGCTACGGCAACTGCCTGTTCGACGACGTCGCCTCGCGCGCCGGCGGCTTTGCGATCGGCGGCCTGATCGCGGAGGAGACCTGCCTCGCGACCGCGATCGATGCCGCCTATCGCGGCCACCAGGTGACGTTCCTGAACGATGCCTCGGTGAGCCGGCGCCGCCCGGACGTCGACGCGCGCGGGGTGCACGACGGCGCCACCCGCGCGATGGAATTGTTCGCCGGCGTCGCGACCGTCAGGCACTGGATGGTCGCGACCTCGCCGCGCAGCTTCAGAGGACAGCGGCATGGACGAGTTTAGCGCTCACCGGCTGCGCAACGTCATCCCGGTGCTGATCCAGCAGCGCAACATCATGGTGTCCGCCGGCGGCTCGCTGGCCGGCCACCTGGTCGATCTCGCCATCATGGAGCTGCGCATGACGCTGCACGACGTCTCGGAGGAGGAGCTGTCGCAATTGTCCGACATCGTGAGCGTCAGCCTCGCGGCCGGCGAGCAGGCGGACTAGAGGGGGCGCGGGATGGCAGAGCCGCGCTGGATCGTGCTGGCCATCCTGTTCGCTGCCCGCGCGGCGACCGGCTTTCAGTTCCAGTCGGTCGGCTCGTCGGCGTCTTTCCTGATGCATGATCTCGCGCTGGACTACGCGCAGATCGGGCTGTTGATCGGCGCCTACCTGCTGCCGGGCGTCGTCGTCGCCTTCCCGGCGGGCATGATCGGCCAGCGCTGTCAGGACAAGGCGATCGGCCTTGCCGGCCTCGCGCTGATGGTGGTGGCCGGCCTGGCG
This sequence comes from Bradyrhizobium sp. NP1, assembly GCF_030378205.1. NCBI lineage: Bacteria > Pseudomonadati > Pseudomonadota > Alphaproteobacteria > Hyphomicrobiales > Nitrobacteraceae > Bradyrhizobium > Bradyrhizobium sp. NP1. The sequence continues at coordinate 1,679,388 of NZ_CP127385.1, forward strand.
CTGGCGCTGTCGGGCGGCTTCTGGCCGGCGCTGGTTGCGCGCATCGCCAGCGGCATCGGCGGCACCATGGTCGTGCTGGTCGCGACCAAGATGGTCACCGACTGGTTCGATCGCCGCGAGATCGTGCTGGCGATGTCGATCCTGCAGATGAGCTGGCCGTTTGGTGCGATGGTGGCCCTGCCGATCCAGGCCATGGTCGCGCAAGTGTGGGGGTGGCCCGCAGTGATGCTGTCGGGGGCGCTCGCGGCGGCCGCCGCGCTCGGTGCTTTCGCCTTGGTTCCGGTGGCTCGCGCCGCCGAGGCGACGGCGCCGGAGCGCGGCGGCATGCCGGGCAGGGTGCTCGCGCCCGTCATCGTGATCGGCCTGGCCTGGGGCGCCATGAACCTCGCCTGCATCCTGTTTTTCAGCTATGCGCCGCTGCTGATGACGGCGCGCGGCGTCACGCCGGCGCTGGCGGCGTCGCTGACCTCGCTGTCGATCTGGTTCACGATCCTGGCGATCCCCGCCGGCGGCTATCTCGTGCACCGGCTGGGGCGGCCGATCGGCGCCACCACCGTGTGCGCGCTGGCCGGGGCCGGCGCGCTGGCGCTGTTCGCGGCGGACCGGGCACCGACGCTGGCCTGCCTCGCCTTCGGGATCGCGGTCGGCCCCCTGTCCGGGGCCATCCTGTCGCTGCCCGCGCAGGTCTTGCAGCCGGCCCAGCGCTCGGTCGGGCTCGGCATCTTCTACACCTGCTTTTACGCGCTGATGGCCATCGGGCCGTCCGCGGTCGGCCGCCTGCAGGACCACTGGCGCACGCCGGCGGCCGGGCTGGTCGCCGCCGCGGCGCTGCTCGCCGCGGTGGTGCCGCTGGCGCTTTGTTTCGCGGCGCTGGTGCAGCGCCGCCAGATCCGCGCCGTCGCCGCCAAAACCACCCTGCCGGCGGCGCCGTAACCGGCAGGGCGCCTGCCGTAACATCCCGGTTGGCCGCCGCCATCGAACCGACACAAATATTCCGGGGATATCAATGAGTTGGAGTATAGTCGGAGGGGCCCTCAAAGGCCCTTCTTGCTTGCGTCGCCGCACGCCTTCCTTTATCGGGTTGGACGTGCCTCGCATGCGGGCGGCCTTGGGCCGTGGATGGGCTGCGGCGGCAGCGTGATCCCGAAAGGTGGAGAGACGGCTTTCCGCGACGGATCATGCGCGTTTGACGCAATTGTTGCAGAGGGAATAGTTCTGGCATGGCCAATGTTGTCGTCGTCGGCGCCCAGTGGGGCGACGAAGGGAAGGGCAAGATCGTCGACTGGTTGTCCGAGCAGGCCGACATCGTCGTCCGCTTCCAGGGCGGCCACAATGCCGGCCACACGCTCGTGATCAATGGCGAGACCTACAAGCTTGCGCTGCTGCCGTCCGGCGTGCTGCGGCCGTCAAAGCTCGCGGTGATCGGCAATGGCGTCGTGTTCGATCCGCAGGCCTTCCTCGACGAGGTCACCAAGTTGAAGGGCCAGGGCGTCGCGGTCGGGCCGGACAATCTGCGCGTTGCCGAGAACGTCACGCTGATCCTCCCCTTGCATCGCGAGCTCGACGCCCTGCGCGAGTCCGGCAATGCGGTGACCGCGATCGGCACCACGCGGCGCGGCATCGGCCCTGCCTACGAGGACAAGGTCGGCCGCCGCGCGATTCGCCTGATGGACCTTGCCGACCTCGACACGCTGCCGCACAAGATCGACCGGCTGCTGGCGCATCACAATGCGCTCAGGCGCGGGCTCAACCTCGATGAGATCGACGGCGCCGGCATCCTGAAGGAATTGACCGCGCTGGCGCCAAAGCTTCTGCCCTATGCCGAGACGGTGTGGCGGCTGCTCGACATCAAGCGGCGCGAGGGCAAGCGCATCCTGTTCGAGGGTGCGCAGGGCGCGCTGCTCGACGTCGACCACGGCACCTATCCCTACGTCACCTCCTCGAACACGGTGGCGGCGCAGGCGGCGACCGGCACCGGGCTCGGGCCCGGCGGCGTCGGCTACGTGCTCGGCATCTGCAAGGCCTACACCACCCGGGTCGGCCAGGGCCCGTTCCCGACCGAGCTGACCAACGAGATCGGCGAGGAGCTCGGCCGCCGCGGCAAGGAGTTCGGCGTCAACACCGGGCGCAAGCGGCGCTGCGGCTGGTTCGACGCGGTGCTGGTGCGCCAGACCGTGCGCACCTCGGGGATCAACGGCCTGGCGCTGACCAAGCTCGACATCCTGGACGGCTTCGACGCCATCGAGGTCTGCACCGGCTATCGCCTCGACGGCAAGGAGATCGACCATCTGCCGGCCGGCGAGGGCGCGCAGGCGCGGGTGCAGCCGATCTACGAGACCATCGAGGGCTGGAAGCAGCCGACCGCCAACGCCCGTTCATGGGCGGATCTGCCGGCCCAGGCGATCAAATATGTGCGCAGAGTCGAGGAACTGGTGGGCTGTCCGATTGCATTGCTTTCCACGAGCCCCGAACGCGAGGATACTATCCTGGTCCAGAACCCGTTCGAGGCTTAACGAGATATTACCTGAGAACGCGTAGTTGAGTCGAAATGGCTGATTACTACCCGCTGATCGCCCGTGCCATTGCCGGGCTCGATCCCAACGCCTCCGGCGAGAGCCGGCGCGCGTTGTATGAGCGGGCGCGTGCGGCCCTGATCGCGCAACTGCGCAGCGTGCAGCCGCCGCTGTCCGAATCCGAGATCACCCGCGAGCGGCTGTCGCTGGAAGAAGCCGTGCGCAAGGTGGAATCGGAAGCCGCCCAGCGCGCCCGCGACGCGCGATCCGGCGGCGGCGCCGCGCGCGGCGGCGACGCCTTCCGCCGCGCCAATGTGCGCCCCGCCGACGGCGCAGCGCCGTCCACGCCCGCGGCGCGGCCGCGCCCGCCGGCCTCGCCGGCAGCACCGCCATCGCGCGAGCCGCGTCCGCCGCTCGGCCAGGAAGAACGTGGACCAGAGCGCGGACCCGAGCGTGGGCCGGATCGTAGCAACGACCGCAATGGCGATCGCGCCGCTGCGCGCCCGCCGCGCGACTTCCGCCCCGAAGGTGCGCCGCCTGCTATGCGGCCGCCGCCGGCCCAGCCGCAGATCGGCATGGAGGAGCCGCTGCTGCCGCCGCCGGCCCGCGAGCGGCCTGCCGGAGGACGCCGCAACGAGGGCGCGCCGCCACCCTTGCCGCCGGCGCCGGGCGTGCGCGGTTTTCGCGACATCACCGCTGACGCCGACGACCTCGGCCGCGCCGCCGCGCAGGCCAACCGCGCCGCCCGCCGCACCTACGCCAACGTGCCGTCGCCTTCGCCGGAGTTCGACCGGCTCGAGCCGAGCATGGAGGACCGGGCCGGCGAGTCGGACTCGCCTTTCGGCTACGACGAGCAGATGGACGCGCCGCCGCCGTTGCCGCCGGCGCCGCGCGCGCGTATCGGCCGCGACGCCGACCGCGAGCCGAAGAAGCGCGCCCGCGCGGCCGCGGTGTTCCCGTTCAAGAGCGCGATCGCGATCGGCATCGTCCTGATCCTGGTCGGCGCCGCCATCCTGTGGGGCCGCTCAGCGGTCTCGACCGTGAGCGGCCTGTTCAAGTCGCAGCCCGTGGTCGAGGCGCCGAAGGACGCGGCGACGCCGCTGTCGAAGCCGAAGATCCCGGATCGCGTCGGCCAGCCTTCGTCGACCGAGCAGGTCGCGCCGGTCGCGCAGCGCGTCGTGCTGTATGACGAGGATCCCTCCGATCCCAAGGGCAAGCAATATGTCGGCTCGGTGATCTGGCGCACCGAACCGATCAAGGCGAGCGGCGGCCAGGCCGGCGACATCGCGGTGCGCGCCGACATCGAGATTCCCGACCGCAAGTTCAAGATGACGATGTCGTTCCGCCGCAATACCGATTCCTCGCTGCCGGCGAGCCACACCGCGGAATTGACCTTCATCCTGCCGCCGGATTTCTCGGGCGGCGGCGTCGCCAACGTGCCGGGCATCCTGATGAAGTCGAACGAGCAGGCGCGCGGCACGCCGCTTGCCGGCCTCGCGGTCAAGGTCACCGACGGCTTCTTCCTGGTCGGCCTCTCCAATGTGGAAGCCGACCGCTCGCGCAACATCCAGCTCCTGAAGGAGCGCTCCTGGTTCGACGTGCCGCTGGTCTATGCCAACCAGCGCCGCGCCATCATCGCGATCGAGAAGGGCGCCCCGGGCGAGCGCGCCTTCAACGACGCCTTCGCGGCATGGGGGGAGTAGCGGTTTCCCCTTTGCTCGCTGCGTTTCGCGCCTCGATCTGCGTTGAACGCCGCGCTGCTGCGAAACCGGCTAATCCTCCCATGACGTAACGGCCGCTCCGCTCCTTCGCGCAGGCGGAGATTCCAAGGCGGACATTTTCAGCCTTGCGCAAGTCGGGGCGTTGAAGAAAATTGTGAAGCGATAGTTTGCGAAATAGTCTGTGAAAGAGAGAGCATGGCGCGCAACATCCTGATCCTCGGAGCCTCGTACGGCTCATTGCTGGCGACGAAGCTTTTGATGGCGGGTCACAACGTGACGCTGGTCTGCCGCAAGAAGACGGCGGAGCTCATCAATCGCGACGGCACTGAGGTTCGCATCAAGCTGCGCGACGAGGCGGTGCACCGGGCGATCTTTTCGCGCAACCTGCCCGGCAAGCTCGACGCGGCGACGCCCGCGGACGTCGACCTCTCCCGCTATGACCTGGTGGGTCTCGCGATGCAGGAGCCGCAATACACCAACCACACGATCCGGGTGCTCATGATCAGGATCGCCGAGGCGAAGCTGCCTTGTCTTTCGATCATGAACATGCCGCCCTTGCCTTATCTCAAGCGGATCGCTGCGCTGGCCGACATGGACCTCGAGGAGGCCTACACCAACGCCCAGGTATGGGAACGCTTCGAGCCGGGACTGGTGTCGCTCTGCTCGCCTGATCCGCAGGCGTTCCGTCCGCCGGAAGAGGCGGCGAATGTGCTTCATGTCGGCCTGCCGACAAACTTCAAGGCGGCGGCATTTGCCGACGAGCAACATAACAGGTTGCTTCGGGAGCTCGAGGCGGACATCGACGCGGTGAAGCTCGATGGCCAGGACGTTCCGGTGAAGCTCAAGGTGTTCGATTCGCTGTTCGTCCCGCTCGCCAAATGGTCGATGCTTCTGACCGGGAATTACCGCTGCATCACGCCGCACGAGCCGCAGTCGATCCGCGACGCCGTGCACCAGGAGCTGACGCTCTCGCGATCGATCTATGACCATGTCGACGCCATCGCCCGGCGTCTGGGGGCCGACCCCGGGGACCAGGTGCCTTTCGAGAAATACGCCAAGGCGGCGGAAAGCCTGCTCAAGCCCTCGTCGGCGGCCCGTGCGGTGGCCGGTGGCGCGCCCTTCATCGAGCGGGTCGACCTCCTGGTGAAGCTGATCTCGCATCAGCTCGGCATGCCCAACGCCGAGATCGATCGCACGGTCGAGACCGTCGATCAGAAGCTGAACGAGAGGATCGTGGCGGGCGGCTCGGGCGCGCAGTGACGGCGCGACGGCCGATCCTATTGGTCCGCGATTTTTACAGCTTGCTACCGTCCCGGAGATCATTGGCGCGTCTCGTCTCCCGCGCAACGTCATCGAAAACTTGTGCCACGCTTGCGCTGCCAACCGGAGCGGAGCTCAACGGCCAATGAGAGATTTCCTCAACGCGGCCAAACTACTGCTCCTCGACCTGGCGTCGACAATTCTCTTTCTCGTTCTGTTTCTCCTGACGCACAACACAATCCTCTCGGTTAGCTTCGGCATGGCGCTGGGCCTGGCGCAGATCGGGACCCAGTTCGTCCGTCGAAAACCGATTGACACCATGGAGTGGCTGAGCCTCCTTCTGGTCGTCGCTACAGGCACCGCGACGCTGCTTACCGACGATCCGCGCTTCGTGCTGTTCAAGCCAACCGTGATTTATTCGATCGTCGGTGTCGTGATGCTCAAGCCTGGCTGGATGAATCGCTATTTACCGGACATCGCAAGGACGGTCGTGCCGGACGTCGCCGTGGTTTTGGGCTTCGCCTGGGCAGGCCTGATGTTCCTCTCCGCTATGGTGAATGCGTTCGTCGCGCTGACCTGCAGCGTGGCGACGTGGGCCCTGGTCATGCCGATTTTTGGCGTCGTGAGCAAGGCGATGGTCTTCCTTATCGGATTTGCTGCCATGCGCTTCATCGGCAGGCGCCGCGTGCGCGCCATGCCAGCGCTTGAACGTGATGCCCTGCTGGTCGCGACAGGACGGAAGTGACGGCGTCGCGATGACGGGCCGGTTCCGCTCAGGGTCAAAAGCGGCAACTCTCACATTGAGCAAAGCATTCTAGGGCGTGGACTCGTTAGCGCGCAGCCAAATGCGGATTGATGCCAGCTTGATGAACGCCAGATAGCTGGCGGAGAGTTTGTCGTATCGGGTCGCGACACGCCGACATTGCTTGATCTTGTTGAAGAACCGTTCGACGAGATTTTGCGCACGATACAGATACGGGCTGAAGCAGATCGGGCCTTTACGATTTCGTTTCGGCGGAATATTCGCCCATGCTCCTTGCTGGCGTGCAAGCTCCCTGATCCAGTCCGCGTCGTATCCTCGATCCGCAAGTAACATCGTTTGTGGGAGCAACGCGCGGAGGAGAACCGAACACAACCGATTGTCGTGTGCTTCACCGGGCGTGAGGGCGAGATGGACTGGCAGGCCGTTGGTGTCCACCACGGCGTGAATCTCGCTCGTCAGGCCCCCTCGTGAGCGGCCCATATCTTGATGATTGTTGTCCGCGACGCGGGCTCCGTGCTGGTGCACGCGCACGACGGAGGTATCGATCATCTGCACCGCCGCATCATGACCGGCGGCCAGCGCATCGATGATCTGGTCCCAGACGCCAGCCCGCCGCCAGCGCACGAAGCGATTGTAACAAGTGGTGCGGGGACCATAGGTTTCTGGCAGGTCGCGCCACGGCGACCTGATCGCAGAACCCAAAAGATGCCATTGACACGCGACGGTCATTTACACGCGGAAACGCCACGCGGCTTGTTCGGCAGCATCGGTTTGATGGTGGCCCATTCGCAGTCGCTGAGTTCGTAGCGCATGATTCGAGGCTCCGGTTTCGGAGCTTGAATCACATCCACGGCCGTACCATCAACCCGCAACGGCCGTCGCGGAGCCGCTAATTCTCTGAACTTACTTCCGCTTTCGGCGGCATAGCGGAGAATGCGGTCATCTTGATATTCGCTTTCAAGAGCATTGGCGTGTCTGCGCGGTCCGGATTGATGAAGGTCCTGCGAAGCTTCGCCCGGGGGCTTCGTGCCGAAATTGCATGGTGCGGGTCCGCTCAACCGGCTAATCTCGCGGCAGGGACCGTTCAATGGAAAGGACCTCGACATGCCAAGAACGACGGTTGTTGTGTTCGCTTCGGCGCTGCTCTTGGGATCCGGATCATCAGCGTTAGCCCAGGGCAACCCTCTCCGCGATGCGTATTTTGGCGAGACGCACGTCCACACCAGCTGGTCGCTGGATGCGTGGTTGTTCGGCAATCGGGTGACGGATCCCGGCGATGCCTACAAATATTTCAAGGGCGAGACCATCAAGCATCCACTCGGCTTCGACATCAAGATCGAGACGCCGCTCGACTTCGCGGGCGTCACCGATCACTCCGAATATGTCGGCGTGATGAAGTTGGCCAATGATCCCAGTTCGCCGATTAGCAAGTTGCCAGCCGCGGCGCCGCTGATCCTCAAGAACAACAGCCCAGAAGAGGTTCAAAGAGTCTACCTCTACGGCGCCAACTTGCTCGGTGGCGCGCCGGTCAAGGCGCTCGCGAGTCCCGAGATCGCGCACACGGTCTGGGAACAGAACGTCCAACTCGCGGACAAGGCCAATGAACCCGGCAAGTTCACCGCCTTCTGCAGCTATGAGTGGACATCCATGCCGAACAACATGAACCTCCACCGCAATGTCTTCTTCAAGGATTGCGCCCATGTGCCGGCGATGCCGTTCAGTTCGCTCGATTCGCCTGACCCGACCGACCTGTGGACCTGGATGGATGGCCAACGCAAGGCGGGCAACGAACTTCTCGCAATCTCGCATAACGCCAACCTCTCGGATGGCCGCATGTATCCGACCGACGTCGACCTAAAGGGACGGCCGATCGACAGAGCCTATGCAGAATCCCGGAACCGCAATGAGCCGCTCGTCGAGATCAAGCAGATCAAGGGGCAATCGGAAACCCATCCTCTGCTCTCACCCAATGACGAGTTCGCCAACTTCGAGATCCTCACTTATCTCCTCGGCGATCCAGCCGGCCGCATTCCGCATGTCATCGGCAGCTATGCCCGCCAGGCTCTAAAGGATGGGCTCGCACTCGAAGACACCAAGGGTTTCAATCCCTACAGGTTCGGTTTCGGCGCCGCGTCTGACTCGCACGACACCGGGGTGCCTTATCGCCAGGACAACTTCTTCGGGGCGCACGGTATCGCCGACGGAACCATCGAGACCCGCATGTCGGGAAATCTGTTCGCCGGCCTCGATGTGCGCAAAGAAGGCCCCGCCGGGCTCACCGGCGTGTGGGCGGAGGAGAACACCCGCGAGTCGATCTTCAACGCCATGAAGCGCAAGGAGACCTTCGCGGTCAGCGGCCCGCACATCAAGGTCCGCTTCTTTGGCGGCTGGAATTATTCCGAGACAGCGACGGCCGAGCAGCGGCGCGCGTTCTGGAAGTTCGTGCCGGAATGGATCAAGGACCGCGATTGGATCAAGGCCGCCTATGCGCAGGGCGTGCCCATGGGTGGGGACCTGACCCCCATGCCCGCGGGCGACAAGGCACCGTCATTCGCGGTGTGGGCAGTCAAGGATCCCACGTCTGGCAATCTCGACCGCATCCAGATCATCAAGGGCTGGACCAAGAGCGGTCAGAGCTTCGAGAAAGTCTTCGATGTTGCCTGGGCGGGTGACCGTGAGCCCGACAAGTGGACAGGTCGCGTGCCACCGATTGCAAGCACGGTCGACGTCGAAAAAGCCACCTACACGAACAGCAGCGGCGCCGTCGAACTGAAGACCGTGTGGACCGATCCTGAGTTCGATCCGAGCGTTCCGGCGTTCTACTACGCCCGCGTGCTCGAGATTCCGACGCCGCGCTGGACGACGATCCAGGCCGCGCAACTCGGCATCGCGCCGCCCGCCGTGGTGGCGGCAACCGTCCAGGAGCGGGCATGGAGCTCCCCGATCTGGTACAGCCCGACCGCCGAAGCGCGGAAAGTCGCCAAGGCTGGTCCCACCGTTGACGATCTCAAGAAACAGGGGGCGGTTGCCCTCAACGATGCTCAGCTGGAGGCGCTGATCGTCGACAAGTCCCCGTGGCTGCAAAACAATGTGACCGGCACGAAGTTCAAGATTACATATAGCGCGTCGGGGACTGCCAATGCCACGCAAACGCTCACGCCGATCGATCCGACGTACGTGACGTCAAAACTCGCCCAAAATCAGGGTCAGAGCCTGATCGATCACGCCGGCCGTGGCGTTGTCCAGCCGAGCGCCGTCGGCGATCCGGCGGGGGCCAGCTATCTTGGCACGCCCTCGCCCTATTACGTCAACAACGGCAAGATCGTCACCGTGATCGCCGGCACGCCGATCGAAGTCACCGCCTACAAACTGGGAGACAAGTATTACGGCGCCCGCAGCAACGAGTTCGGCTTCGCGAATTACGAGATCATCCCGGCAGTGCCCGAACTCAGTCCGTTGCCGGGTAAGCCGGTGCTGCGCTGAGGAGGCATCGATGTTGATTCGACTGCCGCGGTCTCTCGCTCCGAGGCGGCTGAAGTGTACGCTGGCCGCCTTCTTCCTCCTGATCTCTGCAGCGGCCGCAGTGGCATGCCAGCTCTGCTATGAAGCTGCTCGCCAAATGGTGACCATCGGCCAGCGCCTGGATATGGCAGATCGAGCGGTGCTGGCCGTGCCTTTCGCGGGCGCGACTCGTTTCCGGATTGTCGAGGTCGTGAAGGGCAGAGATGCCGTCGGCGATATCATCGCGGACCCGCCGACGGGCCTCGGCGAGGCAATGGCACCGGGCTCTGATCCATGCCTGCTCGTTCGCGACCCGTTTGCTTCGCAATGGACCAGTCTCGGCACCATCCGGGCTGAATATGCGGATTGGCTGCGACAACTCGCTGCAACCGCTTTGGTCAAAGGTGACCGTCCACGGCCTACCTGGCCGTCGAACATGCAGACGTCGTCCGCGCTCAGCTACGCCGGCTGGCGTCAACGTGTTGCGCTCGTTCTGCCCTACCTCGAAAACCCCGATCCGCTGGCTGCCCAGATCGCATGGGGCGAGCTGGCACGCGCCCCATATGCGATCATGGACGTTGCGAGATCGCGGATCGATGCAGCAACGGTTGTGAGCTGGCTGGGCGATCCAAGACTCGCCTCACGCCATGCCGCCTATACTCTCCTGCTTGGCTTCGTCGGCGGTCCGGCCGATGCCGCGCGGCTCGAGCAGCACATCGAGGCGGCATGGAGCTCTCACGACGCCACGAACCTCGCCGCGATGATTGGCGCGGACCTCGAATTGCGCGGGCCATCCCGCGTTGGCTGGGTCGAAGCGATGTATTTTGCCGATCGCAGCCGGACCATGCCGGAAATCGAGGCCGCCCTGCTTGCGCTCAACGTTCACGGCGATGCGAATCGTACCGTGCCCCGCCAGCGTGTGATCCAGGCGTACCGAGCTTTCATCAGGCAGCGCCCACCAATGGCCGGGTTCGTGGCGCAGCAACTGGCTGACTGGGACTATTGGGACGCCGCGACGGAATACGCGGCGCTTCTCAAGTCCAACACGATAACGGATCCGGCCTCGGAATTTGCCGTCGTCAACTATCTGCAGCGCGCCGCGTCCGCCAACGCGGCTCTTGAATAGATCCCCCATCCTGACAGGCCAACCCCATGGCACCGCAGCCGCTTGTCCGACCGCAGCCGACCTCGGAACCGCCCGAGTCAGCGCTGAATGAGTCACAGACTGGACCGAAACCGCCAACCCCTGTGCGCAGGTGGTTGCGGGAACCCCTGCTGCATTTCCTTTTTGCCGGTGCGCTGATCTTCGCGATCTATCAACTGTTGAACCCCACCGCCAACCGGACCGACCGAACCAATCAGATCGCGCTCACGAAGGACGATCTCCGCCAATTGGCGGTGCAATGGCTCGCGCAAGGTCGGCCACAGCCGACGGCTGATGAGATGCACGCCCTGATCGAGCAGCGGGTAAGCGAGGAGATTCTCTCCCGCGAAGCCGTGGCGCTTGGGCTCGACAAGGATGACGAGATCATCAAGCGCCGGTTGGCGCAGAAGATGGATTTCCTGGCAGCAGATATTGCCGCCTTGCAGGATCCCGGCGATGCCGAACTGAGAGCCTGGTACACGCAGAATTCGGATCGCTTTGCGCTTCCGCCGCGCGCGAGCTTTCGCCACCTGTACTTCTCCTTCGATCGACCTGGTGCTCGCGACAGGGCTGCCGGAATACTCGACAAGATCTCCGGTAAGCCGGCCGACGCACCTGAGGTCGCTACGGTTGCCGACCCCTTCATGTTCCAGGACTACTACGCCGAACGCGCTCCCGACCAGATCGCCAAGGAGTTTGGCCCGGGCTTCGCAAAGGCGGTGTTTCAGCTCAAGCCCGGTGCATGGCAGGGGCCGATCCAGTCGGGCTATGGCTGGCATCTCGTCTTCGTCGACGCCATCGAGCCGGGCCGGGTGCCTTTGTTCGAGGAAGTCGAGTCCGACGTCAAATCCGCGTGGCTGGATCAAAAGCAGCGCGAGATCAAACGGATTGCTTTCGAAGCGATGCGTGCGCGCTACACGGTCGTGGTCCCGCCCATCGAATCGGTCGACTTCGGGAGCCTGCGGAATCCTCAGGCGCCAATCGCGTCGACAGGCGTGTTGCCGCAGTGAGGGCGCGATCGATGCAATGGCGGCGGCTCCAGGTCGCGTTGGCGGGTCTGCTGGCGGCGCTGATGGTGCCGATGCAGCCCGCGCACGCTCACGAGGTCCGGCCGGCCTATCTGCAGATCGATGAAGCCGGGCCCGGCCGCTACCAACTGCTTTGGCGAACGCCGGTGCTTGCCGGCATGCGCTTGCCGGTCGTGCTGCGCCTCCCGGACGAGATTCACAATGTCGTCGAGCCTGTCGCGCAAGAGCTCTCAGATTCCCTTGTCGAACGCCAGGTCATTGACGTGGGTGCCCAGGGACTGGCCGGAAGGCGCATTGAGTTCGTGGGGCTTCAGGCGACGGTCACGGATGTTCTGGTGCGCGTGCAGATGCTGGATGGCACGCATTCGACTACGCTGGTGCGGCCGTCGCAGCCGTGGGTCGACATCGCGACGTCACTGGGGCCTCTCGCGGTCGCCGGCGCCTATCTGTCGCACGGCATTGAGCACATCCTGTTCGGCTTCGACCATCTTCTGTTCGTGCTCGGGCTTATTCTCATCGTGCGCAACACACGGATGCTGTTGTTGACGGTGACGGGCTTCACCGTCGCACATTCGATCACGCTCTCGCTTGCGACCTTGGGCGTTATCCACGTGCCGGGACCGCCGGTCGAGGCGTGTATTGCTCTGAGCATTCTGCTTCTGGCAAGCGAGATCCTGCGGCGGCAGCGAGGGGAACCCAGCCTGACCGCCACCTGGCCATGGGCGGTCGCGTTTACATTCGGGCTTCTGCACGGCCTCGGTTTCGCCAGCGCACTGATCGATATCGGTCTTCCACAAGGCGACGTTCCGATAGCACTGCTCGCCTTCAACATCGGCGTCGAGGTGGGACAGCTTGCTTTCATCGCCGCCGTTCTCGGCGTGATGCAGTTGGCCAAGCAATTTGGAATCCCCGACATCGTCGAATGTCGGCTGCGGACCGTCACGGCCTATGGGGTCGGCGTCGTGGCAGCGTTCTGGTTCGTTGAACGGCTGGCAGAATTTTGGGCATGAGGACGCTGCCGTAACACTTTGGCGAGCGGTCCGCTCGGCAGATTTATGGGTTCACGCCCTAGTTTGTCCTCGAAAGCGGAATCGGACTGACTGATTTGCCCGACGGGCAGTCACACAAAAATCCTGTCCAGCCCTTGCGCGAAAAATATTCTGCTTGAGCCGTCGGGCAAATCAGTGGCCTCAATCGGCCCGTCCTGCCTCCACAAGAGGGGCGTATCGCGATCGTCACGAACGTTGGGTGCGGGATGCGATGGACGCGGGTGGCGCATCAGACGAATGCGCTGCATCGCGGATGGCGAAGTCGTGTGGTCCTGATCCCCCGACGCTGGGATCAAGTTTGCGAAACGACAATTCGCAAATGACGGTGGCAACAAAGCCCGGTCACCGGGGAGAGCACGAAGGAAACCGTTAAAACCATTCGCGCAGGGAAGGCCGGCATGATCCCGGTCAAGCCTGTGGTGACTAACTCGTGTGCTTTCTACTTTCGCACGCGAGGCTGCGGGTGCGACCAGCATCCGGCTTTCCCTGCGCCCTCTGTTCTCTCGAGGGTGAACGCTTTGCAAAGCCCCGGGCGTTTTCGCGCGGCGGGAATGCGAAGTTCTGTGCGCTGTTTGATGGGGTGGACGGCCCCCGCTCACGGCATCGATGTGCCAAAACGTGGTCGTTGGTGAACGCCACAAGGAGAGGAGCCGTCCATGGGCGAGGTTAGCACGGTTGGTTTGGATTTGGCGAAGCATGTCTTTCAGGTGCATGGAGTGGACGAGCAGGACAATGTCGTGATGCGCAAGCCGTTGCGGCGGAGTGCGGTGTTGAGTTCTTCGCAGAGCTTTCGCCCTGCACGGTCGGGATCGAGGCCTGTTCAACCGCGCATTACTGGGCGCGGGAACTCACGGCGCTGGGGCACACTGTGAGGCTGATGCCGCCAGCCTATGTGAAGCCTTATGTCAAACGCGGCAAGAACGACGCGTCCGATGCGGAAGCGATCTGCGAGGCGGTGATGCGGCCGACCATGCGCTTTGTTCCGGTGAAGTCCGCCGAGCAACAGGCGAACGCGATGATCTACAAGGTGCGGGAGCTTCTGGTGCGGCAGCGCACGCAGCTGATCAATGCGCTGCGCAGCCACCTTGCGGAGATGGGCATCGTGGCCGCAAAGGGGCCAGGCAAGCTCGACGATCTGATCGCGATCGTATGCGACCAGGATGATAGCCGTCTGCCGCCGCCCGCACGGCAGGCCTTGCAAGAACTGGCGGAACAGATCGCAGCTTTGGACGCACGGATCGAACCACTGCAACAGGAGATCGTCTCCCAGCTACGCTCGAATGAGACTGCGCGCCGGCTGACGACCATTCCAGGCGTGGGGCCGCTGATCGCGGGCGCTTTGGTCGCGATGGTGCCCGATCCCGGTGGATTCCACTCGGCGCGGCACTTTGCAACCTGGCTCGGCTTTGCGCCACGACAGAAGTCCAGCGGCGGCAAGCAACGGCTAGGATCAATCAGCAAGCAAGGCAACCGCTATCTGCGGAGCCTTTTGATCCTGGGGGCAGCGAACGCCTTGCGCCGGAAGAGCAGTTCCAGATCCGCTTGGCTCATGGCGTTGCGCGGACGTCGGCCCTTCAGGGTCGTCGCCGTGGCGTTCGCGCACAAGATCGCCCGCATCGTCTGGGCGTTGATGGTCAAAGGGGGAAGTTATCGCGCGGCCATGCCGGCCGCAGCTCTGGGCTGATCGGCGGGCCGCCGCCGACAGGGACAAGGTGCACTAAGACGCGATGAGACAGAGGGTCGAAGACCGGATGCGAGACAGCCAGGCGATTGTCAAGCGCCTCGAAGCGCGCCTGTTTGATCGGGCACTCGCGTCGCGGACTCCATCGGGGCCAGCGGCCAAATCGGCCGCCTCAAAGGCCGGACACATGACCGCAACCGTTCCCTCACCCTCAGAACGTCAAAAACACCTTGATCCGCGGGGGCCGTCCACACATGACAATCGAATCCGAATATCGCCATTCCCCGTCGTCGCGGCGAAAGTGGCGACCCTGCACCGCCACGTCGCGAACGCGGAGGCGAAGTTGTCCGCCCGTCCGAGGCCATGACTGCACGGGCCGCTTCAAGAACATCGCCGACGATGATCGCGGAACTAACTTGACGGTCGCACATTATTCGCGTGGGCAGGGCTCCAAGGGAGTACCCCAGTGCGCCCTGCGTACCTTGTTGTGCTTTACTTTCTTTCATTTGCATCGGAAGCCTTTGCCGAGGAAGGACTTGCCTCCTTCTACAGCTATGGAAAGGCTGCTCGCGCCGAGATGACGTGCGCCCACAAAACCAGGCCCTTTGGCAGTGTACTCACCGTTTCCTACGGTGGGCGCTCAATTCAATGCCGCGTGGCCGACCGAGGGCCGTTCATCAAAGGCCGCATAATCGACCTGTCCGTGAGCGCGGCACGAGCGCTCGGCATGATCAGCGCCGGCGTGGTGCGGGTATCGGTGGACTAGGGCGTACCTGACTCCCCTGGTCACTTCGCTCGCCTCCAGATCACATCGGTCAGCGCTGGAGCTTCGGTGGGGGCGGCATCCGGACGCATAACCACCGCTTTTTTTGTTCGCGCGAAGCACAAGCCGCCGTCCTCACCGATCGCGCTGTTCTGTGGTGATGGCCCCGCCTTCGTGAGGAGACATGGAGACCGCCAGGGGGGCAGCACGACGCTGCGGCGCGGCATTTCCTCACCGAGAATTAATGGTTCAAGCGTCATGCCGCGCTGCTATAAAGGGGTCGCAGGCGTTCAAGGGGTGCTGCATGAAACGCTACCTGATCTTTGCGGCGGTCGGGCCGCTGCTCGGCGGATTCTGGCTGCTGCTGACGACGACCTACCAGTCCGGCTACTGGACCGACACCAACGCCGCCGAGGTGGCAAAGCTCTTCAAGGTGTTTTTCACCACCCTGCAATACAGCTACCTGTTCGGCATCCTGCCGGCGCTGATGATCGGCGCGGTCGACGACATCCTCTTCCACGTCAAGCGGATCGGTCCGGCGCTGCGCGTGCTGCTGGTCGGAATCGTCGCATTCGTCGCGTCCGAATTGATGTATGGCTCGCGCGGGCCCGACAGCGGCGTGGTGCAGTTCGTGCTCTATGGCCTGGTCGGCTTCATCCCGGGCACCGTGTCGTCCTGGCTCACGCATAAATATGCCGAGGAGCAGCCGAAGCCCGTGACCTCGTCCTGACGGCATGAAAAACGGCGGGCTTTTGACGGCCCGCCGCGCAAGCAAATACTCTTACGTGCTGAAAAGGCGGATATCAGCGCCCGTTGCCGCGGCAGCCGCCGTAAGGCCCGACGTGATAGCCGCGCGGACAGGCATGCGCCGCCGGATTGGCGTAGTTGCGCAGGCAGCCGCCATAGGGACCGCGGTGCCAGCCCGGACCACAGCCGCCGGCAATGCGGACGACGTTGCCGTCCGGCGTCGTGGCCGGCGCGATCGGCAGCGCCTCTGCACTTCCGATCATGGTGCCGAGCAGCAATGCGGCGGCGAGCATCTTCTTCATGGATCGTTTCTCCCTTTCCCAGCGTTTAAAAAATCAGCCGCCGGCAAAGGCGATGCCGGCGCGCACCTCGCCGATGGCCTGATCGATCAGCCCGAGCGCGCGTTCGCGGTGGCCGCCCTTGTTCGGGGTTGCGGCGGCAAGCTCGGCGCGGGCCGATTGCAGCAGCGTGATGGTCTCGGTCATGTGCGGCTGCGCGCCGATCGCGTAGCCGACGCCGATGCTGGCGGCGATGGCCGCCCCAAGCGCGAGCCTGCGGGTGAAGTAGGTCTTCATCTCTGGTCGTCTCCTCTGCAATGATCCGGAAGGCTGTCGCCTGCCGGCGAGGGCCCCATGGCGACCGCCGGCGCTTTCGGTAGAGGAGACGGCTGTTCGCGTCTTGGACTGTCCGGCGCCGGAGGCCGCCGGTCTTGGACTGTCCGGCGCTCGCCTTCGCGCTGGAGGCGCGCGGCTTGCGCGCCCATCGCGTTTTCGAGCGAAGTGGGCCCACCGGTTCGCGTGAAGAAAACGCGTCAAAACTGGGAATGAGAGCACCGGCTCTGATGCAACTTCGGATTCGGGACGCTAGAGTGTGGACAAAATTCGAGACGGCCTTCGGCCCAGGCGGCGTCCGGGCAGACAGGCTCTTGCATCACCGCTGGTTTGCCTTCGATGTCCGTCGTCAAGAAACTGCTTTCAACCGACATGCTCCCGTCCGGTCTCGACGACCGTGAGCGCTACATGCGCTTTGCCGAGCTGTTCGAGTATTTCTCCAGCACCGCCGAGCTCGATCCGACCCCGGACGTGCCGTTCCGGGCCGCGATGAATTCCATCCATGTCGGCACCACCCTGCTCGGGCGCTGCGACGGCAGCTTCACGTCGATCCGGCGCGACCAGCGTCAGGTGCTCGCGACCAACGACAACCGCTACTGCCTGGCGCGCAACAGCTGCGACCACAATGGCACGATTCTCCATCGCGGCCGCGAATATGTGCTGCGGCCGAAATCGCTGACGCTGCTGCGGCTCGACGAGCCGTTCTTCAGCATCGACGGCGCCAAGGAGAAGCGCTTCACCAACGTCCACCTGCCGATGGAGACGTTGCGGGCGATGGTCCCCGGCATCGACGACATGGTCGGCCGCGAGCTCGAGCCGGGCGGCGCGCTGTCGCTCGCGATGGACTACAGCGACCTGTTGTTGCGCCATCCCGGCGCGGTCGACGAGGCCGGCTTCGCCATCGCCGCGCATCTGATGGATCTCGCCGCGCTCGGGCTCGGGGCCCGCGGCGATCTCGCGCGTGCCGCCGAGCGCCGCGGCGTCCGCGCGGTGCGCCTCAAGGCGGTGCTGATGATCCTGGAAAGACGGTTCGGCGAGCCGGATTTCTCCGCGCAGAAGCTTGCCGCCGCCGCCGGGCTGTCGGAGCGCTACGTCAACGAGCTGCTCTACGAAGCGGGCGCGAGCTTCACGGTGCGGCTCACCGAATTGCGGCTGCGCAAGGCCGCCGACATGCTGGCGCGCGATGCCGAGCGTCGGATCAGCGACATCGCCTTCGACTGCGGCTTCAACGACCTGTCGTATTTCAATCGCTGCTTTCGCCGCCGCTTCGGGCTGACGCCGACCGCCGCCCGTGGTCGCTGACGGGCCGGTGATGCGCGCTGGTATCGCGGCCTCGGCCGCGGCGGCGTGACGCAACTTGCGCTCGCCTTGCGCATTCCCATCTGATGGGCATGCACGACCGCACCATGAAAGCAGGCGAGGCTCCGCGTTCCGGCCGCGCGTCCCGCGCCGGTTTCGGCGCGTCCGAGGCGCGAGGTCCGATCATCGACCAGGAAGGCCGCGAAATCCCGCCGGAATCGCTGCACGACGGATTTCGGGAATTTCGCTTCGATTTCGCCAACCCCTTCAGCGAAAGGTTGACGCGCGAGGAAAGGCTGGTGCGGCTCGAGGCCATCGCGCGGCTGCTCGATGTCGCCTTTATCGTGCCGGGCACCAAGATCCGTTACGGCATCGACGGCCTGATCGGGCTGATCCCGGTGGTCGGCGACATCATCACCACGGCGATCTCGCTGTGGCTGGTGCGCGAGGCGCGTGCGCTCGGCGCGCCTTGGCACATCACGGCGCGGATGCTGGGCAATGTCGCTCTGGACGGCGTCGTCGGGATGGTGCCGTTGGCCGGCGACGCGTTCGACGTTATGTTTCGCGCCAACATGCGCAACGCGCGGCTGTTGCGGCTCTGGATGGAGAAGGAGAAGCAGCGTTGAGTGGTGCAACGACCCATCAGGCCAAAAGCAAAGCGCGATGGCGGACCATCGCGCTTGGGCTTGTCTGAATTATCGGGGGATGACGCGCGTGCTTACGCCGCGTCTTTCTTGCTGCCCTCGACCGGAGCAGCCTCCACCTTGCGCGGGCGGCGCGGCAGCGGGAAGGCCTCGCTCTCATAGAGCGAGCGGATGCCCATCTGGTCGAAGCGGGCCTCCTCGACCTGCAGGTAGGCGCCGTTCAGCGAATCGGCCGGCAACTCCTCCATCGCGAAACGAACGGCTTCGGCCGCGGTGCCAAATCGCCGATAGGCAAAACCGGCACGCTTCTTCTTGCGGATGGCGGCGGGAAACAGTTCGGCGGCAGTGTTGAAGTTGAACGGACGCATGAGCGACGACCTCTTGTCTTCTTGGCGCAAGCGCGGAGTGGGTTGGAAAGCTGGCCGGCGGTTTGCGCCGCAACCGGGCGGCACGCCGAGCACGTCATTTCAGTGCCTAATATAGGCTTCTTTGACAGAATTGCGAATCCCGGGGGCCAAAATGATGAATCGGCAGCCCAGCCTCCCGACTGCGGCATATCTCTGTAATTTCAATGGCTTGCCTGGTTAAATCTTGCCCAATAGCACCAGAATCAGCAGCACAACGAGGATCACCCCGATCAGGCCCGAGCCGGAATGACCCATGCCATAGCCGGGGCCGCCGATCCGGCCGCTGAGGCTCCCCAGCAGCAGAATAATCAGGATGATGATCAGGATCGTCCCAAGGGTCATGGCACCCTCCCGCAACGCCGCAAGGCAGAGGCCCTGGCCCCCCGAGCGCCTTAGATCAAATCATATTCGCCGAATGGGTTCCATCCGGGAACCGATTTTCCAAGCAAAAGCCCGCGCGAGCGGATCGCGCGGGCTTGTCAGCCGGGCAGAGGGACTAGCGGGGCTTGAGCTTCAGCGCCGCCGAATTGATGCAGTAGCGAAGGCCGGTCGGTCCTGGGCCGTCGTTGAAGACATGGCCGAGATGGCCGCTGCATTTCGCGCACAGCACCTCGGTGCGGACCATGCCGTGGCTATGGTCGCTCTCCTCGTCGACATGGCTGTTCGCCGCCGGCTGCGTGAAGCTCGGCCAGCCGCAGCCGGAATCGAATTTGGCGTCGGAGTCGAACAGCACTTCGCCGCAGCCGGCGCAGACGTAGGAGCCCGGCCGCTGCTCATGCTCGTATTCGCCGGTGAACGGCCGCTCGGTGGCCTTCTCGCGCAGCACCGCGTACTGCATCGGCGTCAGCTCCTTGCGCCACTCGGCCTCGCTTTTCACGACCTTACCGGTCGCAGCCTTGGTGTCGGACATCGTATCTCCTGTCTGGAAGCCCGGGTCAGTGTGCGAACTTCGGATTCGGGACGCTAGTTGGTGAGCTTGGTGTTGCCCACCAGCGTCGGCTTGTCCTGATAGTTGTCGGCGAAGATCTTCTTGAGATTCTCGATCTTCGGCAGGTCGTTATAGGCAATATAGGGCTGGTTGGGGTGCAGCGTCAGGTAGTCCTGGTGGTAGCCTTCCGCCGGATAGAAGCCTTGCAGCGGGCCGACCTTGGTGACGATCGGCTTGCGGTAGACCTTGGCGGCATTGAGCTGGGCGATATAGGCATCCGCCACCTGCTTCTGCTCGTCGGAAGTGGTGAAGATCGCCGAGCGGTACTGCGTGCCGCTGTCCGGTCCCTGGCGGTTGAGCTGGGTCGGGTCATGCGCGACCGAGAAGAAGATCTGCAGGATCTTGCCATAGGAGATCTTCGCCGGGTCGTATTTGACCTGGACGGATTCCGCGTGGCCCGTGGTGCCGGTCGAGACCAAATTGTAGTCGGCGGTCGACTGGTTGCCGCCGGCATAGCCGGAAACGGCGCTGACGACGCCTGCGGTGTGCTGGAACACGCCCTGCACGCCCCAGAAGCAGCCGCCGGCCAGCACCGCGGTCTGGGTACCGCTGGACGCCTTCACATCAACGGCGGGCGGCGGGATGACCACGGCATCTTCCGCCGCCCACGCGGGCGCGAGACCCGTGATCGCAAGGCAGCCGATCGCGGCGGCAATGAGCGAGGGCAAATGGGTTCGGCGCATGGCGTATCCTCTCGGGCGGTGGGGGACATTCTAGGACGCGAAGGCGGGGCCCAACAATCGGCCTCCCGCGGTCCGGTATCCCAAGATACGGTGCGCCGGCACCGTTGTTACGGTGCGGCAGACACGACTGCGTGAAAGGCGGGCGGGGCGGCGCTCGCGTCAGGGGGATGATAGCGGAAATGACCGATCCCGGCCGCAATGAACCGCCCTTGGTGCCTGCCCGACCAATGCTGGTCGGGCAGGAGCGTTCCCGGGACATGTTTCGCGCCTTCTTGCTGTCGTTCTTCATTCCGCTGCTGCTTGTCGGGACGGCCGCTGCCGGCCCCGAGCTCGACGACGACGTCGCCGCCTGTCGCGACACGCAGAAAGAGGCCCAGGCCCGGCTCGACGCCTGCGAGCGCGTCATCGCCGCGGGCCGCGCCGCGCCGAAGGATCTCGCGCTGGCGCTGGCTGCGCGGGGCGACGCGCTGCTGCGCAAGCGCGACTACGACAAGGCGATTGCCGCCTATACCGAGGCGCTGAAGTCCGATCCGGACAATTTCCGCATCATCGACGTTCGCGGCATCGCCCATGAGAACAAGGGCGAGGACGACCTGGCCGTCGCCGACTACAACCTCGCCTTGCAGAAGCGGCCGAACTTCGCGGCCCCCTACAACAACCGCGGCACCGTCCACCTGCGCAAGGGAGCCCTGCAAAGCGCGCTCGACGACTTCAACGCCGCGATCAAATATGCGCCGAACATGTTCATCGCGCATGTCAACCGCGCCAAGGTGCTGACCTTGAACAGGGACTTCGACGGTGCGTTGGCTGACCTTGCCGAAGCCGGGCGGATCGATCCGAACTCGCCAAGCGTGCCTGCGCATCGCTGCCAGACCTATGTCGCGATGGGTAAATTCGACGACGCGATCAGCGACTGCAACGGCGTGATCGACAAGACGCCGAACTATCTCTACGCGGTGGCCAACCGCGCGGAAGCCCATATGGGCAGGGGCAATCTCGATGCGGCGCTGAAGGACTACAACGCCATCCTCGCGCGAAATCCGAACGACATCCGCGCCCATGAGGGGCGCGGCGAGCTGTTCGAAAAGCGGCGTGATCTCGAGCAGGCGCGCGCCGACTATCGTTCCGCGGCCTATGCGGTGATGCGGGTCGACGGTTACGAGATCGCGCAAATCCGCGCCAAGGCTCTCGATCGGCTCACGGCGCTGACGCCGCAGGGGCCCGGCGGAACCGCCAGAACGCGGCGCGTCGCGCTCGTGATCGGCAACGGCGCCTACAAGAACGTCCACGCGCTCGACAATCCGCCGCGCGACGCGAAGCTGATCGCGGCCGCGCTGAAGGATGTCGGCTTCCAGGTGGTCACAGTCGCGAGCGACCTCGCCCGCGACAAGTTCTTCGAGGCGCTGCGCGCTTTCGCGGCGGAAGCCGAAAAATCCGACTGGGCCGTGATCTACTATGCCGGCCATGGTTTCGAGATCGGCGGCGTCAACTATCTCGTGCCGGTCGACGCCAGGCTTGCGGCCGACAAGGACGCCGAGACCGAGGCGGTCGCGCTCGAGCAGGTGTTGGCGGCGGTCGGCGGCGCCCGGGCGCTGCGGCTCGTGATGCTCGATGCCTGCCGCGACAATCCGTTTGCGCCGACCATGCGGCACACGATCGCGCTCAAGCTGGTCGACAGGGGCTTTTCCAACATCGAGCCGAGCACCGGCTTCATGGTGGTCTACGCCGCCAAGCACGGCGAGACCGCGCTCGACGGCGAAAGCAGCAACAGCCCGTTCGCGACCGCGGTCGCGCGCGACATCCGCGAGCCGCATGTCGAGGTGCGCAAGCTGTTCGACATCGTGCGCGACGACGTCTGGAACGCGACGCGGCACGGGCAGCAGCCCTTCACCTACGGCTCGCCGCCGGGACGCGAGGATTTCTACTTCGCGGGAAAATGAGGGGCGTTACACCACGATGGAAAGCCGCTTCGCGGCGCGCGTGATGCCGGTATAGAGCCAGCGCGCGCGGCTGTCCTGGAACGCGAAGCTCTCGTCGAACAGCACGACGTCGTCCCATTGCGAGCCCTGCGACTTGTGCACGGTCAGCACGTAGCCGTAGTCGAACTCGTCATAGGGCTTGCGCTGCTCCCACGGGATCGTCTCGACGCCGCCCTCGAAGCAGTCATGCCGCACCGAGACCTTCGTCACCTTGTGCCCGAACTCCTCGTCGGGCATCAGGCGCAGGCTCAGAATGCGCGATGCCTTCGAGCGCGACTGTCCGCGTGACTTCACCCGCCACAGCCCGCCATTGAACAGGCCCTTCTTCCTGTTGTTGCGCAGGCAGACCAGCTTGTCGCCGGCGACCGGCAAGGGGTCTTCGATATTCTGGCGCTGACGCATCCGCATGTTGTAGGCGCGGCGGGTGTTGTTCCGCCCGACCAGCACCTGGTCGGCAGCCATCACGCGCTGCGGATCGAGCTCCTGGCGCGACACCACCTCGCTCTCGCCGTGGCGGCCGATCTCGAGCTCGCGGCCCTCGCGGATGTCCATCGACATCCGGACGATCGGGTCGTCCTGCGCCTGGCGGTGCACCTCGGTCAGCATCGCATCCGGTTCGGAATCGGTGAAGAAGCCGCCGCCCTGGATCGGCGGCAGTTGCGCGGGATCGCCGAGCACGAGCAGGGGGCAGTCGAACGACATCAGGTCGCGGCCCATCTCGCCGTCGACCATCGAGCATTCGTCGATCACGATCAGCCTTGCCTTGGAGGCGGGCGCGTCGTCCCACAATTCGAAGCTCGGCTGCTCGACGCCGGACTCGCGGGCGCGGTAGATCAGGGAATGGATGGTGGAGGCGTTGTCGCAACCCTTGTTGCGCATCACCAGCGCGGCCTTGCCGGTGAAGGCGGCGAATTTCACCTCGCCGTCGACGCCTTCGGCGATGTGCCGCGCCAGCGTGGTCTTGCCGGTTCCGGCATAGCCGAACAGGCGGAACACCTGCGGCGTGCCGTTCCGGCCGGGTTTTGCTTTCAGCCAGGTGGCAACGGCCTTCAGTGCGGAATCCTGGTGCGGCGAGAACGTGGTCATGGGATCTCGGTGGGGAAAAGCCGGCGGGGAGGGCCGCGACTCGCTTCACCGACAAGCTAACCATTCACCGCGCCGGCGCAAGGCATCTCCGCGCCGGTCCGCGCGGACGGTATTACTGCCAGCCTGGAACGCCGCGCATGTCCGGCAGGCGGTGGGCGATGCCCTTGTGGCAGTCGATGCAGGTCTTTTCGCCGGTGAACAGGAATCGTTGGTGGGCGACTGAGGCGCGCGGCGACTGGCGGGTGATGTCCATCGACTCGGTGCTGTGGCAGTTGCGGCACTCGAGCGAATCATTGGCCTTGAAGCGGGCCCATTCGTGCAGCGCCAGCTCCAGCCTTTGATCGATGAATTTCTCGCGGGTGTCGATGCTCCCGAACAGATGGCCCCAGACCTCCTTGGAGGCCTGCATCTTGCGTGCGATCTTGTCGGTCCAGTTGTGCGGGACATGGCAGTCCGGGCAGCTCGCGCGCACGCCGGAGCGGTTGGTGAAGTGGATGGTCGACTTCAGCTCGGCGAACACGTTGTCGCGCATCTCGTGACAGCTGGTGCAGAACTTCTCGGTGTTGGTGAGCTCCAGCGCGGTGTTGAAGCCGCCCCAGAAGATCACGCCGGCAACGAAGCCCGCGAGCACCAGCACGCCCAGTCCGAATACCGAGCTCGGGCGGCGCAGCACATCCCACAACTCGATGACGAAGGCCCAAACCCGCGCGAGCCGCCCTGGGCGCGGGGCTGGCTTGTCAACCGGGTTCATCGCCGGCCACCGGGAGCTGCGCGGGAGAGCATGGTGTCGATATCGACGAAATCATTGCTGACCGGCGGGGTGGTGACGTTCTGCGGCACGTGGCATTCGGTGCAGAAGAAGCGCCGCGGCGAGATCGAGGCCAGGAATTGCCCGTCGCGGTCCATGAAGTGCGTGATGCTCACCATCGGTGCCTGGGACTCGCCGATGCGGGCGCGGGCATGACAGGACAGGCACTTGTTGCCCTGGATGTCGATCTGGTAGCCGTCGATCGAATGCGGGATCACCGGCGGCTGTTCGGGATAATTGCGCGTTTCCCGTTCCGCTGTGTTGCGCATCGGCGTCATCGGCGGCGCCGGCCCTTCGTCGTCGAGCGGCGTCGGCCCGCGCAGGCCGGAGTTCAGCGTTTGCGCGCAGAGCGCGCCGGATCCGGCCGCGATCGCGGCGGCAAGCAGCAGCATGGCGGCGGTTCTGGTCATGGCAGTCACACCCGCTCGATGCGCACGGCGCATTTCTTGAAATCGGCTTGCAGGGAGATCGGGTCGGTCGCGTCCAGGGTTACCTTGTTGATCAGCTTGGATTCGTCGAACCAGGGCACGAAGACGAGACCACGTGGCGGCCGGTCGCGGCCGCGGGTCTCGACGCGGGCGCGGATGAAGCCGCGCCGCGAGATCACTTTCACCTCGTCGCCGCGCCTGAGCTTGGCTTCCTGCGCGTCGTCGGGATGCATGAAGCAGACCGCCTCGGGAAATGCCCTGTAGAGCTCGGGGACGCGGCGGGTCATGGTGCCGGAGTGCCAGTGCTCCAGCACGCGGCCGGTCGACAGCCAGAACGGATAGTCGTCGTCGGGCGATTCCGCTGGCGGCTCATAGGGCAGGGCGAAGATGCGCGCCTTGCCGTCGGGATAGCCGTAGAACTGCACACCGGCGCCCTGCGTCACGTAGGGGTCGGAGCCCTCGCGGAAGCGCCAGCGCGTTTCCTGGCCGTTCACCACCGGCCAGCGCAACCCGCGCGCCTGATGATAGGCGTCGAACGGCGCGAGGTCGTGGCCATGGCCGCGGCCGAACGAGGCATATTCCTCGAACAGCCCCTTGTGGACGTAGAAGCCGAACGCCTTCGACTCATCGTTGGCGTAGCCTTCCTCGATGTCGGAGACCGGAAACTTGTCGACCTCACCGTTCCTGAACAGCACGTCGAACAAGGTCTTGCCGCGATAGTCCGGCTTCTTCGCGATCAGCTCCTCCGGCCAGACCTCCTCGACCTTGAAGCGCTTGGAGAATTCCATGAGCTGCCAGAGATCGGAGCGGGATTCGCCGGGCGCGCTGACGAGCTGGTGCCAGAACTGGGTGCGCCGTTCGGCATTGCCGTAGGCGCCTTCCTTCTCCACCCACATCGCGGTGGGAAGAACGAGGTCCGCCGCGAGCGCCGTCACCGACGGATAGGCGTCCGACACCACGATGAAATTGTCGGGGTTGCGGAATCCCGGATAGGTCTCCTCGTTGGCATTGGGGCCGGCCTGCAGGTTGTTGTTGACCTGCACCCAGTAGGCGTTGAGCAGCCCGTCCTTGAGCATGCGGCTTTGCAGCACGGCGTGATAGCCGGGCTTGTCGGGAATGGTGCCCTCCGGCAGCTTCCAGATGCGTTCCGCCTTGTCGCGATGCTCCTTGTTGGTGACGACCATGTCGGCGGGCAGGCGATGGGAGAAGGTGCCGACCTCGCGCGCGGTGCCGCAGGCGGAAGGCTGGCCGGTGAGCGAAAACGGGCTGTTGCCCGCCTCCGCTATTTTTCCGGTGAGCAGGTGAATGTTATAGACGAGGTTGTTGCACCAGACGCCGCGGGTGTGCTGGTTGAACCCCATGGTCCAGAAGCTGACGACCTTTGTCTTCGGATCGGCGTAAAGCTCGGCGAGCGCCTCGAGCCGGTTGAGCGGCACGCCGGACATTTCGGCGGCTTTCTGCAGCGAATAGTCGGAGACGAACTTCGCATATTCCTCGAAGCTCATGTCGGTCGAGTCGTTCGGATTGGCCGCGCCCTTTGCTTTCTTCTGCAGCGGATTGTCCGGCCGCAGACCATAGCCGATGTCGGTCTGGCCGCGCTTGAACAGGGTATGCGCGGCGACGAAATCCTTGTTAACCCTGCCAGTCTTGATGATGTGGTTGGCGATGGCATTAAGCAGGTAGAGGTCGGTCTGCGGCTTGAACACCATGCCGATGTCGGCAAGGTCGAACGAGCGGTGTTCGAAGGTCGACAGCACGGCGACCCGCACGTGCGGCGCCGACAGACGACGATCGGTCACCCGCGTCCACAGGATCGGGTGCATCTCCGCCATGTTGGAGCCCCACAGCACGAAGGCATCGGCGGCTTCGATGTCGTCATAGCAGCCCGCGGGCTCGTCGATCCCGAAGGTGCGCATCATCCCTGCGACGGCGGAAGCCATGCAGTGGCGCGCATTGGGGTCGATATTGTTGGTGCGGAAGCCGGCCTTGAAGAGTTTCGAGGCTGCGTAGCCTTCCCAGATCGTCCATTGCCCCGAGCCGAACATGCCGACGCCGGACGGCCCGCGCTTCTTCAGCGCGGCCTTGAATTTTTCCGCCATGATGTCGAAGGCTTCGTCCCAGGAGACCGGCGTGAATTCGCCATCCTTGTCGTACTTGCCACCCGTCTTGCGCAGCATTGGCTGGGTCAAGCGGTCGTGCCCGTACATGATCTTGGAAAGGAAATAGCCTTTCACGCAGTTGAGGCCGCGATTGACCTCGGCCTTGATGTCGCCATGGGTGGCGACGACGCGGTTATCCTTGGTCGCGACCATCACGCTGCAGCCGGTGCCGCAGAAGCGGCACGCGGCCTTGTCCCATTTCAATTCACTGGCGTCGCGCTCGGTGACCAGGTTGGCCGCCAGCGCGGGCCCGGGCATCCCGCCGGCCGCGGCCGCAATCGCAGCGGCTTCGAGCTTGAGAACCTGGCGGCGATCGAGCTTCGGTGCGGTCATGAGTGTTCTCCCGGCCTTCGGCCGTTGCGGCTTCTAGCCTGCATCGATGGCGTGAAAGACGAGCGAGGCGGAGTGGACATGTGGCAACAGCGCGATGGTGTTGAGCGTCGCGCCAAGTGATCCCGCATCCGGCGCGTCGACCACGACCACCAGCTTGCCGCGCGGATCGCGCGCGTAGACTTCGCAGCCGCTCAAGCCGGCGATGACGCTCTCGACCTCGGCCAGGCGCTCGGGGCGGGCCTGCACGAGGATGCTTGCGATCTCTCCGCCGGGAGGCGCGATGACGCGATCGGCGCTAAGCACGCGGCCGGTTATCAGGCTGCGGCGGTCGATGGTGATCTGAGGTTGGCGCACGTCTGCTGGTTCCTAGGATGAGCGCTCAATGCGCTGGGGGCGGACCGGGTGGTCCGGCGACCATCTGATAGATCCACACGGCGAGGCCGTAGCTGCCGACCGTCGCCACCGCCAAGGCGGGCATCAGCACCGCGGTCAGAAACAGGAACGCGAAGATTTCCATGCGCCTGCGGCGCGGCCGTCCACCCACGTCGTCGCCCGCGGCCGACATCTCAAATCTCTCTGCCATGTTGGGATCAGACGGCGTCCGGGCCGTTACCTGCCGCCACTTTAGGCAGCCGCTGTTCCTCATCGTTGATCTGGATCAATGAATCGACAGGCGCGGCCCTGCGGGAACAGTTTGTCGCAGAGCAACATCACCGGGCGGCCGCCTGCCGCAAGACCTATGCCTGCGCGTGGACTTCGCGCTTGCGCCGACTACAATGGAACAAAACAACAAGTTCGCGCTTGCGGAGGCGCCATGAAGTTCGGCATTTTCTATGAATTGCAGCTGCCGCGCCCATGGCAGGACGGCGACGAACTCAGGCTCTACCAGGACGCGCTGACCCAGCTCGAGACCGCCGACCGGCTCGGCTACGATTATGCCTGGGTGGTGGAGCATCATTTTCTCGAGGAATATTCGCATTCGCCGGCCCCGGAATCCTTTCTGGCTGCCGCGAGCCAGCGCACCAAAAACATCCGGCTCGGCCACGGCATCTTCCAGCTCACCACCAATCATCCGGCGCGTGTCGCCGAGCGCGTCGCGGTGCTCGACCTGCTCAGCCGCGGACGCTGCGAGTTCGGCATGGGCGAGAGCGCCTCGATCACCGAGCTCGAGCCGTTCGGTCGCGACATGGAGACCAAGCGCGCGGTGTTCGAGGAAGCTGTCGCCGCGATCTTCCCGATGTTCTCCAGGGGCGCCACAGAGCATCACGGAAAATATTTCGACATGCCGCTGCGCAACGTGGTGCCGAAGCCGGTGCAGAAGCCCCATCCGCCGCTGTGGATGGCCTGCTCGCAGCTGCCGACCATCGAGCGCGCCGGGCGATGCGGCTTCGGCGCGCTCGGCTTCCAGTTCGTGAGCGCGGACGCGGCCCATGCCTGGGTCCACGCCTATTACAACGCGATCACGCGCCGGCTGAAGAAACTCGCCGACTACGAGATCAACCCGAACATCGCGCTGGTGTCGTTCTTCATGTGCGCGAAGACCGACGAGGAGGCGCGCGCCCGCGCCGACGGCGCGACCTTCTTCCAGTTCGCGCTGCGCTACTATGGCGCTTCGCAGAACCGGCAGCGGCCGGCGCCGGGCACCGTCAACATGTGGGACGAATATAACAAGTGGAAGCGCGACAACCCGCAGGCGCAGGAGCAGGCGCTGCGCGGCGGCCTCATCGGCTCACCCGAAACCATCGCCAGGAAATTGCGACGCTTCCGCACCTCGCATATCGACCAGGTGATCCTGCTCAACCAGGCCGGCAAGAACACGCACGAGCACATCTGCGAATCGCTCGAACTGTTTGCGCGCGAGGTGATGCCTGAGTTCCAGCTCGATCCCGAGCACGAGGCCTGGAAGGCGGGCGTCATGAGCGGGGCGATCATGCTCGATGAAATCGACACGCAGGCGTTCACCGATCGCTACGGCAAGCTTGGCGTCGAGCTCGCCTCGCGAGCCGCCTCGACGGGGTGAGGCCATCGCGCAGGCGCAAGCCGCGTCGCTTCACATCCTCTTGAGCGCGCAGCATTCACATATTTCGTGATCAGGAATCCGTGCGCTGAACGCATCAGCAAAAATGCGCCGCGACTGATCCTCTCCCGGCAATAAACGCTTCGCACCCGGTGCCTCGGATAGCACCGTCATTGCTATTTTTGCAGAGCACTCGACACGCGAAGAGCACGCCACCATCATTTTCCGGAGCGCAGTGATCGCAACCGCGATGCAGTCGTGGCGGGAGTTGTTGGAAATGCAGCGTCGTGAGTTCCTCAAGATGTCGCTGGGCGGCGCAGCCGCGGCTGCCATGCCGCTTGGCGCGCACGCCGAGGGCAGCCTGAAGGAGATTCGTGTCGGATATCAGAAGAACGGCGTGCTGGTTATCGCGCGACAGCAGGCAACGCTGGAAAAACATTTCAATCCGCTCGGCGTCGACGTGAAATGGGTCGAATTCTCGTCGGGCCCGCCGATGATGGAGGCGATGAATTCCGGCAGCGTCGATTATGGCGCGGTCGGCGACTCGCCGCCGGTTTTTGCGCAAGCCGCGGGCGCAGCCATCGTCTATGCGGCCGGCCAGCCCATCACGAACGGCCAGGGCATCCTGGTGCAGCGCAATTCCGATATCAGGACGATCGCCGACCTCAAGGGGAAGCGCGTCGGCTTCACCAAGGGCTCCAGCGCTCACAACATCGTGGTGCAGACGCTGGAAAAGGCAGCGCTCACCTATAACGACATCTCTCCGGTCTATCTGGTGCCGCCGGATGCCGGCGCCGCCTTCGCCAACGGCAGCATCGACGCCTGGGCGATCTGGGACCCGTATTTCGCGATCGGCGAGACGAAGCAGAACGGGCGCGTGCTGGTCAACGCCCACGAGATCACCAAGACCAACTCGTTCTATATCGCCAACCGCGACTTCGCGAAGAACCACGGCGCGGTCCTGCAGCAGATCATCGACGTGACCACGTCGACGGCGAAATGGGCGGAGACGCATCGCGACGAGGTGGCGCGCGCGCTCGCCACGGTCACTGGCGTCCCGCTCGAGATCCAGACGCTGGCGGCCAGTCGTTCCGCGTTCGTGGTCGGGCCGATCACCGACGACATCGTCACGACCCAGCAGGGCGTGGCCGACCGGTTCTTCAAGCTCGGCCTCATCCCGAGGCCGATCGCGATCCGCGACATCGTGTGGCGCAACCCCCAGAGCTGATCCCGCACGCCCCTGGATCGCGATCAAAGAGGATTTTCCATGACCCATTTCGTTCGACGCCTGATTGCCAGCGCGATGCTGTCGATCGGTATCGTTGCGGCCTCCGTCGGAGCCTCCTACGGACAGGACAAGGTGGTCCGCATCGGCTTCCAGAAATACGGCAAGCTGGTGCTGCTGAAAGGCAGGGGCACGCTCGAGGAGAAGCTCAAGGCGCTCGGCTACAAGGTGGCATGGACTGAATTTCCGTCCGGACCGCCGCTGCTCGAGGCGCTCAACGTCGGCGCGATCGATTTCGGCATCGCCGGCGAGACGCCGCCGATCTTTGCCCAGGCCGCCGGCGCGCCGCTGGTCTATCTCGCCTACGATCCGCCGGCGCCGCAGGGCGAGGCGATCCTGGTGCCGAAGGACAGTGCGCTGAAATCGGTGGCGGAGCTGAAAGGCAAGAAGGTCGCGCTGAACAAGGGCTCCAACGTCCACTACCTCCTGGTCAAGGCGCTGGAGAAAGCGGGCCTCAAATATACCGACATCCAGCCGGTGTTCCTGGCGCCATCCGACGCGCTCGCCGCCTTCACGCGCGGTGCGGTCGACGCCTGGGTGATCTGGGACCCCTACGAGGCGGCGGCCGAAGCCTCCACCGGCGCGCGCATCCTGGCCGATGGCACCGGTCTCGTCGCCAACCACCAGTTCTATTTCTCGTCGAAGAAATTCCTCGCCGACAACGCAAAGGCGGTCGATGTCGTGCTGGAAGCGTTGAGCGAGGCCGACGAATGGACGAAGAGCAACATCGATGCCGCCGCCGAGCAGTTGGCCCCATCGGTCGGCCTGCCGGCGCCCGTGCTCGCCGTCTCGCTGAAGCGTGAGTCCTACGGCATCCGCCCGATCAGCGACGAGGTGATCGCGAGCCAGCAGCGCATCGCCGACACGTTCCTGGCCCTCGGCCTGCTGCCGAAGGCCGTCACCGTTTCCGAGCTTCAGCGCAAATCAGGATCATGACCATGAGCACCCATGCTCCCTCGAAAGCCAATATCCTCTGGTTCCTGCCGACCCACGGCGACGGCCATTATCTCGGCAGCTCCGTCGGCGGCCGCGAGGTGAACTTCAATTATCTGCGCCAGATCGCGCAGGCCGCCGATCAGCTCGGCTATTTCGGCGTGCTGCTGCCGACCGGGCGAAGCTGCGAGGATTCCTGGGTGGTCGCCTCGACGATCGCGCCGTGGACCGAGCGGCTGCGTTACCTGGTCGCGGTGCGTCCCGGCCTGCAATCGCCTTCCGTGGCCGCGCGCATGACCGCGACCCTCGACCGCGTCTCCAACGGGCGCCTCCTGATCAACGTCGTCACCGGTGGCGATCCGGTCGAAAACAAGGGCGACGGCATCTTCCTGAACCATGACGAGCGCTACGAGGTGACGCGCGAGTTCCTCAACGTCTACAGCGACCTTCTGGCGGGCAAGACGGTCAATGTCGAGGGCAAGCACATCCGCATCGAGGACGGACGGCTGCTGTTCGCTCCGGTGCAGTCGCCGCGGCCGCCGCTCTATTTCGGCGGATCGTCGGATGCCGGCATCGACGTCGCGGTCGATACCGTCGACAAATACCTGACCTGGGGCGAGCCGCCGGCGCAGGTCGCCGACAAGGTGGCGCGCGTGAAGGCGGCCGCCGTCGCACGCGGCCGAAAGCCCTCCTTCGGCATCCGCCTGCACGTGATCGTCCGTGAGACCAGCGAGGAGGCCTGGCGGGCCGCCGACGACCTGATCAAGCATGTCACCGACGAGACGGTCGCTTCGGCGCAAAAGATTTTCGCCCGCATGGACTCCGTAGGCCAGCAGCGCATGCTGCAGCTTCATGGCGGGCGCCGCGACCAGCTCGAGATCAGCCCCAATCTCTGGGCCGGCGTTGGCCTCGTGCGCGGCGGCGCCGGCACTGCGCTGGTCGGCGATCCCCAGACCGTCGCCGCGCGGATCAGGGAGTATCAGGATGTCGGCATCGATACCTTCATCATGTCGGGATACCCGCATCTGGAGGAAGCCTATCGTTTCGCCGAGCTGGTGTTCCCGCTGCTGTCGCTGGAGCAGCCCGGCAATGTGACGCCGATCCGCGTCAACACCGGGCCGTTCGGGGAGACCATCGGCAACGACTACCGGCCACAGAAGCAGGCCGCACAATCATGAGTCTGATTGAGAGTCTTCCCCGCGTTCGCGCGCTGAAAGTGCCGCGCGCCGACGGGCTGATCCCCTGGATCGTGCCGCTGGCCATTCTCGTGGTCTGGCAGGTCGCCTGCTCCACCGGCTTCGTGCCGGCGCGCGTGCTGCCGGCGCCGAGCGATGTCGCGCTGGCCGGATGGAAGCTGCTGAAGTCAGGCGAACTCTTCCGCAACATCTGGGTGAGCTTCTGGCGCGCCGGCGTCGGCTTCCTGATCGGCGGCGCGATCGGATTTGCGTTCGGGCTTGCCAACGGCCTGTCGCAGCTTTCCAGCAAGCTCACCGACACGACGCTGCAGATGGTGCGCAACATTCCGCATCTGGCGCTGATCCCGCTCGTCATCCTGTGGTTCGGCATCGACGAGACGGCCAAGCTGTTCCTGGTGGCGCTCGGCGTGTTCTTCCCGATCTACATCAACACGCTGCACGGCATCCGCACCGTCGATCCGCAGCTGATCGAGATGGGCCGGATCTACGGCATGAGCGATGGCGAGCTGTTCCGTCGCGTGATCTTTCCCGGCGCGCTGCCGTCGATCTTCGTCGGCCTGCGCTTCGCGCTCGGCATCATGTGGCTAACCCTGATCGTGGCGGAGACGATCGCCGCCTCATCCGGCCTCGGCTACATGGCGATGCAGGCACGCGAATTCATGCTGATCGACGTGGTCGTGCTCAGCATCCTGATCTATGCCCTGCTCGGCAAGCTCGCCGACAGCGCTTCGCGTGTGCTGGAGCGGCTGACGCTGTCCTGGCACCCGGCGTTCCAGAAGAAGTGAGAATAGAAATGCAGGAAGCCCTTCGCTTTCGTCTTTCCGGCGCCGAGCCCGTCGAGCACGCCGATTTCGTCGCGCGGGCGCGGCAGCTGCGGAAGGGCTCGGCTTCGTCGCGCGGGCTGCCGCTGACGATCCGGGATTTACGCAAGTCGTTCGGTGACAACGAGGTGCTGCGTGGCGTCGACCTGCATATCCCGGCGGGCCAGTTCGTCGCCGTGGTCGGCCGCAGCGGCTGCGGCAAGAGCACGCTGTTGCGCCTGATCGCGGGCCTCGAGACCGCCGATGCCGGCACGATCAGCTTCGGCGAGGCAACCCGGCCCGAGGACATCAGGGTGATGTTCCAGGAGCCGCGGCTGCTGCCCTGGGCGCGGGTGCTGGCCAATGTCGAGGTCGGGCTGCGTCGTGACCGTACCGCGCGCGATCCCGCTCGCGCCGCAAAGGCGTTGCGCGAGGTTGGCCTCGCCGAGAAGAGCGGGCAATGGCCCGCGGTGCTGTCCGGCGGCCAGAAGCAGCGCGTCGCGCTGGCGCGGGCGCTGGTCAGCGATCCGCGCGTGCTCGCCTTCGACGAGCCGCTCGGCGCGCTCGACGCGCTGACGCGCATTTCAATGCAGCAGCTGCTGGCGCGGGTCTGGGGCGAGCAGGGCTTTACCGCGATCCTGGTGACGCATGACGTTTCCGAAGCAGTGGCGCTTGCCGATCGAATCCTCGTGATCGAGGACGGCCGCATCGCGCTCGATGTCGATGTCGATATCGTCAGGCCGCGCGAGCGCGGCGCGACAGAGCTGGCCGCGCTGGAAGGCTCGATCCTGCGGCATCTGCTGGGCAGGACGGAACGAGAGTAGGAGAGATGCCATGAACAGCGTGGTCCGCACCATCAGGATCGATCGCGAGGCGCCGGCTGCCGATTTCCGCAGCGCCATGCGGCATCTCACCGGCGGCGTCGCCGTCATCACCGCGGGCCGCGGCAGGGACATCTCGGGAATGACGGTCACCTCGGTGACCTCGCTCGCGGTCGATCCGCCCTCGCTGCTCGTCGCGATCAACCGTTCGGCCTCGTCCTGGCCGCTGATCAGGCAGCATGGCTTCTTCGGCGCGAACATCCTCGCCGCCGATCAGCTCGAAGTCGCCGAGCGGTTTACCGGCAAGGACGGGCGCAAGGGCGCCGAGCGCTTTGCCGGCGCCGAATGGGTCACGCGGGCTTCCGGCGTGCCGCTGCTTGCGGGCGCGCTGGCCGCGATCGATTGCGAGGTCGAGGATATCGTCGAACGCCACTCCCATGGCATCGTGATCGGGCGTGTGCTGGACGTGCAGCTGTCGCCGCGCCGCGCGGCGCTGGCCTATTGGCACGGCCAATATGTCGCGATCGACCAGGACGACGACGCGGTCCGGCTGGCCGAGGTCAGCCTGCCGCCGCCGCGCACCGTCAGATAGCGGGGCCCCGGGGCTTCGTCGGACTGGCGTTTTGCCGGTCAGCGATCTAAAAGCGCGATCGTTTTGTATCGGAGCGCGTCGCGCCATGAAACGGATCGCAGTCTGGGCGTTCTACGCGGTCGGCACGCTCGCGATTCTTTATCTCGCGCTCTACGCCTATGCCGCCTTCACGCATCGCGGCTTTGAGCCGGGCGATCCCATCCACATCTTCCGCAAGCCCGATGCGCCGGACTATTCGTGATCTCGTGGGATAGCCGCTTCCGTCATGGCCCGCGCAAGCGGCGCATCCGGTATTCCGTGGCGTCGACCGAATCTTATCACGATCGCCACGGTATACTGGATCGCCCGGTCAAGCCGGGCGATGACCGAGGGGAAGACTACCCCGCCGCGGCGCGGTGATAGTCGCCGGATGCCGGCGGCGGGATCGGCAGGCCGCCATCGGCGTATTCGTTCAGCTTGTTGCGCAGTGTGCGGATCGAAATGCCGAGGATGTTGGCGGCATGGGTGCGGTTGCCGAGGCAGTGCTTCAGCGTCTCCAGGATGAGATCGCGCTCGACGTCGGCGACGGTGCGGCCCACCAGCGCGCGCGTCACCTGCTCGGCGGCCATGGTCGCATGCGCCACCGCCGGCACCGTCCTTGCAATGTCGAGGCGGTCGCCGTCGGGGGTGAGGATCGCGTCGGCGCCGATCTCGTCGCCCTGCGCCATCAGCACGGCGCGGTGAATGGTGTTCTCGAGCTCGCGAACATTGCCTTGCCAGCGGTTTGCCGTCAGCACCCGCCTGGCGTCGGCCGACAGCGGCCGCAGCGGCACGCCGTTGGCTTGCGAATATTTGCGCGCGAAGTGCTGCGCCAGCTCCATGACGTCGGCCGGCCGGTCGCGCAAGGGAGGGATCTTCAGATTGACCACGTTGAGCCGGAACAGCAGGTCCTCGCGGAAGGTGCCGTCGCGCACCGCCTCGCCAAGGTTGCGGTTCGAGGTGGCGATGATGCGGATGTCGATGGCGACAGGCTTGTTGCCGCCGACGCGGTCGATCACGCGCTCCTGGATCGCGCGCAACAGCTTCGACTGCAGCCGGACGTCCATTTCGGAGATTTCGTCGAGCAGCAGCGTGCCCCCGGTCGCTTCCTCGAACTTGCCGATGCGACGGGCGACCGCGCCGGTGAAGGCGCCTTTCTCATGGCCGAACAGCTCGGATTCCAGCAGGTGCTCGGGGATCGCGGCGCAGTTGATCGAAATGAACGGGCGCTTGGCGCGCGTGGAGCGGCTGTGGACGTAGCGGGCGAGCACCTCCTTGCCGGTGCCGGATTCGCCGGTGATCATCACGGAGGCATCCGAGCCCGCGATCTGCTGGGCGAGCTTGATCACCCGGCCCATGGCGTCGTCGCGATAGACCAGCTCGCGGGAGTCATTGGCGACGGCGGCAAGCACCGCCGCGATCAGCTCAGGGTCCGGCGGCAGCGGGATATATTCCTTGGCGCCGGCATGGATCGCTGCGACGGCCGCGCGTGCGTCGGAGGAGATGCCGCAGGCAACGATCGGCACGTGGATGTGCTCGGCGTCGAGCCGGATCACCAGGTCGCGGATGTCGAGGCCGACATCGACCAGCAGGAGGTCGGCGCCCTTGCCGCCGCGCAGCACGGCCATCGCCTGCTCGTTGCCCTCCGCATGGGTCACGGAGGCGCCGTTCTCCATGGCGATCTTGGTCGCGGTGGTGAGCTGGCCCTTCAATGTGCCAACGATGAGAAGCCGCATGTCTGTCTCCTGTCCGTCTGTCGGCGCGGCTTGCGCGCCTCGTCCTGATCGTTAGGTGCTTGCCTTGATGATTTCCGTCATGGTGACGCCGAGCTTGTCTTCCACCAGCACCACCTCGCCGCGCGCGACCAGGCGGTTGTTGACGTAGATGTCGATCGCCTCGCCGACGCGGCGGTCGAGCTCGAGCACGGTGCCGGGGCCGAGCTTCAACAGCTCGCCGACCTCCATCTTGGAGCGGCCGAGCACGGCCGAGACCTGCACCGGCACGTCGAACACCGCTTCGAGGTCGGCGGCGATGCGGGCGGCGTTCTCGTCCTCGTGATAGGCGATGTCGTCGGACGAGGGCGCGGTCGCCGGCGCGTTGAGATCGGGAAGGGGTACTTGGCTGTCGGTATCGCTCATGGCTTAATCCTCGTGGCCGGCGCTTGCGGCCTGGTTGCGGGACGCCATGTAGCGCCCGACGAGCTCGTTGATCTTGGCCTCGATGGTGGCGCGATCCAGCACGACGCCGCCGTCGGCCCATTCGATGCGGCAGTCGCCGGCGGCGATTTCCGGCTCGGCCAGAAGCACCAGCCGGCCCTGGAAGCCGCTTTGCGCCGCCTGCCGCTCGATGCTTTCGCGCGCGGCCTCGTAGAGCGCGGCGTTGATCCGCACCACGAGATGCGGTGTCGAGACGAGCTGGGAGAAGCAGTCGCGGATCAGGCCGGTGATCTCGCCGAGCGGCTCGGCCGCGATCAACTGGCTGCACAGCTTGCGGGCGACGGCGACCGCGACGTCGACGGCCTCGGTCTCCATCCGCGTTTCGATGCCGGCAAAGCGCGCCGCGATCCCCTGCATGCCGAGCCGGATTTCCTCCAGCGCCAGCGCCATGCGGCGATCGCTTTCCACCTTGGCCTCGCGCTGCGCGGCGTCGTAGCCCTGCCGATAGGCGAGCGCCTCGGCGGCCGCGACCTTCTGCGCGACCTCGGCGGCGGTGGCCGCCCGCTCGCGCGATCTGTCGGGTGCGGCGAAGTCGTTGTCGAACAGGAATTTGGCGGGCGCGGCCATCAGTACACCAGCTCGTCGTCGGCGCGGTTCTTGGTCAGCATGATCTCGCCCTTGGCCGCGAGATCCTTGGCGAGGTTGACCAGCAGCGCCTGCGCCTCGTCGACGTCGCGCAGCCGCACCGGTCCCATCGCGGCCATGTCGTCGACCAGCATCTTGGCGGCGCGCGAGGACATGTTGCTGAAGAAGAAGTTGCGCACCTCCTCATTGGCGCTCTTGAGCGCGACGCCGAGCTTGTCCTTGTCGACATGGCGCATCAGGGTCTGCGCCGAGCCGGAATCCAGCTTGATCAGGTCGTCGAAGGTGAACATCAGCGCCTTGATGCGCTCGGCGGACTCGCGGTTTTCCTCTTCCAGCGCGGTGATGAAGCGGGTCTCGGTCTGGCGGTCGAAATTGTTGAAGATCTCCGCCATCACCTCATGGGCGTCACGGCGGCGGGTCTGCGACAGGTTGGACATGAACTCGGTGCGCAGCGTCTGCTCGACGCGCTCGATCACCTCCTTTTGCACCGCCTCCATCTTCAGCATGCGGCCGACGACGTCGAGCGCCATGTCCTCGGGCAGGATCGCGAGCACGCGGGCGGCGTGTTCCGACTTCAGCTTGGACAGCACGACCGCGATCGTCTGCGGATACTCGTTCTTCAAATAGTTGGCGAGCACCTCTTCCTGCACGTTGGAAAGCTTTTCCCACATGTTGCGTCCGGCGGGGCCGCGGATCTCGTCCATGATGCCGGTGACGCGGTCGGCAGGCAGGTACTGCTGCAGCAGCCGTTCGGTGGCGTCGAAATTGCCCATCAGCGCGCCGGAGGCCGACATCCGCGAGACGAATTCGAGCAGCATGTCCTCGACCACCTCGGCCTCGACGGTGCCGAGCGTCGACATCGCCATCGACAGCTCCTTGACTTCGTCGTCGTCGAGCATCGACCAGATCTTGCCGCCATATTGCTCGCCGAGCGCCAGCATCAGGATCGCCGCGCGCTGGCGGCCCGGCATCTTCACCTGGGGCCTGCCGTTCTGGCGCGGCGCGAGGCTCGCGATCACACTGGTGATGTCGGTCGAGTTTGCGGTCTGCGGTAATGCCATGTCAGGTAGCCGGTTCAGTCAGCCATTGGCGAAGGATGGAAACGGTTTCGTTGGGGTTGCGCTCGGCAAGCTCGCCGACGCGATGCACCGACTGGGCGTGGACCTGGCCCTGGACCTGGGCGACGTCGATCAGCTGCGCGGTGGCGTTCGTGCCCGGAAGCAGGGCCTGGCCGGGCGCGCCGCCGCCCGATGCGCTGCCGTCGGCGATCGCCGGCACCGGCTCGCCGGCGAGCGCGGCTGCGATCTCCTCGGAGGCGAGGATGCGTTTGACCAGCGGACGGATCACCATGAACATCACGACGAGGCCGAGGATCATCATGACGCCGAGCTCGATCACGTACATGACGTCGTCCTTGGTGAACTGCAGCATGCCGAGCAGGCCGGACGGTTCGGGCAGCGAGGCGACTGCGGGCGCCTCGGCGAATTTCAGGTTGACGACCTCGACCTGGTCGCCGCGCTTCTGGTCGAAGCCGATCGCCGAGCGCACCAGCGCGGCAATCCGGTCGAGCTCTTCCTTGCCGCGCTCCTTGTAGACCATCTCGCCTTTTTCGTTCTTGGCGTAGCTGCCGTCGACCAGCACGGCGACGGAGATGCGGTTCACCCGTCCGGCCTCGGTGACCTCGGTCTTGGTGGTGCGCGAAATCTCGTAGTTGTTGGT
Organism: Bradyrhizobium sp. NP1; assembly: GCF_030378205.1. Lineage (NCBI taxonomy): Bacteria > Pseudomonadati > Pseudomonadota > Alphaproteobacteria > Hyphomicrobiales > Nitrobacteraceae > Bradyrhizobium > Bradyrhizobium sp. NP1. The sequence continues at coordinate 1,719,165 of NZ_CP127385.1, forward strand.
CTCCTCGGTCTTCTTGCTCTGATCGCGGCTGGCCGCCGCATTGTCCTGGTTGCGGTTGCCCGGCAGCTCGTTGTTGACGGTGACCTGGCCGTTGTTGTCGGTCGTGACCGCGGATTCCTCGCGGGTCTGGCTCGAGCGCAACACCCGCCCTTCCGGATCGAACTTGTCGGAGGTCTGGGTGATCTTGTTGTAGTCGAAATCGGCGGAGAGCTGGACGCGGGCGCGACCCTGGCCGACCACCGAGGACACGATGTCCTCGACCTGCTTGCGCATCCGCTTCTCGAAGCCGGCCCGGCGTTCGTCGCCGACCGCCTGGTCGATATCGCTGGCGGCGCCGTCGGCGAGCAGCTGGCCGGCCTCGTCGACGATCGACACCCGCTGCGGCTTCAGGCCGTTGACCGCCGAGGCGACGACATGGCGAATCGCGCGAATCTGCTGCGGCTCAAGCGTGCCGCGGACGCGGACCACGATCGAGGCCGAGGGCTCCGGCGTCTCGCGCGAGAACAGGGGGCGCTCGGGCAGCACCAAATGGACGCGCGCGGCCTGGATACGGTCGATGGCACGGATGGTGCGGGCGAGCTCGCCTTCCAGCGCGCGCAGATGGTTGATGTTCTGGACGAAGCTCGTGGTGCCGAGCGCGTCCGACTTGTCGAAGATCTCGTAGCCGACGCCGCCGCCCTTGGGCAGGCCGCCCTCGGCGAGCTTCATCCTGAGCCGCGTGACCTTGTCCTTGGGCACCATGATCACGCTGCCTTCGCCGCGCAGCTCGAACGGAATGCCCTGGCGCTCCAGGTCCTTGATGATCGCGGACGAGTCCTCGACGCTGAGGTCGGTGAAGAGCGTCGTCATCTGCGGCGTCGTGACGCGCATGATGACAAAGGCGAAGAAGCCGATCAGCGCCGCTGTCACGGCGATCATCGCCATCAGTCGCGAGGCGCCAAGCCCCTTCAGAAAGTCAACCAGACCCTGCAAACCAACCGCCCCAGATTCGGCGCCCAAATTCAGCTGGGCAATTATTGCCTAGGGTATGGTTTCGATATGGTTAACGAAGGTTAAGAGGTCGGGACGAAAAATGGTCATGAAAAAAATCGGCCTCGCGGGGCGAGGCCGATTTTCGTCAAATTGCGCTGGTTCTAGCGGAAGCGTTACTGGCGATATTGCTGGATGCGGGTCGTGCGCAGTCCGGCAAGGCCGTGCTGGTCGATGGAAAATTGCCAGGAGAGGAATTCGTCGACCGTCAGGGTGTAGCGGCTGCAGGCTTCCTCAAGCGAAAGCAGGCCGCCGCGCACCGCGGCAACGACCTCGGCCTTACGGCGAATGACCCACCGTTTGGTCCCGGGCGCGGGCAAATCCGCGATCGTGAGCGGACTGCCGTCGGGCCCGATGACGTATTTCACCCTCGGGCGATGGGGTTCTGTCATGGCGTACTCACAAACTCTCAACCACTGAACTCACCCCGGCAAACTACGCCCTTCGGCTTAAAATTTGCCTAAACCCAAGGCTGCAATATGATTCTCCTTTGACAAGCCCTCATGCTGGCGGTCCGGACAGGGCAAAAGCCCGGACCGGACCCGCGATTGCTAACGAATCGTTAACGAGGCCGACGGGCCTCGAGCTAATTCACGATGCGCTGGATCTGGTTGATGGTGTAGCTCTGTCCGTTGATCGAGAGCAGCGGCGGCGACTGGGTGAGGTCGACCGAGTTGACCACGCCCTGCGCCTGGGTGGTGATGCCGACGGCATTGCCGGAGCTGTCGGTCGCGGTCGCGGTCAGCGTGTACTGGCCGTTCTGCCATTGGGTGCCGTCGTTGCCCTGGCCGTTCCAGACGAACGGCTGGTTGTTGCCGGCGCTGGCCGAATATTTCCCCGAAAATACCGTCTGCCCGCTGCTGTTGGTGATCGAAATATTCACGGTCGAATTGCTCGGGATGTTCAGGTTCCAGGTCGCCTGGGAGTTGGTCAGGGTCGCCGTGTTGCCGTTGACCACGGCGGTCTTGCCGACGAAGGTCAAGGCCTGGGTGGCCTGCGCGGTCTGCTGCAGCGAGACCAGCGTGGTCAGCTGGTCGTTGGTCTTGAGCTGCTGCTCGACCGAAGCGAATTGCACGAGCTGCTGGGTGAACTGGTTGGTGTCCAGCGGATCGAGCGGGTTCTGGTTCTTCAGCTGCGTCGTCAGCAGCGTCAGGAAGGTCTGGAAATTTCCCGCCAGCGTCGCGCCGGAGGTCGAGCTGAGCGAAGAGCCCGACGAGGACGCCGGTAGCGGCGTCGTTCCCGAAACGACAGGGCTGGCTGTAACGGCTGCTCCGGCGGTAGTCGCCATCTTACGTCTCCTTACACCCGGATATCGACGCCGCCGCTCGGCGAGAGCATGCGGCCATATGATCGTCCCGCGGCTATCGGGGGCATCGTATCGTCTTCGCTGATCACCAGCCGCTGCGCGTTGCCGGCACCATCGCCGTTGTTCTGCCCGGACGAGGACTGATCGCGCAGGCTGAACTGCAGGCCGTTGCCGTTCATCTTCAGCCCGGCGTCGTCGAGCGCGCGCTGCAATTGGGGTGCATCCTGCTGCAGCATCGACAGCGTCTGCGGCTTTTCGACCGTCAGATGCGAGGTCACCTGGCCGTTGCGGTCGACGTCGATGCGGACGTCGATGCGGCCGAGGTCGGCCGGATCGAGACGGATGTCGAAGCGGGTCTTGCCGCTTTTGGCGGACGCTGCGATCTCCACCGCAAGCCCGCTCAGCGGCACGGCCACCGCATTGGGAGCGGCGGAAACATTGAAATTGGTGCTGGAGGCGGAAGCCGGTGTCGCAGCTTGCAGCTGCGCGGGCAGTGCGGCGGGCGCCTGCAGGCCGGTGTCCGGCGCCGTGGTCGCGGCGGCTTCGCTTGAGGTTTGAACGTGGTCGCGTGCCGTGGCCGCCGCAGGCGTGTTGTCAGGGTTCGCAGCTTTGGCGGCGCCTTCGGCCGCGACCGCCGCGGCCGGCCTGGCGGTGGCGGTCGGCTGCGGTCCGGTGGTCGTGACCGCAGGACCCTGGGTGGTCACGGCGGTCGCGCCCGATCCGTCTGGCGGATCGGCGGCGTCTGATGAGTCGGTCGCGGCTTGGGTCGCCGTACCCGTCTTGGTGGTTGCAGCTTTCGCTGTGCCCGGAGCGGGGAGACCGACTCCGTTCGGCAATGACTGGCCGGGCGCCTGTGAATTGGTCTCGATCGCGCCTTGCGGAAGCGGCGGGCCGGTCTCGATGGCCGGCGTTTGCGCGCCGGCCTTGATGGCGGCTGCATCCTGCGCGGTCGACCCGGTGGCGCCGCCCGTGCCGCCCGTGCCGCCGGGTCCCGCCGGCGCTGTCGTTGCGGCAGCGGTCGTTGCGGCGGCGGTCGTTGCCGCGGTCGCGGCGATCGCGGCCTTGGCGATTGCAAGCGGCCCGGTCGAGTCGGTCGGGCCCTGCGCCGGATTGGTGGCGGTGCTGCCGGGCACGGTGAATGGGATCGCCACGACGAGGCCGTCCAGTGTCGTGCCGGTCACCTGTTGAGGTGAAGCCGTCGCGTCGCTCGCCGTCGAAGTCGTCGGCGTGGTGGTGGTGTCCGATTTAGCCGCCTTGCCGTCGCCGTCCTTTGCGGCGGACTTGCCCGCCTTTCCGGATGAGCGGGTGGCTGGCGATGTCGAAGCGTCGCTGCCGCCTTTCGAGTCCGTCGCGCCGGCGGCCGGCGGACTGGAAGCGCCGTTGCCGCTATCGTTGCCCGCGCGGGACGCGGGCGGTGAAGCCGCATCGCGCTGGGCCCGGCTGTCGGCAGGCGTATTGTCGGTAGAGCGTGGCAGCGCAGGCGGCTGGGGAGCCGGCGAGGGCGGCGTGTCGCTGCCGGACTGGCTGACGAGTGAGCCGAAATTGTCGGCCGGACGCGGCGGGTCGGGCCGCGCTGCCTTCGGCGGCGGGACCTGAGCGGACAAACTGGCAGCTAGATCTGACGTGACACTGAACACGGACCGGCCTCTTTCAAGCAACGCGCTTTCCCTCCTCAGCAAGGAGTGGGCCATCTCCGCGCGTTCAGAAATGTGTATATATTTCAATGGCTTGCTTGGGCGTTGCGGGGGCGCCGGAGCGATCCCGGCGATGCCGTTTCTGCCCGGCGGCAAGATTTGCCGCTTCACAGGTGCAAAAGGGGAAGGCTCGTGATTGCCTCGCGCCAGCACCACCTATATTAAAGAGCAGCTTTTCAGCCGTCCCGAGCAGACGAATCCCGCCTGTTTGGAACCGCTTAGGGGTTCCGATCGCAGACCGCCTTCCGGCCGTGGAAGCGCCCGATCGCGCCCACGGACGCCAAGCCGATGACCGACACCACGCGCAACAGTCTGGACCTCGAAGGCCGCCCGCAGGACACGCGGGTCGTGGTTGCCATGTCCGGCGGCGTCGATTCCTCGACCACGGCCGCGCTGCTGAAGGCGGAAGGCTATGACGTCGTCGGTATCACGCTGCAGCTCTACGACCATGGCGCCGCGACCCATCGCAAGGGCGCCTGCTGCGCGGGGCAGGACATCCACGATGCGCGCGAAGTCGCCGCCCGGATCGGCATTCCGCATTACGTGCTGGATTACGAGAGCCGCTTCCGCGAATCCGTGATCGACACTTTCGCCGAAAGCTATGCCTCCGGCGAGACACCGGTGCCCTGCATCGAATGCAATCGCTCGATCAAGTTCCGCGATCTGTTGAAGACCGCGCGCGAGCTCGGCGCGTCGGCACTGGCCACCGGCCACTACGTCGCCTCTCGTCGTCTGGGCGACGGTTCGCGGGCGCTGGTATGCGCGGCCGATGCCGAGCGCGACCAGAGCTATTTCCTGTTCGCGACCACGCGCGAGCAGCTCGATTACTTGCGTTTTCCCCTGGGCGACATGACCAAGGCCGAGACGCGCGAGCTGGCGCGGCGCTTTGATCTTGCGGTCGCCGACAAGCACGACAGCCAGGACATCTGCTTCGTGCCGACCGGGCGCTACACCGACATCATCAGCCGGCTCAGGCCGAATGCGGTCGAGCCCGGCGACATCGTCGATCTCGACGGTCGCGTCATCGGCGCGCACCAGGGCATCATTCATTTCACCGTGGGCCAGCGCAAGGGATTGGGCATTGCCGCCGGCAGCCCGCTTTACGTCGTGAAGCTCGATGCGGCGACCCGCCGCGTCGTGGTCGGCCCGCGCGAAGCGCTGCGCACCGACCGCATCGTGCTGCGCGACGTCAACTGGATCGGCGACGGTCCGCTCGATCGCGCCGTGGCTGGCGGGCTGGAGATTTTCGTGCGGGTGCGTTCGACCCGTGCGCCGCAGCCGGCGTGGCTGCGCGGCGGCGACGGTCACTACGAGGTCGAGCTGGTCGCGGGCGAAGAGGGCGTTTCTCCGGGCCAGGCCTGCGTGTTCTACGATGCGCCGACAGGGCAGGCGCGCGTGCTCGGCGGCGGGTTCATTCAGGCGGCGATCGCAAAGGCTGCGACGGGCGCGGCAATTCGGCCGCTCGAGGCGATGCGCGGATAGCAGCTTCAGGGGCAGGGGGAAATGGCTGCGGACATCGACCGCGAGGGGGTCGAAAAGGCCTATGGGCGCTGGGCGCCGGTCTACGATCTGGTGTTCGGCAAGGTGTTCGATCAGGGCCGGCAGTCCACCATCGTGGAGGCCGATCGGATCGGCGGCCGCATCCTCGATGTCGGCGTCGGCACCGGGCTTTCGCTCTCCGACTATTCGCGCTCGACCAGGCTGTGCGGCGTCGACATTTCCGAGCCGATGCTGCGGCGGGCGCAGCAGCGCGTACGCGCGCTCGGCCTCACCAATGTCGAGGTGCTCGCGGTGATGGACGCCAAGCACCTGGCATTCGCGGATGCCTCCTTCGATGCGGTGGTGGCGCAATATGTCATCACCGCCGTGCCCGACCCGGAAGCGACGCTGGATGATTTCATGCGCGTGCTCAAACCTGGCGGCGAGCTGATCCTGGTCAATCACATCGGCGCCGAGAGCGGCCCGCGCCGCATCTTTGAACTGGCGTTCGCACCGCTGGCGCGGCGGCTGGGCTGGCGGCCCGAGTTCCCCTGGGTGCGGCTGGCCAACTGGGCCGCAAGGCATGGCGGCGTGAGCCTCGCTGAACGGCGCCCGATGCCGCCGATGGGGCATTTCTCGCTGATTCGCTACCGCAAGATGTGATCTGCGGAAGGCGGCACACATCGCATGCCGGCGGAACTTTCGCGGCATCGATTTGTTTTCGCTGCATGCGGATCACATGCACTCTTCTACTCTGTGCGCTGTCCGCGGCCGGCATTGACGCCGCCGCGGCGCAGGCGCCTCCCGTGGCGGCAACGCCGCCTGCCGCCACGGCACCCCCCGGACCGCAGGCTGCGAGCGACTGTGCCCCGACCAAGCCGGTGCCGTCGCGTGGAACGGTGGTTCCGGAAGGCACCACCACGGGCCAGGCCAGCGAGCCGCTCGGCGACCGGCTGGCGAAGTCGAACGGCGTGCTTTGCCCGCCGCCCGGTATCGACCCGGAAATGCGCGCGCCCGCGCCGGATGCCGGCAATACGCCGGTGATCCCGCCGCCCGGAAGCCCTGGGGGCGATCCCAACCTGCGGCCAAAATAAGCCAAGGATTTGGGCACTTTGCTTGACAGCGCGTCGGGTGCTTTCTTATATGCCGCCCGTTCGCGGATGCAGCAGCCCGTCTCCAATATAGAGACATCCGGCCCTGCAGCCCGACGCCGTGGCGGGGTAGCTCAGCTGGTTAGAGCACGGGAATCATAATCCTGGGGTCGGGGGTTCGAGTCCCTCCCCCGCTACCAAATCTGCAATTTTGTTTGCGGTCTTGCGATTTTCTACGATCCCGCACGGCTGGCAGTAAAGCGGCTGATCGCGGCACCGACGTCGCTTATGTCGACTACATGGCTCGGTGCGATTTAACGCATTGGCGCCGAGCTAAATCTTATTTCTCATCCACATCCCTCCAGGCGATACCATCTGGAGCCTCACCGATCAGCCAGAACATCTTTTTGCTCAGGCGGTTTGCGACCAATTGAGCGAGATCGATGAAGCTATAGACAGCGTCTGCGAAGAGATATTCGGGTGTTTGTTCTTTGACGATATCGGTCCCCAAAAGACCGATCGCTCCCCGCTGTCGATGACGAAGCCGTGGTCCTTGTAATGATTGACCAGATGGCTTGCCACCTCAGCGGCCGTTTTGCCTGATTGTATCTGCCGATGTCAGAGCAGCCGCTCCGCGTATTGCGCGGCGCTCTCACCCACGCGCTCATAATAGCCAAGTCTGCGGATGGAAATCTGATCAATCAGGTACTTTGCCAGCACGTCTGACGATCCTGGATATTTCTCAGCCAGCTCGGCTATGTGCCTGAGGGCATTTCCTAGAGCGAGCGCTGGCAGTCCGGAAATTTGCGGGTCTATTGGGCCGAGCTGGCTCATCATGCCCATGTGGATTTCATCAGCGCCCAAGCAAATCAGCGTGGCGGCGGATTTTGCTCGGCGCGGAACAGCCACGACGAACTTGTTTGCCGATAGTCTCTTCAGCGTTTTGCTAATCAGATACGCGGGTTCGATCTGGCCGCCCGGACTGTCGATTACCAGAAGTATATCTTTGCCGGTCAATTCTCTCGCGGCTGAATAAAGTCGATCCGTGTGATAGCTAGTAATGGCGTCGTCATCAAAGAGAAAGAGAATTGCGTAATTCTTGAGACTATCCGAGTGCTTGGCGACTATTTTGTCCAGCTCCTTCTTGAGCGCCTTCTTGAAGGCTTCAAGGTCCTTGGTCCGAAGCGCTGCGCTCCAGCTTATTTCGGGCTCCGCTTTTCCCTCACTTTCTGAAACGTCCCCAATTCCCGCAGCCACTTCGTCCGGCGTCTTGGGCCCCTCTACAGGCGTTTCGTTGCTCTGGCTCGGTTTTTTTGCCATGGTTCCCCCCCCCCCCCGATTGGGGGTTGATCCAAACGCAACCGTTGCGGGAAATCAATGGGTAGACACACGGAATCCGGTGGAGGGGTTTGTGGACCCGGCGAAATCAGCAATCTTGGTTCGTGCCCTTCGGGTAGCCCCCTGTGGGGCGGCGGCGTCCCGATCGGCGAGGACTTCGGCCAACTCCTCTATTCTCCTTGAACCGCTGAACCCGCTTGGGGGTGCAGTTCGATCACGTCTGTCTGACTCTCGGCAGTGGCAAGCTCGGCCTCGATCCTCGCGAGTTGCGCCCGAAGTGGACTTAGCGACGCTGCCGCCTGCCTCGCGCCGTCGTTGCACGCGCCCGACTCCTTGTGGACGCTGCACTGAACGCGCAGGCCATTGGCGTGCGATTGCGTAGCGAAGCCTAAAACGAAAACCGCTGTGTAACTAAGTCCCACTCAAACCTAGATCAGCGGGCAATTCTGGTCTCCGTTCGCCCAAGCCATAACCAGGCCTTTGTACCGTTCACTGGCTAGCGTATTGCCAGAACGGGCGATCAACTTCGACCCTGTCGCGATCTTTTCGACGCGGACGGATAGATAGTAGTTTCTGACGCCCAAATTGATAAGTGAGAGTGTTACTTCACCATAGCCAAGCTCGGAATACAGGTCCGAGTCCACGGCCATGGATGCATATGCGCTCATGTTCCCTGCGAAGCACCGCTTGGCGGTTGTGGAGACACGTCGATAAATTTCTTGGTAATTCTCTGAGTATGTTTGAATCGCGGGTGTCGTCTTCGCTTCAAGGTCGGTCGGTGTAGTAGAACAGGCGCCTAGCATTAGCGCAGCCGCACAGGCGACCACGCTCCAGAGTTTTAGCATTTCAAAATCCCCAGCCCTACGAGTAAAGATATACAATCCCAACTCAAGGCTGTAGGCAACTCAGATTCGCCTTTCTGACCTGATTCCGCCGGTTGCGCGCGATGGCAGCGGCCGAGCGGCTCAGCCATTGCCTCTGTTTGCGTTCTTGCGATTTCCTACGATCCCGCACGGCTGGGAGCAAAGCGGCTGATCGCGCAAGCGCCATTCTGACACGCTGGATCAGCGGCTGTTGCGACCGACGGGGCCGCTTTTGTCGACGCCGCGCGACCGCGTCTTGGCAACTGAGATGAACTGCCTGCGCGTGTGCTTTGCGTCGGGCGGATCAACGCTCGACGCCACACTTGCTGGAAGCCCACGGCGCCAAAGCCATTGCGGAATCTGTCCAGAACGCAATCGCGGCGCGATCCCGGTTTTCCCGCTGCTACAGCGCTGGAGCGCGATGACCTATCTTGGAATCGTCATCTCGCTCCAGTCTTTTGTTTGCGCGTAATCTCTTCCGAAAGCCGCTTCACACTTCCGGATCGCGCTCTAACGCTCACGGCTCCACGGGAAGAGAGAGGCCGGGAAATCTGCCGCGTAGCGATGACCGATCGGTGGGCGAGGCTCTTCTGGCTGGGGATTCGGGTCAGGTTCCACCACCTTCCGGTAAAGATGCCAGCTCGCATGACCGAGCACCGGCAGAACGACGCAGAGACCGACGAAGAATGGCAGCGAGCCCACGGCCAGCAATACCGCAACGATCAACCCCCACGCGGCCATCTCAACGGGGTTCATCATCACGGCCCGTATCGAGGTGCGGATCGCATCGATCGCTGTCGCATGCCGGTCGAGCATCAGTGGAAACGAGACAACGCTGATGCACAGGGCCATCACCGCAAACAGGAAACCGACGCCGCATCCGACGATGATGAGGGTCCAGCCTTCAGGCGTCGTCAGCACCCGCTCTACGAAATTAGGGATGTTCGCAGCCGGAACATAGCCGAAGGTTGCAATGTAGATCGCGTCCGCGGCGGCGATCCAGACCCCGAACAGAACGAGCAGGAGGATGCCAAGTTCGAGCATGGCGCCGAACGACGGCGCACGCAGCACCTGCATTGCATCCCAGGCTCCTGGCTCCTCCCCGCGTTCGCGGCGGCGGCTCAGTTCGTAGAGGCCGAGTCCGGCGAAAGGACCGATCAGGGCGAAGCCGGCGGCGAGCGGAAACAGTAGCGGCAGCACCGAATAGCCAAGCACAAGCCTGAACAGGACAAGTCCGAGCACGGGATACATCACGCACAGGACTATTGCGTGGGTCGGGATAGCCTTGAAGTCTTCCCAGCCGAGGCGCAGCGCGTTGCCCAGGTCGGAAAGGCTGATCTTGCGAACGACATAAGCCGTAGGGACGCCAAACAATTGCAGTTTGGGTCGTGCGAATACTGTGGTCATGGTTCCGGTCTCCTTGCCGGTGGTCGCAGGGGAACGGAGCGCCCTCACAAAACACGCACATCCGCCTCATGCGCGAAAATCGCGACTTAGTCCGGCAAATCAGATTCAACCAGAAGGAGCTTGCCGGACGACATCCGTCGCAACCGGTCCAGTAAAACTAGTCCGATACGCAGTAGAAGCAAGAACGCTGTCGGAGAATTGTGCAATCGCACAAACCAGGTTTTGCGATGCACCATCCGATGGTGGGTGCCGATCGGTGTTCTCCGGCGCGCGCCGCATTCGGGCCAACATGCGCCGGACAGAGGCGGGACATACTCCTCTATTGACGCCGGCCTCGACGGGTACCATCTTAAAATCCTGAACGCCCCCAGCTCTGATGAGATTGCGGTCGTGACGTTGATCCTTTGTCCCAGCGTCGCGACCGGCAGAATGGGCGAGGCAAGAGGCACGGTGATGGTGAACGTGACACCATCCCTTTGACGAGAGCTCCGCCCTTTCGATCGTCTCCGCAGCCTTCAATGGCAAGGAGGAATGAGGGATGGCTGTAGCGATCATACTGCTTCTGGTTGCGATCGCCTCGGTGCTGTTTCACCTCTACAGCCCGTGGTGGTGGACGCCGATCGCCTCAAACTGGCGGTACATCGACGACACGATCAATCTGACGTTCTGGATCACTGGGGCGGTTTTCTGCGCGGTCATCGCGTTCATGGCTTATTGCGTCTTCCGCTTCCACCACAAGGAGGGACGGCGGGCCGCCTATAATCCCGAAAACAAGAAGCTCGAATGGTGGCTCAGCATCGGGACGGCAATCGGCGTCGCAGCCATGTTGGCGCCCGGCCTTGTCGTCTGGCACCAGTTCGTCACGGTTCCGGCCGATGCGACCGAAGTCGAGGTCGTGGGACAGCAATGGATGTGGAGCTATCGGCTTCCCGGCAAGGACGGCCGGCTCGGCACCTCCGATGCGCGCAATATCAGTTCCGACAATCCTCTGGGGTTGAATCCCAACGATCCGAACGGACAAGACGACATCGTCATTCAAAGCGACGACTTGCATCTGCCGGTTGGGAAGCCGGTGAAGGTGCTGCTCCGCTCAATTGACGTTCTGCATGATTTCTATGTGCCCGAGTTCCGGGCGAAGATGGACATGATACCGGGCTCGGTGACGTATTACTGGTTCACGCCCACCCGCACCGGAACATTCGAAGTGCTCTGTGCGGAGCTGTGCGGTAGCGCGCACGCGCAGATGCGGAGCAAGGTCATCGTGGAGGAAGAGAAAGAATATCACGCGTGGCTCGAGAAGCAGCGGACCTTCGCGGAGTTGTCAGGCCAGCACGACGTCGCGAAGGCCGCGTACAAGACTGGTAGCGAATGAACATGCCGACGAGGATCGGCCAGATATGAGGTGAACTCGTCGCTGAGCAGAAGACCAAGGAGGCTATTCCGATGGTCGATATCCCGTTTGATGAGGTCGCACGCATTCCGCCCGCCGAAGTAGGTGAGGTCGAGCTCTATCACCCGCGAAGCTGGTGGACGAGGTACGTCTTTTCGCAAGACGCCAAGGTTATCGCCCTCCAGTACTCGATCACGGCGATGTCCATCGGAATGGTTGCGCTGGTGCTGTCGTGGATGATGCGGCTGCAACTGGGATTTCCCGGAACATTCTCCTTTATCGATGCCAACCAGTACCTTCAGTTCATCACCATGCACGGCATGATCATGGTGATCTACCTGCTCACGGCATTGTTCCTCGGCGGCTTCGGCAACTACCTCATCCCGTTGATGGTTGGCGCGCGAGACATGGTCTTCCCCTACGTCAACATGTTGAGCTACTGGGTCTACCTGCTCGCTGTGCTGGTGCTGGTCGCGACCTTTTTCGTGCCCGGCGGCCCCACCGGCGCTGGTTGGACGCTTTATCCGCCCCAGGCGATTCTCTCCGGTACCCCCGGGCAGGATTGGGGCATCATTCTCATGCTGGCCTCGCTGATCCTGTTCATCATCGGCTTCACGATGGGCGGGCTCAATTATGTGGTGACAGTGCTGCAGGCCCGTACGCGCGGCATGACGTTGATGCGCATGCCCTTGACGGTGTGGGGCATCTTCACGGCCACCGTGATGGCGCTGTTGGCGTTCCCGGCGCTGTTCGTCGCCTCGGTGATGCTGCTGCTGGACCGCATCCTGGGAACCAGCTTCTTCATGCCGGCGCTCGTCGAGATGGGCCAACTGACGAAGTATGGCGGCGGCAGCCCGATCCTGTTCCAGCACCTGTTCTGGTTCTTCGGCCACCCCGAAGTCTACATCGTCGCCTTGCCGGCCTTTGGCATCATTTCCGATCTGATCAGCACTCACGCCCGAAAGAACATCTTCGGCTATCGCATGATGGTTTGGGCGATCGTGGCAATCGGTGCTCTCAGCTTCGTTGTATGGGCGCACCACATGTATGTGAGCGGCATGAACCCGTATTTCGGGTTCTTCTTCGCCACCACGACACTCATCATCGCCATCCCGACTGCCATCAAGGTCTACAACTGGGTGCTGACCCTGTGGCGCGGCGACATTCATCTCACGGTGCCGATGCTGTTCGCCCTCGCGTTCATCATCACCTTCGTCAATGGCGGCCTGACCGGATTGTTTCTCGGCAACGTGGTCGTGGACGTTCCGCTATCCGACACGATGTTCGTTGTCGCGCACTTCCACATGGTGATGGGTATCGCGCCGATCATGGCCGTGTTTGGCGGAATCTATCACTGGTATCCGAAAGTCACCGGACGCATGCTCAATGAGGCGCTTGGACGTTTCCACTTCTGGGTGACGTTCATCGGGGCTTATGCGGTCTTCTTCCCCATGCACTATCTGGGCCTGCTCGGGATGCCCCGCCGCTATCACGACATCGGCGAGACAGCCTTCGTCCCGGCATCCGCCCATGACCTCAATGCGTTCATGAGCGTGGCGGCGCTGATTGTCGGCTTCGCCCAGCTTGTCTTCCTGTTCAATATCATCTGGAGCCTGTTCAAAGGAAAAGAGGCCGGCAGCAACCCCTGGGGAGCCGCCTCGCTGGAATGGCAGACGCCGGAGACCCCGCCGGGGCATGGCAACTGGGGAAAGGAACTCCCCGTCGTCTATCGCTGGGCCTACGATTACAGCGTGCCCGGCGCCGCCAGGGACTTCGTGCCGCAAAATGAACCGCCGGCCGGATTGGTGGCGCAGGGAGCCCACCCGTGAGTGCCATCATCCTGTTCATTGTTACAATAGCAGCGATCGCGGGATGGTGGCTCTCGCAGCAACGGCTGATGGCCAAACCCTGGCTGGAGCAAGGAGTGGACGTCGATTTTCGCGGTGAGAGCGGTTCGTCCGTGCCGACGGCGAAGATTGGACTGGGCGTGTTTCTCGCGGTCGTCGGCTCGTTGTTCGCGCTGCTGATCAGCGCCTACTCCATGCGCAACAGCATGGTGGACTGGCGGGAGCTGCCCCTGCCCAGGCTGTTGTGGTTCAATACGGGCGTCCTAGTCATGAGCAGTGTGGCGCTGCAATGGGCGCTCATGGCCGCGCGACGCGACGACATCGACGGCTTGATCGTCGGCCTGCTGATCGGCGGAGTATCCGCCGTGACCTTCCTGGCCGGGCAGCTGTTGGTGTGGCAGCAGCTGAACGTCGCCGGGTATTTCGTAGCGTCCAATCCAGCCAATTCCTTCTTCTACCTGATCACAGCCGTGCACGGACTGCATCTGACGGGCGGTCTGGTGGCGCTCGGCAGGACGACCGCAAGGGTGTGGCGTGGCGCTCCGATGATGCAGATGCGCCTGAGTGTGGAACTCTGCGCTATCTATTGGCATTTCCTCTTGTTGGTCTGGTTGGTCTTGCTCGGTTTGCTGACGGGCTGGACCGACAACTTCGTCGACATCTGTCGCCAGTTGCTTACCTAGCGAGGGCAGGGACCGATGGCAGAAACCACACTAGCACACCCGAAGGCACCGCCGGGGATGATCGCCGGATGGCGAGGCATCGCCGCCGACTGGGCCTCAGACCAGCGCGCCTTCAAGAATGTTTCCTGGGGGAAGGCCATGATGTGGATCTTCCTCCTGAGCGATACTTTCATCTTCAGCTGTTTCCTGCTGTCGTACATGACGGCGCGAATGTCCACGACCGTGCCGTGGCCCAACCCCAGCGAAGTCTTCGCGCTAAATCTCGGGGGCAGGCACATCCCGCTCATCCTGATCGCGATCATGACGTTCATCCTGATCAGCAGCAGCGGGACGATGGCGATGGCCGTCAACTTCGGTTACCGCCAGGATCGCGTCAGAACGGCAGCCTTGATGCTGGCCACCGCGGCATTTGGCGCGACGTTCGTCGGAATGCAGGGCTTCGAATGGACCAAGCTGATCATGGAGGGCGTGCGGCCCTGGGGCAATCCGTGGGGCGCGCCGCAATTTGGCGCATGCTTCTTCATGATCACCGGTTTCCACGGTACCCACGTGACCATCGGCGTGATTTTCCTGATCGCCATCGCGCGAAAGGTCTTGCGGGGAGACTTCGACGTCGAACGGCGCGGCTTCTTCACGAGCCGGAAGGGGTATTACGAGATCGTCGAAATCACCGGCCTGTACTGGCACTTCGTCGATCTCGTGTGGGTATTCATCTTTGCCTTTTTCTATCTCTGGTGAGGTTGGCGCATGACAAACGCAGCGGTACATGTGGAAGGGCAGGCAACGCAACATGCGCTACACGCTTATGTGCATGACGCAGTCGCATCAGGAACCACGCACGCAAAGGGCCAGCAACACCCGATCAAGCTCTATCTCGTGGTCTGGGGATGGCTGTTCGTGCTCAGCACCTGCTCCTACCTTGTCGACTTCTTTGGCATCCATGGCCATCTTCGTTGGTCGCTGATCCTGCTATTCATGGTGCTGAAGGCAGGCCTGATCGTTGCTGTGTTCATGCACATGGCTTGGGAGCGGTTGGCGTTGGCCTACGCCATCCTGTTGCCGCCGGTGCTGGTGCTGGTTTTTGTAGGGATCATGGTGTTCGAATCCGACTATACGCATCTGCTCCGGGTCATATTTTTCGCGTCAGCGAGCTAGTAGCAGGACGGTTATGACCACTTAGGTCATGCTTGCGATGCTCCGTCACCAAGCAGGGATTCGCAGCTGAGCCGCGAATTCGAACGCGCCCTGATTGTCGCGGCCGTTTGCCGCCACGTCTCGCTTTGTTCCTAGGCCTCCACTCAATCGCGCTTGGTCGAACGCCGTTGATGCGCTTCAAGCCGCAGTCGCTGCGCTCTCAGGCGCTTTGTCTCTTCATCGAGCGCGTCAATCTGCTCTTCATGCTGTGTCGCTTTGGATTTCCGAATATCCGCCTCACGCAGCTTATTGAGCGCTTTCTCAACGGAGAGCTTGGTGGTTTCGGCCATAGTGAATCCTCATGACGTGAGAACAGGGTGGGCCGCTGGTCTCGTAAAGAGAGGACACTCTCACGGTGTCGAAACAGCAGAGCGAAGATCTTCGGCCGCCACAATTGTCCTAAGGTGCGCTTATGCGTCAGTTGCGCTCACATATTCGCGGCGATGGCGACTTTGCGGGGACGCATGCTCCGGTGTTGCAAAAGGCACGGCGCGCCTCGGGCTCCCGTTGATTTAAATCAAATGGACGCAGCAAATCCGGCCTTTGGTTCCGATTGGGCGGCGCTGGTTGAACCACGACCACGATCTGAATCAAACAAACGCACGCCAACGGCAGTTGCGGGGGGCAACCACGACCGACCTAGGATGCTCGCAAATGGCGCGTGATTGCCAACGTACATGGGAACAGGTTCGAGACGTCAACAGATCGCGTCCGATCGGTCGCTGGCTATTTGCACTGCTCGTTACAGTAACCTCTTTGGGTGCGATGTCGCAGCGTGATCGTGAGCCAGCTGCGACTGAAAGTGAGATCCGGATCGGCAACGTGATGCCGTATACTGGCGCCATGTCCAGCTTCAGTGCGATTGGCATGGCCGAAGCCGCCTATTTCGAGATGATCAACGAGCGCGGCGGGATCAACGGCCGCAAGATCCGTTTCATCTCCTACGACGACAATTCCGACCCTTCTACCGCGATCGATCTGACCCGGATGTTGGTCGAACGGGACGACGTTTTGTTGATGTTCGGCTCGTTCGGAACCTTCGGTAATCTTGCGGCAAGGCAATATTTGAACGAAAGGCAAGTTCCGCAGCTATTTGTTGCTTCGGGTGACGACGAGTGGAGCAATCCCAAGGCCTTTCACTGGACCATGGGATGGCAGCCCACCTTCCGATCAGAAGGCCGCATCTACGCCAACTACATCCAGGCGGCCTACCCCAACCGGAAAATCGTCGCGCTTTGGCAGAATGATCAGTTCGGACGAGATCTGTTCAAGGGGCTGGAGGAAGGACTCGGCGACCTTAAACGGATGATTATCGTCGACATCGCTTATGAGAGTTCGGACGCATATCTTGCGTCACACGTTTCAATCCTGAAAAGCACCGGCGCCGATATCTTCGTGTTTGCTGGTTCTCCCGAAAACGCGGCTCGGGTGATTCGAACAGCATCGGAGCTCAACTGGCATCCGGTCTTTTTCCTGAACGACCAGTCCGCCTCTATCGCGACTGCATTGAGACCGGCGGGTCTGGAGAACTCCGTCGGAGTGATCTCGACCTCCTTTCTGAAGGATCCGAACGATCCGGCGTGGAAGGACGACCCGGCAATCAAGGGCTGGCCCCAGTTTTTGGAAAAGTACTTTCCCGGTGGCGACAGGGACGACAGCGCTGCACTTTATGGCTATGCGGCCGCGGAGACGCTGGTTCACGTGCTGAAGCAGTGCGGCGACGATCTTTCCCGGGAAAATGTCATGCGGCAAGCAGCCTCTCTCAAGCAGCACCAGGTGTCCGTTCTCTTGCCCGGAATCATGGTCAGTACCGCACTTGGCGATTTTCGGCCGATCAAGCAAATGCGACTGGTGCAGTTCGACGGCCGCACCTGGCAACTGATTGGCGACGTGGTCGAATCGGTAGTTCCGGATTTCGGGAAAAAATAGATTCCTGCGAGGTAAGCCATTTTGCCTCGGTGCTAGGGATGTGACGCTGTAATGCGGTTCCCATGGTCGGTAGCCAGCGGCAGCGTGAAGCGAAACGTGGCGCCCCCGTTAGTCCGGTTCTCCGCCCAAATCTGGCCGCCATGTGCTTCGACGATCGACCTTGCAATGGACAGGCCCATGCCCATGCCATGCGGCTTTGTCGTAAAAAATGGTTCGAACAGTTCGTTGAGTTGCTTTGGCGGAATGCCCGGCCCATGGTCCGACACGGAAGCTTCCGCGAAGTCGCCAACGCGCGCCGTCGAAACGGTAACCCTGCCCGTTGAAGTTGCCACGGATGACGCCGCATCGAGCGCGTTTACAATCAGGTTTACCAGCACCTGCTCCAGCTGAATGCGATCGCCCCTGATCGGAAGCGAGATCGCTGACGGGATGCCGGTCAGGTCAGCATGCCGTGCGGCAGCGGACAGCGAGAGGAACGCCAGGGTCTCTCGGACAACCTCGTTGAGGTCCAATTCCCTGGGTTCGAAGGGCGCCTTTCGCAGAAAGCCTCGCAAGCGATGGATCACGTCGCTCGCCCGTTCGTCGTCCCGACGAATGTCAGAGGCGATTTCCTTCAGCTCGTTGACGTCGGGCTCGGGAGACTTGAGCATAAGCTCGAGGGTTTCCACGTTGGTCAGAATCGCGCCAAGCGGTTGATTGAGTTCGTGAGCAAGCGATGCGGTGAGTTCGCCGACCGTTGCATGACGGTTGACATGCGCAAGTTCGGACATGCGCTGCCGCGACTGGACTTCGGCAATGAGTCGTCGCCGCCGCTCATAGAGCAGGCGGACAATGAGACCGCTCTGCAGAAGGATTACAAAGCCAATCAGGGCGATCTGCCAGCGATATTGTTCCCATGTCACGGGCTTGCGAAAGTCGATTTCGCTTTCCGGAGGCAAGCGCCTCTCGCTGATGCCCCATCGCTGCAGCTCCCGCCAATCATACTTGGGCCGCCCATACTCCAGAACAGGCGTCTTGATATCGGCTGGTTTTTCCCCGGACAGGATGCGGATGGCGGCATCGGAAGCTGCTTTTGCGCCAACCGAAACCGACGTCATCGGTCCGCCGACAATCGCGCCGGAAAAAAACGAATCGTCATAGGAAAAGATCGGCGCATTTGCGACTGCAAACAGCCTCCTCAGCGAACTGTCGCCCTCGTGAACCGCCCCGATAGCATCCACCTGAGGCTGGATCCAGAAAATCGCGCTGTGCGGCGGAAGTGTCGCTGCGCGATCCAGCATCTCTTCGAAAGACAAGTCATTGAGAAAGACAAGATCAACGCGGTTCGCCCAGGACTCCAACTCTCTGCGTATCTCCCCGATCCAGAATCGCTCGTTCGGAGAATTGCCGACCGCTACAGCAATCGTCTTTGTGGCCGGCAGAATTTTCAGAATGTTGCCGAACAGCTTCCCGATGTCCTGTCGGACGGCAACCACCGCATCGCTTTCGGTCAGATCAAGCTCCTGCACGCGACGTTGGTCGACGGCGGTCAGTAGCATCGGCGAGGTTGAAAAGAGATCGCTTCTATGGCGCTGAACAAAGAGCGCGGCCGGAGCCCCAAAAGCCACAACCAGGTCCGGGGCCTGGCTGGAGAACAGCGCCGCGAGGTATTCTGCAAATTGTGTTTCAGCGTTCTCGTCCCCGGTCCGCGCCGTGATCACTGAAAAATCCTCAATGACCAGGGGCCATCGCGACCGGCTATCCAGTTCCTGCCGGAGCGCCTTGGCATACTCGCTCCACGGCTTGAAATTCTGCCCATATGAATGGAGAAAAACGACGCGCTTGGGCACGGTCGCCGCAAAACAGTCTGCCGCCAGGACGAGGACGGCAGCAATCGCTATGTACGTTACGATCCGGGAGGCGTGTCGCGTCACAGCTGCCTCGAGCCGAGTTGATCGTCCGGCCTTCCCACGCAACCAGGCTAGCACCAGAGCGGACGTCTCGCCAGATCGATCCTCTCAAGACAACCCTCTTTATAGGCCGCAATCGCGATAACTTCGATGCGTCATTGGCTGAAAAGCCGCGCGTCGTCGCATGACGGGGGAAGCAGCCGTATCCGCGCCAACGCACTTGCGGGTCATCGTCCCCTCGTCGATTCAGGTCTGGGGTGGCAGCAGATAGAGCGTGATCCCGAAGATCGCGTAGACAGTGACGATGAGGGCGCCGACGAACCACGCCGAGCGGCCGTTGCTGGTCACCAGCGATGCCGTGACGCTGGCGATCAGCATCATCGCGACCGCTCCGCGCCAGAACTGGAGGTCCATGGGAGTGGGACCGATCAGATAGCTGGCGAGGACCAGCACGGGGGCGACAAACAGCGCGATCTGGACCGCGCTTCCGAGCGCGATGCCGACGCTGAGGTCGAGCTTGTTCTTGCGCGCCGCAGCAAATGCCGAAACCATTTCGGCCGCGCCGCCGACCAGGGCGACGACGATGATGCCGACGAAGGCCGGCGTGATCCCAAGCGAAACCGCGGCCTGCTGAACCGATTCCACGAAGACTTCGCTGACCAGTGCAACCAGGATAGTCACCGCCGCCAATGTTCCAAGCGCGAGCGACAACGGCCACGGCTTTTCGTCGGATTCGCGGTGCTCTGTGCTGGCGAAAAGCTCGCGATGCGTCTTGAGCGAGAACAGGAGGCCCAATCCATAGACGGCAATGAGGAGAACCGAAATGCTGACGCTCAGCGAATGGGTGAAGGCGGCATTCGCCGCTCCGTCAGCCTCGGCAAGAACCGAGGGGATCAGAATCGCTATGGTTGCCAGAAAGAGCAAACCGCTCTGCAATCGCGCAGTCGACCGATTGTAGTCCTGCACGTGATAGCGGAGGCCGCCGATCAGGAACGAGGCGCCCAGCATGAACAGTGAGTTGGTGATGATCGCGCCGACGATGGAGGCTTTTACCAACACGTATTGCCCGGCGCGCAGCGCGGTCAGCGCGATCAGAAGTTCAGTCAGGTTGCCGAGGGTTGCGTTGAGCAGCCCGCCGATCAGATCGCCGGTCCTGGCGGCAACGGACTCGGTGGCGAGGCTGAGCAAGGCGGCGAGCGGCACGATGCTCGCGATCGACAGCAAGAACAGAAGCGTATGGGCTTCCGGCCAGAGAAGCTGCGCTGCAAGGACGATCGGCACCAGGACCAGAAGCCACAGCAGCGGCGTATGACGGATATCTTCAAGCAGTGGATTCATGGGGCAGGGCCTCGATCGATCCTGAAGCAGCCATCCGCTTTTGCGCCACGCACGGCTTGACCTATGTCAATGGCGGACCACGTGCAGCGCTTCCTGCCGACTGGTCACGCTGTTGCCTTGACCTGATCTTCCCAATCCTCCCAGGCAACATGATTGATTTCGAGATAGCTCGAAACGGCCGAACCGACCGTCGGGAAGAAGTAGCTCTCGCCGAGCTGCGCATACAGACCAAATCGCTTGAGCTTGTCCTTGACCGGATCCTTGAGCTCGGCGAAGCAAAGCTCGATACCGTCCTTGTGCAAGGCATTGTCCAGTTCAGCGACAGCATCGCAGGCCGTGACGTCGACACTGGTGACCGGCTCGGCCGCGACGACCACCCAGCGCACGGGCGTGGGCGATTTCTCCACTGCGTCCAGAACCCGCTCCTTGAACAGTTCCGCATTGGCGAAGAACAGGGGAGCATCCCAGCGAAACAGGACGAGGCCCGGGACCCGACGCGCGTTGGGATAGCGTGTGATGTCGTGATAGCCCTTGACGCCATCGGCGCGCCCAAGCACCGTCGAATGCGGCCGCCAGCCGTCCCACAGGAACTCGGCGATCGCCACGGCGATCGCAAGACCGATACCGGGAATCGCTCCAAGCACGGCCACCCCGACGAAGCACAACACCGACAGCCAGAACTCCCAGCGCTGGATGCGGTATATCCGTTTGAGGTCCGCGATCTCGATCAGGCCGATCGCCGCCGCGATGACCACCGCGGCAAGCGCCGCGTTGGGCAGAGATTGAAGCAGGTTCGGGGCCAGGAGCAGAAGCAGTGCGATCGACAGTGCGCCAACAACGCCGGTAAGCTGGGTGCGGGCGCCCGCCGCTTCCGCCACCGGCGTGCGTGATGAGCTGCTGCTGATCGGAAAGCCATGGAAGAAGCCGGTCGCCAGGTTGGCGGCGCCGAGCCCGACCATCTCCTGGTTCGGATCGACATGGTCGCCCAATCGTGCGGCATATGTCCGCGAGAGCACACTGGTGTCGGCGAATGCAACAAGCGCTATCGCACTTCCACCGATCAGAACCGGAAACAGGTCGCTATAGCGGATCCAGGGGATCGTGAGGGCCGGCAAGCCTTGCGGCAGCGGCCCCAGGACCTTGACGCCGTAACGAGAGGCGAGATCGAGCGCGGCGACGGCGAGCGTCGCGCCGACAACGGCAATCAGAATGCCTGGCAGCCGCTTGTTGTTCTTCAGCGACAGGATGACCATCAGAGTGCAGATGCCGACGGCAAACGCGGCCCAATTTGCCTTTCCGCCAAGGATGGCTCCGCTGATAGCCCACAAATCGCGCAACGGTCCTTCGCTATCGATCGAGAAGCCGAACAATTTTGGCAGTTGACTTATCAACACGGTGAGCGCGATGCCGTTCATATAGCCGTAGCGGATCGGCTTGGAGAGCAGCTCGGTCACAAAGCCGAGGCGCGCGATGCCCGCGAGAATGAGCACGAGCCCCGTGACGATCGCCATCATGCCGGCCAGCGTGACGGCGCGAAGCGGGTCGCCGCCCGCAAGTGGTGCGACGACGCCGAGGATGACGGCGGCGAGACTCGAGTCCGGTCCAAGCACCAGGATGCGGCTTGGGCCAAACAAGGCGTAGGCGAGCAGCGGGACGATCGTCGCGTAGAGACCGTAGATGCCGGGCAGGCCGGACGCGGCCGCATAAGCGATGCCGACCGGAACCAGCATTGTGGCGAGCACCAGTCCCGCGAAGACATCGTGAGAAAACGACGCCATCTCGTATCTGCGCAACTTGCCGATTCCCGGGAGCCAGCGAAGCCAATGGCTCATCTCGCACTCACTCTCTGGCCGCAAGCACATAGTGTCCGTGGCCGGCCGGCGAAGGGGAGCCTCTAAGGGCTGAAACCGGCGCAGGAAAGTCACCAGCATTTGCTGGGGAGAGAGGCGGGCCTTGATTTATCTCAAGCTGATCCTGACGGCCGCACGGTGCGTGGATCGTCCGCGACACGACCGGCCGCTTTCGCGAAACGGGCGCCGCTCGCCATGGCACCTTAGGACAATTGCGCGCCTGATTCGTTTCAAGCTTGATAGGCTGGTTCCGTGCATGTCGACCCCTTGTCACGGAACGCATCGCTCTAGGTGAGGAGTGATGGGCGGTCCCCGTCGCGTGCCTGCGACGCCGGGACCGCCCTGCGGGGCTGCGGCACTACGCTGGGACGAGGAAACGACAACAAATCGGCTTCAGCGCGCGGTTGCGGCGGCTGCACACGCGCTTGGCCTTGGGCAGGTAGGGTGAACATGGCAAACCTCCGCGAATTCGACGCGCGCGCCGCATTATGCCGCCAGTTCGCAAAGCTGGATCCCGCGAGCAGGCATGTTTGGCTGGCTGAGGCCGAGAGATGGGCCGGCCTCGCACAGATGATCTCGCGCTCGCAGGCGGACGCCGCTAGTCGCAGGACAAATGAATCCCGTCAGGTGTCCGGACGTACCCGGGAGAAAGTGGCGATACACGCACCATGAGCCCGTCGATTCAGGCGAGCTGCAGCGCGAGGTGCCTGATCTGAGGGTCGCCGCCGGGACGAGCCTGGAATCCAAATCCGGCGAACACCTTCAGCATCGCGGCGTTTTCAGGAAGCACCTCCGCCATCAGCTCCTTCAGCCCGGCTTGGCGCGCGATCGCAAGCAGATGGCGCATCAGGGCCTTGGCGATCCCCTTTCCCTGGTAGGCGTCGACCACAACGAACGCCAGTTCGGCCTGCCCGGGCCGGACCACGATATAGCGTCCACCACCCGCGATCACCTTCTGTCCGTCCTCTTCGAGCTGCGCCACCAAAGCGACGTGATTGCTGAAGTCGATGTTCATGAAGAAGGCGACCTCCTTGTCGGAGAAGCCGCGTTTTGGGACGAAGAAGCGGCGCTGCAGCGATTGGGGGCTGGTCCGGTCAATGGCTGCGAGCATGTCGCGTTGATCGTCCAGCCGCAGGGCACGAATATCGATCGTGCTGCCATCGCGGAGGTGTTCGACGACGGAATAGTTGGCTGCATCGGTCATAGCCGGCCCTCTCGCAACTCCCGTTCGCCAATGACGTTTTCACGGAATTTGAGCGCGCTGGCTCGATGGTGACGCTTGATCTGGATCAAGTCCGCCGCCCCCAACACATCGGTAGCTTGCCCGCGGCTGGTGGTAGCGCCGTCAAACCTTCGGCTGGATGGTGAACATGCCCTTGGGCGCAATTCGTCAAAACCGGACGGGCGGGGAAATCATCCAGATTGCCATTCGTCTGGGCTTGCTTCTCGCTTTGGTCTACTGGTGTTTCGTTCTGGTCCAGCCCTTTATCGCCATTCTCGCCTGGGGCGTGGTGCTGGCCGTGGTGCTGTACCCGCTCCACTCCTGGGTGTCCCGTCATGTCGGCGGGCGACCGAAGCTCGCGGCTGCCGTCATTACCGTACTTACCATCGCGATCCTGATCGGCCCCGCGGCATGGCTCGGACGAGATCTCGTCGATGGATTGCGAACGATCTCCGAGCAGATCGCTGCCGGCCGGCTATCGGTGCCTTCGCCACCGTCCTCGATCAAGGACTGGCCACTTGTCGGCGATCGCTTCTACGAATTGTGGAATCAGGCATCAAGCAATCTGGAGGTGGTGTTCGCCCAGCTCGCGCCGCACCTCAAGCCGCTGATCCTCCCTACGCTCGCGGTGGCGGGGGGCGTCGGGGTCGGCGCCCTCAAATTCCTCGCTTCGATCATTTTGGCAGGCTTCCTGCTCCCCCCAGGGCCGCGGCTGGTAGCTGCCGGCAAGAGCATCATGGCGAGGCTGATGCCGGAGCGGAACGAAGATTTTGTCGCGCTCGCCGGGGCGACAATCCGCACCGTTTCCCAGGGCGTCATTGGCATCGCCCTCCTGCAGGCCTTTCTGGTCGGGATCGGATTGAAATTCGCAGGATTCGCCTATGCAGGCTTTTTAGCATTCGTCGTGATGATTCTTTCCATCCTTCAGCTCGGGGCGGCGATCGTGCTGATCCCCTGCCTGATCTGGATCTGGATGACCAAGGACGTGGCGTCGGCGGTACTCCTAACCGCCTATCTGGTGCTGGTCGGTCTGGCCGACAACGTCCTCAAGCCGCTGGTCATGGGTCGCGGTTTGACGACGCCGATGCTCGTGATCTTCATAGGATTATTGGGCGGAACGCTCGCGCATGGGATCGTCGGCTTGTTCATCGGGCCGATCATCCTGGCCGTCGGCTGGCAGTTGATGATGGCGTGGATCCGAGAGGATCAAATTCCCGATGTCGTTGCGACTGCAGAACACATTCCAGCCGAAGTGTGAAAGTTCCGCGCCAAATGCCGCGAATACAGGCGCTCGCCCGCGCATGACCGCCGTCAAGCCTTGACCTATGTCAAAGGACCACGTCGGAGCAGGGCCAGGGTGAGCGACAGCCCACTCAGCGAGAGATTTAAGCATGTCAATCGACAAGCCAGCAATCTCGAACGTTACTCCGTCCGGTCTGCTCGCCGACGCTCTGCAATATACGATCGACGCAGGTCAGCGCAGTATCCTGTTCCTGGACGTGATGCGCCGGCGCGGGGCCCAGTACCGCGAACACCTCGCCGAAACCGTGCCTCATGTTCTCGATTATGGCGTCGAATTGATCGTCGACGGCAGGAATCTGGAGCGACCCGTCAACTACGGGCTGGTCCGCGTCACGCCGCCATCCGGGATCGAGATTGACTTGAAGCGGCGGCCGTTTGTCGTCGTCGACCCCAGGGCCGGTCACGGCCCCGGCATCGGCGGCTTCAAGGCCGACAGCGAGATCGGCGTGGCGATGAAGGCCGGGCATCCCTGCTACTTCGTCGGATTCATGCCCGAGCCCATGCCCGGGCAAACGATCGAGGATATTGCACGAGCCGAAGCCGTATTCCTCGAGCGAGTGATCGCCTTGCATCCCGAAGCCGACGGCAGGCCCTGCGTGATCGGCAATTGTCAGGCCGGCTGGGCGATCATGATTCTCGCTTCGCTGCGCCCCGAACTGTTCGGCCCGATCATCGTCGCGGGCGCGCCGCTGTCCTACTGGGCCGGAGTTCGCGGCCAGAATCCGATGCGCTATTCTGGCGGATTGCTGGGCGGCAGCTGGTTGGCCGCACTCACGAGCGATCTCGGTGGCGGCAAGTTCGACGGTGCCTGGCTGGTGCAGAATTTCGAGAACATGAACCCAGCGAACACGCTCTGGACCAAGCAGTACAACGTGTTCTCGAAGGTCGATACCGAGGCGGAGCGCTATCTAGAATTCGAACGCTGGTGGGGAGGGCACGTCAACCTGAACGCGGAAGAGATCCAGTTCATCGTCGATGAGCTCTTCATCGGCAATAAACTGGCGACGGGACGCATCAAGACGTCCGACGGAGCGGTCGTCGACTTGCGCAAGATCCGCTCCCCGATCGTCGTTTTCTGCTCGAAGGGCGACAACATCACGCCGCCGCAGCAGGCGCTCGGATGGATACTTGATCTGTACGAGGACGTCGACGAGATCAGGGCTTACGGCCAGACGATCGTCTACACGGTCCACGAAACCGTCGGCCATCTTGGGATTTTCGTTTCCGGCGGCGTGGCGCGCAAGGAGCACGCCGAGTTTTCCAGCAACATCGACCTGATCGACGTGCTGCCGCCTGGTCTCTACGAGGCAACATTCGAAGAAAAAGCCGCGGATACGGCCAATCCGGATCTGGCGTCGGGCCGGTGGATTATGCGTTGCGAGAAACGCAGCCTCGATGACATCAGGGCGATGGGCGTCAACAACCTGGAAGATGAACGTCGTTTCGCAACCGCCGCACGGGTATCGGAGATCAACCTTTCCGCCTATCGCAAATTGGTCCAGCCATGGGTCAAGGCGATGGTTACGCCGCAGATGGCGGAATGGATGCGCCAGATGCATCCGCTGCGTGTACAGTACGAAGTGCTCGGCGGACAAAATCCGGTATCAAAGGCGATCGAGGGCACCGCCGACAAGATACGCGAAAACCGCAAACCGACCGCTGTTGGAAATCCCTTCCTGGCCTTTCAGGAGACCATTTCCAAGAATATCGTCACCGCTCTCGATCGCTGGCGTGACGCGCAGGAGGCGCTCAGCGAGACGATGTTCCTTTCCGTTTACGGTTCGCCGGCGCTGCAGGCCGCACTCGGGATCGATCCCAATGCGGATCCGTCGCCGAAGCCGGAGATGTCGCGAGACCACCGCAAGCTGCTGGATGCCCGCATTGCCGAGCTGAAATCCCGTATTGCGAGCGGCGGCTTGAGAGAGTGTGTCATCCGTGGCCTGCTTTATGTGGGCTCATCGCGCGGCATGGTCGACGAGCGAAGTCTCGAAGCACTGCGCAGGGCACGGGCGGACGACAGCGGAGCGCGGCTGACGCTCGCCGAGTTCAAATCCATGGTCCGGGAACAGTTCTTCATGCTGCTGCTCGAGCCGGAGGCGAGTTTGGCGGCGATCCCGAAAATGCTGCCACGGAATGCCGATGCGCGCCGAGCGGGACTTGCGGTCATCCGCGACGTGCTGTCCGCCAGCGCGGCGATATCGGGCGAAACCGCCCGGCGTTTAAGCCAGATCGTGGCGCTCTTCGGTGTGCCCGAAAAGGACGAGCCGCACCCCCAGGCCAAGGCATCATGAACGGAGCCAGCCGATGAGCATGCATGCCGCTGAAGTGAACGAATCCCGACCTTCGAAATACGACCGCCTGATTGCGGCGGCAAAGAAGGTTCCCACCGTGACCACCGTCGTGGTGCATCCCTGTGACGAAAGCTCGCTGCGGGGCGCCGCCGATGCCGCGCAAGCAGGACTGATCAAGCCCATTCTGGTCGGACCGGTGTCCAAGATCAATGCCACCGCGGCCAAGCACAATATCGGCATCGCGGGCTTCGAGATCGTCGACGCCGCTCACAGCGAGGACGCTGCCACAAAGGGGGTCGAGCTGATCCATGCAGCGAAGGGCGAAATGCTGATGAAGGGCAGCCTGCATACCGACGAGCTGATGCGCGCCGTCACCGCCAAAGCCACCGGACTTCGGACTGAGCGACGCATCAGCCACGTCTTCGTGATGGACGTGCCGACCTACGCTGAAACCATTTTCGTGACCGACGCGGCCATCAACATCTTCCCCGATCTCGACTGCAAACGGGACATCATCCAAAACGCGATAGACCTGTTCAATCAGGCCGGCTTCGGCACGCTGCCGCGGGTAGCAATCCTGTCGGCGGTCGAAACCGTGACGTCCAAGATTCCATCCACCATCGAGGCTGCGGCGCTCTGCAAGATGGCCGACCGCGGCCAGATCACCGGCGGCCTGCTCGACGGCCCGCTCGCATTCGACAATGCGGTCGACAAGGAGGCAGCCAGGATCAAGGGCATCAAGTCGGAGGTTGCGGGGAGGGCGCAGATCCTGGTGGTGCCCGACCTCGAGTCCGGCAACATGCTGGCGAAGAACCTGGCATATTTCGCGAAGGCCGACGGCGCGGGGATCGTTCTCGGGGCGCGCGTTCCGATCGTGCTTACGTCGCGGGCGGATACACCGAGGGCGCGCATGGCTTCCTGCGCGGTGGCGACGCTCTACGCTGATGCTCGCCGCCGTCAGACCGTCAATGCTGCGGCGTGACCATCATGGATACGATCCTCGTCGTCAATGCCGGCTCGTCAAGCGTGAAGTTCCAGATCTTCGCGATCGAGGGAGATGGCGCGCTGCGCCGGCAGCTCAAGGGTCAGGTGGACGGGATCGGCAGCCGGCCGCGGCTGCGCGCCACCGGCGCTGACGGCGATACGCTGGCGGACCGCGCCTATCCAATCGAAAGCATCGCCGATGTTGCCGCCGCGCTGACGGTAGCGGGCGCCTGGCTCCGCGACGAACGTCGCATCACGCCGCTTGCAGTCGGGCACCGCGTCGTGCATGGCGGCCCGGATCACGATCGCCCCGTTCCGGTCGATCACGGTCTGGTGGCGCGGCTGGAGCGCTACACGGCGCTCGCGCCGCTTCACCAGCCCTACAACCTGGCGCCGATCAAGTCTCTGCTGGCAAATCTCCCGGCCCTTCCGCAGGTCGCGTGTTTCGACACCGCCTTTCACCGGGGCCACAAGGATGTCGCCGACCAATATGCGATTCCGCACCAGCTCTATGATGAGGGCGTGCGGCGCTACGGATTTCACGGCCTCTCATACGAATACATTGCCAGGACCTTGCCGAAGGTCGCGCCCGAGATCGCAGCGGGTCGTATCATCGTCGCGCATCTCGGCAGCGGCGCCTCGATGTGCGCGCTCCAAGGCGGCCGCAGCGTGGAGAGCACGATGGGGTTCACCGCGCTCGATGGGCTGCCGATGGGCACGCGGCCAGGCCAGATCGATGCCGGGGTTGTCCTCTACCTGCTGACGACAAAGGGCATGAGACCCGACGCCGTGCAGGATTTCCTGTACCGGGAATGCGGACTGAAGGGATTGTCGGGGATCAGCAACGACATGCGCGAGCTCCTGACCAGTTCCGATCCCCGCGCCGCTTTCGCGGTCGACTATTTTGTCTACAGGGCGGGCCTCCATGCCGGCATGCTGGCGGCGGCTCTGCAAGGCATCGACGCCTTTGTCTTCACCGCCGGCATCGGCGAGAACTCGAGTGCTATTCGTGAGCGCATAGCTGAGCAGCTCGGATGGCTCGGAGTGGCGCTCGATCGGGCCGAGAATGCGAAGCACTCGCTGAAGATATCGCAAACGGGCAGTCGCATACCCGTCTATGTCGTTCCCACCGACGAGGAGCGGATGATCGCCGAGCACACCCTGTCGGTGCTTTGGGCCAGCCGCTTCAACGCAAAGCGCGAGAAAGCATCATGAGCATTCCGGTGTTCCCCGAAACAAAGGTTGCGCTCAAGGGCAAGAAGGGGCTGATCGTAGGCATCGCCAACGATCAGTCGATCGCCTGGGGGTGCGCCAAGGCGTTCCGAGCCCTGGGTGCGGACCTTGCAGTGACATATCTCAACGATCGCGCCAGAAAATACGTCGAGCCGCTCGCAAAACAGCTGGAAGCGCCGATTTTCATGCCGCTCGACGTAAGCGTCGAAGGGCAGACCGAGCAGGTCTTCGAGCGGATTGGGAAAGAGTGGGGCCAACTCGACTTCCTGCTGCATTCGATTGCCTTCTCGCCCAAGGAAGCGCTTCACGGGCGCGTCGTCGACGTTCAGCGCGACGGGTTCCTCAAGACCATGGATATATCCTGCTGGTCCTTCATGCGGATGGCGCACCTTGCCGAGCCATTGATGAAGAACGGCGGCACGCTTTTCACCATGACCTATTATGGCAGCCAGATGGTCGTGGAAAATTACAATGTGATGGGCGTGGCAAAGGCAGCGCTTGAGGCCGCCGTCCGCTACATCGCGGCCGAGCTCGGTCCGAAGGGCATACGCGTTCACGCGATTTCGCCGGGCCCGCTTGCCACGCGCGCTGCTTCGGGCATTCCCGAATTCGACGAATTGCTGGACAAGGCGCAGAGCAAGGCACCGGCGCGCAGCCTCGTCAGCATCGATGATGTGGGCGCGGCGACCGCATTTCTGGCGCTCGACGGTGCCAAGCTGATCACGGGAGACGTGATGTATATCGATGGTGGATATCACATCATCGATTGAGCGGCCGGCATTCCCAGGGCTCAGATTTTCATCTCCGGGACCTTGTCCGGAACCCGGAGCTCGGCCTCGGTGACGGCCATCACCTCCGCCACGCTGACGCCCGGAGCGGTCTCGAGCAGGGTGATGGCCCCACCATCGAAGCCGATCACGGCAAGGTCGGTGACCACAAGGTCAACGGGGCGCGACGAGGTCAAGGGCAGCGTGCATTTCCGGACGATCTTCGATTTTCCCTTCGCGGCGTGCTGCATGGCAACGATCACGCGCTTTGCGCCGGTGACGAGGTCCATCGCACCGCCCATGCCGGGCACCATCTTGCCGGGGATCATCCAGTTGGCGAGGTGTCCGTCGGCGTCGACCTGAAGCCCGCCGAGCACGGTGACATCGACGTGCCCGCCGCGGATCAGGCCGAACGACATGACGCTGTCAAACGTCGAGGCGCCGGGAAGGGCGCTGATCGGACGTCCGCCGGCATCGGTCAGGTGCGGATGGGCCATGCCCTGTTCGGGGATCGGCCCTGTGCCGATCAGGCCGTTCTCCGATTGGAAAAAGACCTTCAGTCCCGGCGGAACATAGTTTGCGACGAGGCTCGGAATGCCAATTCCGAGATTGACGAGGTCGCCCGGTCGAAGTTCGAGCGCCACGCGCCGCGCAATTATTGCCTGTGCATCCATGGCTCAACCATTGGCAACGAGGTAGTCAACAAGCGGGGCCGGGGTGACGACGTGATCCGGTGCGATCACCCCGACGGGTACGATATGCTCCGCGGTGACGATGACGGTGTCGGCGGCCATCGCCATGACCGGATTGAAATTGCGGGCGGTCAGCGCGTAGGCGAGATTGCCCGAATAGTCCGCCAGGAAAGCATGGATCAGGGCAAAGTCGGATCGAAGAGGCATTTCGATCAGAAAGGTCTTGCCGTCGAGCTGGATCTGGCGCTTGCCTTCCTCGACGATCGTCCCGACGCCGGTCGGCGTGAGCACACCGCCAAGGCCGCACCCACCGGCGCGGATGCGTTCGGCCAAGGTGCCCTGAGGCACCAGATCGACCGAAATCTTCTGCTCCATCATCTGTTGCTGGGCCCTGGGGTTCAGCCCGATGTGGCTGGCGATCAGCCTCGATACCAGCGCCGCATCGATCAGCTTTCCGACCCCTTTGCCCGGGACAGCGGCGTCGTTGCAGACGAGCGCGAGTTCGGACTTGTGCTGTCGCACCAGTTCGTCGAGCAGCCGCTCCGGCGTTCCAACCCCCATAAAGCCGCCGACCATCACGCTTGCCCCGTTGGGGATCATGGCGACGGCTTCTTCCGCAGAGAGCGTTCTCATCCTCGTGCTCCGGTCAGCCCACCTGGGAGGCACAGGTATCGCCGGCAATGTTGGGACGCGAAACGTTCCCACCCTTGATCTGAATCAATGGTGGCTGCCGGTGCCGACGATCATGGCAATGCAGTCCTGCATCCCGGCTGACGGCCGCTGCGGATCGCGTCAGTACCGCGCTGGGCGCTATGGAAGGAGTCGATATGCTCGTTCAGCTGTTGGTGGGAGCCGCCGTCAGCGCGCTGAACATCATCGTCCACGCCGCGGTGACGATCGTCGCGATCGTTGTCGCACGCGCTGTCGCGAAAAAAAGCAAGTCGAGCCCCGTGCTATATCTTGCAGGCGTGATTGTCGCGACGTCGTTGCTGGTGATGGTCGCGCACATCATCGAGGTTTTCATTTGGTCGGTCGCCTACGCCGTCGTGAATGCGGCGCCTGATGATGCCAACCTGGTGTATTTCGCCTTCGTCAACTACACCACGCTGGGTTATGGCGACGTTACGCCGCTCGCGAAGTGGCGGCTGCTGGGGCCGATGACGGCCATGAACGGTGTCCTGATGTTCGGCTGGTCGACAGCGCTGATGTTTGAAGTGCTTCTCAGGACGATCGAACTAAATCCGCTTTCCGCAATATCGAGGTCGGAGAAGCTATAGATCGAGTTTTGCAAGCTCGGCGCGATTCAGCAGGACAATCTGCCGTTGCGTCTGCCCGACGAAGCCAAGAATATCCCTTTCGTGCAGGAACGAAAGCGCTCGGGAGACTGTCTCCAGCGTCAGACCCAGATAGTCCGCAATGTCACGGCGGCTCATCGGAAGCGCCATTACGCCAACGCCGCTCAGGCGACGATCCATTTCGAGCAGGAACGCGGCAACGCGTTCCAGCGACGTCTTGCGCCCGAGAAGCAACATATGGTCCTCGGCGTGCTGCAGGTTGCTTGTCGTCATGTTGAGGAGATCGCGTGCGACCAGCGCATTCGTTTCCGCCACAGTTTCGAGGCTGATACGCCTGGCGAGCCGCACGGTCGTGTCGACGATCGCCTCCGCAGTGAACCGGTGGGCCGGTCCATTCTCGAGGCCAAAGATGTCGCCGATCAGGTGGAACGCGCCGATCTGGCGGCGGCCATCGGACAGCAGCTTGTAGCTGCGCACCGCGCCCTCGATCACCTGGTAGACATACTCGGCCGGCTCGGCTTCACCGAAGACCTCGGAGCCGCGGCTATATTTGAATTCGCTTAAAATCACATCAGCTCGCGTGAGACCTTCGAGCTCACCAACAAATTTCGGCTTGTTGGCAGGATTGGCGTTGACGTTGACGAACATGGAGCCTCTCCGTGTTTCAACGAGCGCTATTCAGTCCAAGCGCCGCCGCGCCCTGCACCTTTCCTGTACGACCCTCGGGGCAGGCGGGCTATTGCCTTTGGAGCCATTGTCCTTCCGGACAGTGGCCGAAGGAACAATACCGGGGTAGATTTCGCAGTTGCAGCATATATTGGCGCCGGGGGTAAGCGCCGCGTCTACGTGTATATTTGCGATGATACAATCAGATGTTACGGTGGCTCTGTCGAGCCCAAGTTTCAAATTCGATGCATCCGGAAGCAGGACCTCGCGGCGGCGGCCTAGTTGTTGTGTCGCCTTGTCATCATTATCGGGGGGAGCGCCCCGTGTCAGGTACTATCCATATCGTTGACGACGATCCGTCATTTCGCACAGCGGTCGAGCGCCGTCTGAAGAAGGCGGGATATGAAGTTGCGGCCTATTCCTCCGCGCAGCAACTGCTCGACCATCTGCCTGACGAAAGAAGTCCAGCGTGCATCCTGCTCGATGTTCGCATACCGGACTTGAGCGGTCCCGAACTGCAGAAGCGTCTGGCCGAGCTCGGTTCGACGCTGCCAATCATCTTCCTTACCGGCTATGCAGATGTTCGCACGACGGTAGCTACAATCAAGGCAGGCGCCGAGGATTTTCTGACCAAGCCGGTGAGCTCGGAACAGCTGCTTCGCGCGATCGAGCAGGCCATGGCTCATCACGAGACCTCGCGCGGTCCAAAGGCGAAGCTGGATGCGCTTCGCGCTCATCTGGCCCGCCTCACTCCACGAGAGATGCAGGTCTTTGAGCTCGTCGTTCAAGGCAAGATCAACAAGAGGATTGCGGCGGAGCTGGGCGCGACGGAACGCACCATCAAGGCTCATCGTCACAGAGTCATGGAAAAGATGGGCGTTCAATCCCTCGCTGAACTCGTATCCATCGCAGAACGGCTTGGCGTCCTGCGCCGACTCTCGGGCGAGCGCGATCGAGGCTGATCGCTCCTTTCAGATATTAACAGGATTTGTGAACCTATTGTCCTCAAGGACAATAGGAACGTCGCTTCGAACGTAGTGAGGATTATCAGAGGTGATCCTTGCTTACATGAACCTGACAAAACCAGCGATTGACGGGCGTGGTTGCTCCTTATTGAATCGCTAGCGAAGCGGAGGCTGCGCTTTGTCTAATCGAAAGCTTATCTTCGTCGTCGACGACGATCCGGGCACTCTCAGAAGTCTCAAGCGACTGCTCCGAGAGCATGGCTATGACAGCCTTCTCTTTCAAACCGCGAAGGCGTTCCAGGCGCACGGCGATTTCCGGCGGGCGATCTGCGTCGTTCTCGATATCCAGCTGAACGGCGAATCCGGTATAGAAGTCAGGCATCGATTGAGCGAGTCGGGGGTGTCGCTCCCCGTCATCTACATCACCGCCAACGATAGCGACGCCGTTCGCACCGCGGCGCTTGAATCCGGATGCATCGCCTTTCTGAGGAAGCCGTTTCCAGCGAAGGCCCTCCTTGAACCAATTGATCGCGTCGCAGCTGGGCTCGGATAGCGACCGCAAGCAGCCCGATCATCCTATTCGTCGATGTCCTGCTGATAGAGTTCGGCGGGCGTCCCGTTGCGCGTAGCGGCAAAGCGATCGAGCGGTAGGCTTGTGCTGATGGACAGAACGTTCGAATCGATGACCTCGAGCAGCAGGGTGTGGCCTGTCTCCATCTCCTGGAGCGAGCGGGAGGCGATTGCTTCGGCCGCGATGCAGGTGTTGGTCAGGCACCAGACGAACGGAACCTGGCGCTGTTGGCCTTGATCGACGCGAAGCTTGACGCCGGCCTGCAGATACAGGCCGGTTGGCAGAAAGAGCTGTAGCCGTGGCGTGGCATCGCCCTGCCGCTCGATCACATCGGCGCGAACCGCCAACTGCCCGGTGTCCCACACCCCGCTGATGGTCGTGCGGCACACTGTATTGGTTCCGGGGGTCTTGAAGCAGACCTTGCGCCAGTCACCATACTTGATGTCTTTGACTGCTCGTTGCCCGCGCGGCGCAACTTCGGCCTGGGTCGCTTGGCGCGCTGCGGGTGCTTCGTTGACAACGACGCCAGCTTCTTCCGCCCCTGCCGGGCCGCAGGCTGCGGACAGCAACAGGGCAGCGCACCAAATCCATGCGAGGCAGCGTAAGAAGGTCGTAGTCGCCGTCGCGTTTTGAATCCGCATATCGATCTCCATCTGGCGCGCGGCTAGCGGTGCCGATCAAGAAACTGGCTGACCAGGGGGCTCCATAGAGGAATGCTGCTGGCGGAATCGATCAGGAAGTGGCCATCTTCGCCGAACGGCGGCAACAAGTGATATTCGGCATTGCCTCCGCTATGCGTGTAAGCCTGGAGCATTCGCTGCGACAACGCTGGCCCGAAATACGTGTCGTTCTCGATGTATATCCACAGCATGGGCGTACGCGCGACACGACCGAAGTCGGCGGTCGCTTCGACCAGCCGGTCCGGCGCGCAGTTGTTGTTCGGCTTTCCACCGACATGTCCACCGCGTCCGGCTGCGAACGCAATAATCGCTTTCACTGAGGGGAGGTTCTGGCTTGAAAGGGCGATCGCCGCCCAGCCACCGGCGGACTGTCCGACGACGACCGTATCGTTTGGCAGGGCAAGTCCCTGCTCGGTCATGTAGTCGATGATCCATTTGTCGAGCAGCGCCGCAGCGAGACCTGCATCGTGAAAGTTCGGGTTGTCACAACTCCCAATTTTTGAGAAGAACACGCCGTACAGTCCGCGGTTCGGCATGTCGAGCGCGGCTGCGCCGTAACCCGGGCCGACCGGCGCGACCACCATGTTGCCCCGCCGCGCGAACCAAATAGCCGCGTCCCTGAATTCGACCAGTGGAAAGAACGCGCGCTCCTGTGCGTTAAGGGACACGCCATGGTTCATGACGACAAGCGGGAATGGACCGCTACCATGCGGGCGGACCACGTAGGCCAGCGTCGGCTGCGTCACGGGCAACGCCCAGATTTCCTCCTGGATTGCAGGCGGGGTCGGCTCTTCAGCAGCCCGTGAGCCGAGCAGCGCCGCCGTTGTCGCGCAGGCAGCAAGCGCCAATCGGGTGAGAACATGTCGTAGCATGGCGGTCGTCGCGATCTGCGGCTGGTCCAATGAAGGAGAACGGATCGAAGGCTTTCTCGGTCCGTGTCGGCGATCTTGATCTAGATCAACACCGGACGTCATCGTTGCGCAGGTATGTGATGACCGACCCCGGCCACGAATGGCCTTCGACGGATAGGGGAGCAGCATGAATAGGTTTCAACGCGTTCTCGTTCAACTCGTCTTGGTCGGCTGGGCCGCCTGGGTAGCCCTGCCGACCGCGGCACAGGCTGACACGGGCGCCGTTCGTGTCGTCTTCACGAAGGGTGGGTTCATCGTCGGAGTGGGGAGCGGTCATGGTGTGCTGACGTTTCGCGGCCATCACTACCCCTTCAACGTATCCGGCATGAGTGTCGGCTTCACGATCGGCGCATCGACCACTCAACTGACCGGAAGGGCATTGCGCCTCAGGAGTCCTGGCGACATCCAGGGGACGTATAGCGTGGTCGGCGCCGGTGGCGCGCTGGCGGCCGGTGCCGGCGGCGTGCAGCTGCAGAACGAGAAGGGCGTGATCTTGCAGCTGAGCGGCCCCAAGGTTGGCGTCGAACTGTCGGCCGCGGTCGGAGGCGTCCAGATCGCACTCCAGTGAGCGCCGGCAGCAGCGTGTCGCGTCCGATCAATACCGTTCGGCGACGAATTTCATGCCACGCAGCGACGCCTGATCGTTGTAGTGTCCCTTACTGGACCGCTTCGGCAGGCGAACACGGTCGCGCGAAATCTTCCTGAACGGGATCGTTTCAAGCAGGTGCGCGATACAGTTGAGCCGCGCCCGTCGCTTGTCGTCGGACCGGACGATATACCAGGGCGCGTTCTTCGCGTTTGTCGCCCTCAACATGAGATCGCGGGCTTTCGAGTACTCGTACCAGCGGCGGAACGACTCGGTGTCCATGGGACTGAGTTTCCATTGCCGCAGCGGATCGTCGATCCGCGCCTTGAACCGTCGCTCCTGTTCCTCCATCCCGACTTCGAGCCAGATCTTGATCAGGATGATGCCGGCATCGACGATGTATTTCTCTATCTCGGGACACAGCTCGAGGAAGCGTTCGTGCTCGTCAAGGGAGCAAAAGCCCATGACATATTCGACGCCGGCTCGGTTGTACCAGCTTCGGTCGAAGATGACGATTTCACCGCCAGCCGGAAAGTGCTGCATGTAGCGTTGCAGGAACATCTGGGTCTTTTCGCGGTCGGATGGAGCGGGAAGGGCGATCACCCGAAACACGCGCGGGCTGACCTTTTCGGTGATTGCCTTGATGGTGCCGCCCTTGCCCGCGGCGTCGCGTCCCTCGAACAGGACGATCACCCTGAGCTTCTTGGCCTTCACCCATTCCTGGAGATGACAAAGCCTGACCTGGAGCTTGCGAAGTTCCTTCTCGTAGGCCTTGCGCTTCATCCGCGAATTCGGCTGTTCGCCCCCCGCCATGTGGCTGACCTCCCCTCAGGACCAAACGATGGTGATGCTGATGTCGCCGGGGACGCCACCCGGAAAGTCGACGATCTGATAGCGGATGCGATAGCCGCGCGGCTTCAGGTAGTCGCTCCAGAGCTGGAAGATCTCCTTCGGTATTCCCGTCAGCGTTTTCTCCCAACCCGGTTCCTGCTGATTGATCGCCCGGCCCTTGTCGGTACAAAGCGCGTTGGGAAATCGATAGACCTGCACCTCCGTCAGGCCGTTGCGAACGGCACGCTGAATGATGTTGGAAGCAAGCTCGATCTTTTCCTGCTCGGAAAGCCCGGAAGGCTTGCTGAGTTTTTCTATCAGCGCCCGCTTCTCGGTTTCTGCAGCCGCCGCGCTCCTTGCGTGCTGCTCGGCTTTTTCTGCTTCCTTGAGCGCGGCTTGTTTCTGGATCTCCTTGGCGGTGGGCAGCAGGTCGTCGATCCCGGGCATGGCTCTCTCCTGGTGCGGCTCGGCGCTTATTCTCTTTTGAGATGCTGAGGCGCTGGAAGCCGCCACCTTTGATCCAAATCAAGCCCCGAGATAACTCGATACCATCGGGTAAGGGGACGACGGCTGCGTGTAGGGGCGGTGGCACGTGATGCTCAGCCGCCGAACCAACCGGCAGGCTTGATGTAGATCAACATCGGCGATGCCCAGCGCGATTGCTATTTGCGGGCATCAGCCGCGTATTCCGGGAAGCAAAATTGCGGGGAGATAGGGAATGAACGAGGTGCGAAGCGCTGCCGCGATCGCGATCCTGTCACTTTGCGCGATGTTGACTGTCGGCGTGGAGGCGCGCGGTGTCGAATTGACCGGCGCATGGGCCACCAGCGCGAGCGAGTGCAAGAACGTGTTCGTTCGAAAAGGAAGGGCAAACCAGGTCACCTTCGCACCGCTGTCCGAACTGCATGGCGGCGGCTTCATCGTCGAGTCAGGCCAGATGGTGGGCAGAACGGCCAGGTGCAAGATCAAGGCCCGGAAGGATGACGGCGAGACCGTCCACATCATCGCGGCCTGCGCGTCTGATGTCATGCTGTCCAATGTCCAGTTCGAATTGAAAGCGGTCGACCAGGACAAGATCCTGCGGCTGTTTCCCGGAATGCCGGACATGGAGATCGGCTACTATCGTTGCCCGATCTGAAGCCCCTGTTCCAATTGAAAAGACGGCACTAGAGTGTCTTGACAGGGCTACCGCAAGAAGCGCCCAGTGGTCGAGGGCAGAGCGCCGAAAAAACGGCGCCGCCGGGTAAGAGGAGGGTCGATTGCACGAGCAGCTTCACCCGATGACGCCTCACCATCTGCCGTTTTATCTCGCCAAGCCCGGCGAGACCGACTGGCTGATGATCGTGATGGGCATCTTCCTGATCGCAGCCGTGCTCGGCGTCGGCAATCTGTACCTGCGTTTGCATTCGCTGCCGGAGCGAATGGCTCACAAGTCGCAAAAGCTCCAATTCGAGGTCGTGGCGGTCCTTGGGCTGCTGGCGCTTTTCACCCACATCCACCTGTTCTGGATCGCGGCGCTTCTCCTCGCGCTGATCGATCTGCCGGACTTCGGCACGCCGCTGCGCAGCATTGCCGGATCGGTCGAGAAGATCGCTGATTCTTCAACCGAAGGCGCGGCTCGACCCGAAGCGTCCAGCGACGAGGAGGCCGCGTTCGCTCCCGACAAGATCAAACCGTCCGTTCCCGAAGAGACGAGTGTCCCGAGGAAGGAGGCACGCGGTCATGTTTGAGCTGATGCTTTGTTCGCTGTTCACGTTGCTGCCGGACTATCTTTATCGGCGTTATGTCCAGGGCAAGCGCCTGGGCAAGGAGATCACGTTTTTCTCCGTATGGTTCGAGCTGAGATGGGGCATCACAGGGTGCCTGATGCTGACGATCGGCCTGATCACCCTGATCTTCTATTTCCATCCGTCGACGACGTCGGCGATGCTGTTTTTCAGGACGGTGCCGATCGCGCCTGAAACGGTCGGACGGGTCGCGGAGGTGAATGTTGGATATAGCGCGCCGGTCACCAAAGGCAGCGTCCTGTTCACGCTCGATAGTTCAAAGCAGCGCGCGGCGCTGGAATCTGCCAGGCGCAAGATCGCCGAGGTCGACGCCGAGCTGGTCGCGGCCAAGGTCGATGTGGTCAGGGCCGAAGCGCAGCTGGGACAGGCGAGGAGCGACCACAAGCAGGCCAAGGACGAGCTGGACGTCAAGAGCGAGCTGCAGCGGCGCAACCCGGGCATCGTGCCGCAGCGCGACATCGAGAAGCTGCAGGTCGCTGTCGACGGACGGCAGGCCGCAATCGATGCGGCCGCGGCCGCAAAGCTATCGACGGAGACCAGGGTGGTCACGCTTCTGCCGGCGGAAAAGGCGAGCGCAGAAGCTGCCCTGGCGCAGGCTCAGGTCGAGCTCGACAAGACCATCGTCCGTGCGGGAGTCGACGGACGTGTCGAGCAGTTCTTTCTCCGACCGGGC
Organism: Bradyrhizobium sp. NP1; assembly: GCF_030378205.1. Taxonomy (NCBI): domain Bacteria; kingdom Pseudomonadati; phylum Pseudomonadota; class Alphaproteobacteria; order Hyphomicrobiales; family Nitrobacteraceae; genus Bradyrhizobium; species Bradyrhizobium sp. NP1. The sequence continues at coordinate 1,758,948 of NZ_CP127385.1, forward strand.
GACATCGTGAATCCGCTGATGCGCCCAGCCGGCGTCCTGATTCCGGAAGGGGCGGGCGGCCGTGCCCTGCAGGCGGGCTTCGGACAGATCGAGGCACAGGTTCTGCAACCCGGAATGGTCGCGGAGGCGACTTGCGTCTCCAAGCCATGGATCATCATCCCCATGGTCATCACCAGTGTGCAGGATTACATTGCCGCCGGTCAGTTCCGTGGCGGAGAGCAGCTCATTGACGCGAGCCAGGCCAAACCCGGCACAATTCTGGCGTTTCTCGAGCCCATCGCAAAAGATGGCCTCGAGGACGTGACGGCCGGAAGCTCCTGCATCGTCAATGCGTACACCAGCAATCACGACAAGATCGCTTCAAAGGATACTGGCGCGTTTCAGGGCTTCGTCCTGCACGCGATCGATGCGGTCGGATTGGTGCACGCCATGCTCCTCCGGATCCAGGCGTTGCTGTTGCCGATCAAGACGCTGGTGTTGAGCGGCCACTGACTCGTTCTCGAGGCTGCTGCTCGGTTGCCGCTAAGCGGAAGCTCCAAGCCCGTTTCTGTCGGCGAGCATCGCTCGCCGGTCGCTGATTAGTGTTTCCAGCCGGTGCGCGGCCACGTTGAGGCTCGTCACAAGCGCTTCGTCCTCGCCACGCGCCGCCGCAAGCCGTTGCGACCGCAGTACGCGGTCGATTTCCTCTTCGATCTCGTCCAGTTCCTGCGCATGCGTGACCGTGCGGATCTGCCCGGCGAGCGCATAGAGCCTGTCCAGCGGGTCGCCACGCTCGACCTTCTCTTCCCGAAGAAACCGTCGTGCGGCGGCGGCAATGGATGCAAGGCCGCCGATCACCATGGGGACCAGGAAGATGACGTTGCCCCATTTGTCGAGCAGGCTCGTCTGGGTGCCGTTGTAGAAGTTGGCTGCTCCAGGATGCACCGGAAGATATGCGTCGGGTTCGAGATCGGGCGCGGAAATTTGTGCGAGCATCGGCCACTCGCCAAGCAGATCCCGTCTTGCGTTGGTCAGCGCCTCGGTCAGCGCGAACACGACGTCGTCGTCGAGTTCCTTCTTGGCGACCAGGTAGAAAGTCACCCGGAGGGTCGACAGATCGTCGCTGGGCACGGCAGGAGAGCTTCGAAGGGTTCCCTTGGGAAGCTCGAACGACTCATAGGCACGCTCTCTTTCGGCGATGGCGCCGGCGGTTTCGATCGGAAGAAGGACAGGAGCGGCTTTTGCATTCTGAGGGAACAGGCCCCGCAGCAGCGAAATGTATTTTTCCGTAGTCGGGATCACGACGAGGATAAGGGCGATTTCCTTGGCCCGAAGGGCGCGCCGGACGTCGGATGGAGGCAGGTCCCTGACGGTCACATTGCTGCGCTCCCAGTTGTATTCCCTAGCCAGGATCGCGATGATGTTGCGGTTGATTTCCTTGCCAATGGCGCCGATCGAAATACGCTTCAGCGCCGCGGCGTTGTCGAGCGGGGAGCCCGGCGGCGCGACAAGGAGCAGCACGGCATGCGTGACGACTGCGACAGCCTGCGCTTTCGACAGGTCGCTGGCGTCGCCGCGCACCACAGCGAGGTCGACCTCTTCCGACGAGAAGGCCGCCGCCGCCTGAAGCGCGCCGGTGGTTTCCTTCAGGCTGAGGCGGACCGGCGCGCCCACTTGCGCAAACCGAGAGGCGATGGCTGATACCATCCTCGCGGCTTCGCCGTCCTGCGACCCCACCGCGATCGTCAACGTGGTCGGACGGGTGTACCAGCGATAGGAAAGGAAGCAGATTGCGGCCAGCAGGCAGACGAGTCCAGCCACGAGCAGCCTGCGCCAGCCCGACGGCAAACTCCTTAAGGAGAGATCATCGCGCTTAGCATTTGGTGTAGACCCGTCCATAGGCATCCGTTACCTGCGCGCAACCCGGCGAGGCCATATAGGCGCCTGCCGCTGCGGCCCCAGCGGCAACGGCCGCAGTCCCATAGATGGCGCGCCGCGTCGTCCGGCGCTTGTCGCTGACAGCGTGAGGACGAGAGCGCACACGGCGATCGTTCGCGTCGCCGCACAGGCCTCGCTTGATTTAGATCAAGGGTTGTGGTCGCAGCGTTGCCCGCCGATTTCACAAAATGTCCGAGAAGGTCGATCAGGCGGCCATGACCGCTCCGTTCGCGTCCGACCCTTGATCTTGATCAAATGTCGGCGCTTCGGGAGACGGTTCGCTGGCGGCCCAGGTCCGACAGGAGAAGTGCCATGTTGCTCTGCAGGAGAGCCTTGTTGGTTTTGGCGATCGTTCTCGCAAGCCCGTTCGCCGCGCTTGCCCAGGGAGCAGGCGCGCCGCCGCCGCAATCCGATCAGTCCTTGCTGAAGCCAGAGCAGCTTGAGGCGCTCGTTGCCCCGATCGCGCTCTATCCCGATGCGCTGCTCGCCAACATGCTGGCGGCGTCCACATATCCGCTGGAGGTGGTGGAAGCAGCGCGCTGGGTGAAGGAGCACAAGGATCTGAAGGGCGATCAACTCAAGACGGAGGTCGACAAGCGCTCCTGGGACGAGAGCGTCAAGGCGCTCGTCAGCACGTCCAGCGTGCTCGACATGATGAATGACAAGCTCGACTGGACCAAGTCACTCGGCGATGCCGTGCTCGCCCAGCAGCCTGACGTGATGGACGCAATTCAGCGTTTGCGTGCGCGGGCGCAGGCCAACAACAAGCTCGCCTCGACGAAGGAGCAGAAGGTCTCGGTTGTGCAGCAGGAGAACAAGCAGGTGATCGTGATCGAGCCCACCGATCCCGACACCATGTATGTTCCCTACTACGATCCGGCGACGGTCTATGGCACCTGGCCCTATGCCGAATATCCGCCGTATTATTTCGGCTACCCGTCCTATATCGGCGCCGGTGTGATTGCGACCGGACTGGCGTTCGGCGCTGGCTTCGCGCTCGGGCGCTGGAGCGGCTATTGGGGCGGCCGTTGCAACTGGGGCAATAACAACTTCTTCGTCAACCGTTCAAACAACGCCAACTGGGGACACAGGGTCGAGCATCGACAGGGTGTCCGATACAACAACGCGAATGTGGCGCAGCGCTTTGGCGGCGACAAGGCGCGCGCCGGCGCGGCCGACCGCATGGATTTCCGGGGCCGCGGCGGCCAGCAAGTGCTCAACCCCGGCAAGGATCGCGTCGGTGCAGGCGATCGCGGTGGCGATCGGGTTGGAGGCGGCGACCGTGGCGGTGATCGCGTCGGCGGAGGCGATCGTGTCGGTGGCGATCGCGCCAGCACCGCCGATCGTCAACGCGGTGCGCAGGCCAAGGGCGATCGCGGCCAAGGTAAGGGGGGCGCCAGCAAGCAGGCGCGCGCCAGCGATCGCAGTCGTCCGTCGGGCGGAGCGCGGGGAGGTGGCGGCCGCGACAACGCGATGCGGATGCAGTCGGGGCGGGCAGCCAGTGTCCAGTCCGCACGCGGCCGGGCCAGCTTCGCCAGCATGGGACGCGGCGGCATCTCTCCGGGCGGCGGCATGCGTGCTGGCGGTGGCGGCGGATTCCGGGGTGGCGGTGGAGGTGGAGGTCGCGGCGGTGGCGGCGGACGGCGATCCGATCTCGCCCTGAAGCACGACGTCGTGCTGCTCGGACGTCTCGACAACGGCCTCGGCTATTACCGATTCAGCTACCCCGGCAGCGAAAAGGCCTATGTCGGTGTCATCGCACAGGAGGTGCAGACCGTTCGACCCGACGCCGTCACACGCGGACGCGACGGCTATCTCAGGGTCTACTACGACAGGCTCGGGCTCAAGTTCCGTACCTACCAGGACTGGCTCGCCGCCGGTGCACAGATGCCAACGCGAGCGAGGATGTGATCATGACATCGCCTCTTTCGATACGACTCCATCATCGCTGGTCCGTGGGCCTGATTGCGGCCGCCATGCTGCTCGTGACCCTCCCAGCTTCAGCCCAGCAGTCCTTCCCATCGCCCGACGAGGCGGCAGCCGCTCTGGCCGCCGCGGCGAAATCGGGCGCCACGAACGACATCCTCAAGGTACTCGGCCGCAAGGCAGCCGATATCGTCGAGTCCGGAGACATGGTCGCTGACAACGACACGCGGGAGCGTTTCGTCGCTGCCTACGATGCCAAGCATTCGATCAGTATGGAGGGCAACAAGAAAGCGGTCCTCATGCTTGGCAAGGACGATTTTCCGTTCCCGATTCCGCTCTACCAAAGAAAAGCGGGGTGGGAATTCGACACCGCCGAAGGCCGGATCGAGATCCTCTACCGCCGGATCGGGCGCAACGAACTCGACGCGATCCAGACCAGTCTCGCGTTTGTTGATGCGGAAGATGAGTACGCCGACAAGGACCGCGGCGCAGGACCCGGGGTCTATGCGCAGCGCATCGTCAGCAGCCCGGGCAAGAAAGACGGTCTCTATTGGCCACCGGACGGCGACGAAAGCCCACTCGGTGAACTGGCGGCTGAAGCATCCGCCGAAGGCTACAAGGTCGGCAGCGGCGAACCGCAACCTTACCATGGTTACTACTACCGCATCCTGACGCGCCAGGGTCCGAACGCTCCCGGCGGCGAACTGGACTATGTCGTCAATGGCAAGATGATTGGCGGTTTCGCGCTCGCCGCCTATCCAGCCGAGTATGGTAACTCCGGCGTCATGACTTTTGTGGTCAATCACAAGGGCACTGTGTACCAGAAGGACCTGGGGGAGCTGACCGAGCAGATCGCCAAGCGCATGAAATGGTTCGATCCCGACCAAACCTGGAAGAAGGTCGAACCTCCCAATCCCTGATCAATCCGCAAAAGGACGGTGGTCATGCGCCGCTATGCAATGAAGCTCGTGCTGCTTGCGATGATAGTCTCCATCGGGTTTGTGCCGTCCGCCGAGGCAAAGGTTGGACTTGTTCGCGTCGTATTCACAAAGGCCGCCCTGATCGCAGGGGCGGGCACCGGCCGCGGAGTCCTGACCTATGACGGCCGCGATTACCCCTTCCGGGTTTCGGGCTTGAGTGTTGGCCTCACCTTTGGCGCCTCGGTCATGCATCTGAAGGGGCGTGCATCGTATCTGGACCGGCTGAGCGACTTCGAGGGCATCTATTCCTCGGTCGGCGTCGGCGGCGCCTTTGTGGGCGGTGGCGGCGGCGTGCAGCTCAAGAACGATAAAGGCGTGATCATCACGCTGTACGGCGCCAAAGCGGGCCTTGAATTCGCGGTCAATCTCAGCGGTATCAGGATTGCGTTCCGCTGATAGCCTTGCGGCTTCGTCGAGAAAATGGTTGACGGCGCAGTTCGTCAACCATCGCTGGTCTTGCGGCCGGTTTTCCTCAAACTCGATCCAAGTCGGCCGAGACCACGGCCGGCACCGAGCGCCCAGAACCGGAGGCCCCTGCTGGCGCGTGGCGCGCAGGCCCACACCACCACAAGAAGCACCGCCGCCGCAATGGCGGACAGAAAAATGACTGTGTCGGTAGACATGACCGTCTCACGGCCTCCCGAGCGAACCGAGCTATTTAGCTGATAAAGTCGTTCGGCAACTATTGTCCTAAGGTGCGGTAACGAGTCAGCCGAATTGACTAATCCGGCAGCGCGTCCGTGGATCAGTCAGCGCATGCCCGCGTACGCGTCAGCGAGAAAATGGTCGAAGGTCTCGATGCGAACGAGACCAAGTCGCGGGTATTCCATGTCCGTTACGATGAAGAGAGCGACCGCCAAGGTCAGTGCGAAGGTCACCATGTGTATCCAACTTCGCGCCGTACCCGCGGCCATGCCGAAGCCCGCGAGCAGGGAGCAGGCGAGGCCCTGACAAAACAGCATGAAGTAGATGATTTGCGGGGGATGTTTTTCACTCGCGCCGGCCCGCAGCACGCCATCATCAAGGCCGGCGCGCCGGCTTCCTTCTGGAAGGCCGTTAACAGGACGGCTGGCGATTTTCCCGACCTGACCTGGACCAATTTTGTTGGCAACCTGGTCCCCGTCACGATCGGAAATATCATCGGCGGCTCGCTCATGGTCGCGGCCGTCTACTGGTTCGTTTACCTCCGAAAGAAGCCGATCGACGCCTGAGACGGATTCTTCGGCAAAGTGCCTCATCAGGGCTTGGAAACAATGCCAGCGGCCGAGCGGTTCAGCCATTGCCTCTGCCGCCATGCCGCGGCCTCAACGCACTAATCTCCCGCAGCGACTTCCTTCGCGACAGACTCAAGGCTCGGATAGTCGAGATATCCGGTATCGGAACCACCATATATTCCGACTGACCTCGGCGAATTATAGGGACCGCCAGCGCGAATCCGCGCGGGAAGATCCGGATTGGCGAGAAACAGGCGACCGAACGCGACGGCGTCCGCCTCTCCGGAACTGACGATGTCGGCGGCGCGCTCGGGCGTGATGCCCGCGTTGACGATGAGCGGTCCGCGATAATGTTCGCGGACTATCGGCAGCATTCTCGCGTAATCTGGCGCTCCGGTCCAGGCATTGGTGTCGGCCAGGTGCAGATACGCAAGCCCGGCGGTTTGCAGCCAGTGTGCGAGCTGTCCATAGGTTTCTTCCGGTCGCGGATCTCGCGTGCTGTTGTAATCGGCGAAGGGCGACAGCCTCAGTCCAATCCGCGATCGCGGCATGGCATCAGAAATCGCCGACACGATTTCGAGAAGCAATCTCGAGCGTCCTTCGATGCTCCCGCCATATTCGTCGGTTCGCTGATTGATCGTCGGCGAGAGAAATTGATGAACCAAATAGCCGTTGGCGCCATGAATCTCCACGCCGTCAAACCCGGCGCGAACAGCGTTGGCGGCCGCCAGTCCGAATTCGTCCACGGCGCCGCGGATCTCCCCAAGGCTCATCGCGCGCGACGACGTAGCGGTGACGCGCACATAGGCGCCGTTGGCGAGAAGCGCCCATACCTGCAATCGATCCAGATCGTCATTGACGCCCGACGGCGACAGCGGTTGTCTGTTGGACAGCAGGCCACGCGCGCTCGCGCGTCCACCGTGCCAGAGCTGGGCGACGATGCGGCCCCCTTTCTCATGGATTCGATCGACGACCGCTTTCCATCCCTCGGTCTGTTCGTCGGTCCATAGGCCAGGCGTTCGGTCAAAGGCGTTGGACATCGGTCCTACGTTGATGCCTTCGCTTATGATCACGCCGGCGCCCGCGCGAGCTGAATAATATTCAGCAGCGGAAGCATTGATGACACCGCGTTCATCGGCGCGCGAGCGTGTCATCGGCGCCATGACTATCCTGTTGGTGAGATTGAGATCGCCCAGGGCTGCCGGATGAAAGAGAGCCGCCATATTTTCTCACCCCTTCAGTATCGGCGTGTTTGACGCAGCTGTTTGTGATGCCGGCCTCCGGTTGGATGACCCAGCAGCAATGTTGAGCGCTCAAGCCATCAGAGAAGCATTTTTGGAGTCATCCGGCTTGCATATCCTCCATCGCGTTTGGACGTTTTGGCACGTCGCGGGACGGCTGTCGGGAGGGAGAGCAAGGTCGGCAACGGCCTCGGTCTCGGCAGACCGCTTCATTGTACGGCGCATCCAAGCCGTGACTGCCGCGCCGCTGCCGATCAGCGCGAGTTTGCTGCCGGTGATTGCACATTCTGGCGCGCGGTTGTACGATTGCGCCCAGATTGGAATTAAGATGCCGCCAGTCGCAGCCCCCAATTCCATTTGGCCCTCCACGCGATCGGGCGAAAATCCAAGACATTTGGCCGGTGTAGGCCTCAATAAGTGATCAGATAGCGGCGGCGACCGCCGAATGGTGCGAGCAGAGAGGAGAGTTTGCGTTCGTGCGCAATCTGGATCACAGCATCGAGGAATGCATGTCAGCCCTGGCAAGGTCGCTTAGTCACCATTCAGCGAGGCAGCGGTGAGCGCGTATCGTGTCTAGACTGGACGGAGCGCCCCTACCAGCACGCGGACTTCACCACGTCACAACGATCATTGGCGACGCGCAGCGCACCGCAGATTTCTACGCCCACGTTTTGGGGCTGAAGCGGATCAAGAAGACCGTCTGCTATGACGACCCCGGAAGTTACCACCTTTATTTTGGCGATAATGTGGGGAGTCCGGGTACGGTGATAAGTACCCTGGCATGGCGCTGCGTCGCAAAGGGAATGGTCGGGGTCGGCGAAGTCGTGCAGACAGCTTTCCGTGTGCCGATGGGCTCCTTCGCATGGTGGTCGGAGCGGCTCAAGGCCGCGAGCGTGGCGTGCAGAGTGGACCACTCGCCATTTGGAGAGGCGATGCTGTGCTTCGCTGATCCCGATGGCACCACGCTTGCCCTGGTGGAATCGAGGCAAGCTCATCGCGAAGCGGAGCGCGGCGATCTACAAGCGGTCCTGGGCCTGAATGACGTCACTTTGAACGTCCGCGCCGAGGACGCCACGATCGATATTATCCAGGAGGTGCTGGGTTTCAGACGCGTTTCACAAGCCGACGATTCGATCCGTTTCGCCGCTCATGACGGTCCCGGAGGCACGCTGACGCTGCGGATGATCGGGGCTTCGTCGCGAGGCCGCCTCGGGGGAGGCACGATCAGGCACGTGGCCTTCCGCTCAGCCAATATCGAAGACCAGTCGGAAATGGTCCGGAAGCTTCAAACGATGCACGACATCGTTGTGACTGAGCCGATTGAGCGAACATATCTGACTGCGGTCGGCTTCCGGGCGCCATGCGGCGTCCTTTTCGAGATCGCGACCGATGGACCCGGCTTCACGGTTGACGAGGAGCGCGATCGTCTTGGAGAAAATCTCAGATTGCCAGACTTTCTCGAGAAACGTCGGTCCGAATTGCAAGGCATCCTGCCTCCACTCAACTAGCTGGAATTGTCGTTGCGTAGTTGCTTGGCTGCATGATGGCCGGAAGCTTGTCGGCGATGAAGTCCACGAAGGCGGATGTTTTTGGCGAGGATGGCCCCATAGGCCAAAGCGCTGATACGATTCTCCTGTTGTCGGTCTCGGCCTCAAGCATCATCACCAACTCACCGGAATTGATATGCCGGCGTGCCCAGAACTCGGGCATGCAGGCGATACCCTGTCCTTGAAGGCAAGCTGCGAGCAGCATGGCGTTGTGGTCGGCCACCAGCCGCTTCACCAAGCGCTCGCTACGTCGGACAAAGTCCTGCCCCAGGGGCCAGGGATATAGTTTGCCTGTCGAAGAGTTTTGGGTTCTCAGGCACAGATGATGCTCGAGATCACCCAGGCAGCCTGGTGGCGGTCGGCGGGAGAGATATGAGGGCGAGGCCACCAGGACGAGTCGAAAGGAGCCGATCTTTCGTGATCGGAGCCTGGAATCCTCGAGATTTCCAATCCGAAGCGCGGCCTCGAACCCTTCCTCTATCAGGTCAACATTCCGGTTGCTGTAGCTCAGCTCGAGTTCGATCTCCGGGAAGCGCGCCATGAACTCGACGAAGACGGCGTTCCAGGCGTCGCTGACCATGGGGACGCTTACCCTCAATCGACCGTGCGGGCCTTCCCGCGCGGCGGCGAGATCGGCTTCCGCAGCTGCTATCTCGTTCATGATCGCGCGGCAGCGCTCAAGGAAGCGCGCACCTTCGGTCGTGAGGCTGATGCTTCGCGTGTTGCGGTGAAAGAGGCGCACCCCCAACCGCTCTTCCAGGCGCACGATCGTCTTTCCGACCGACGAAGCGGTCTGCCCCAAAGCTCTGCCGGCTGCGACATAGCTTCCCGAGTCGACAACTTGAACGAAGACGGAAATTCCAGCTATTTTGTCCATTGCGGAAGATCAGTCCGTGAAAAACGTCCGGCGGAGCCGGTTTTCTAAGCCGAGTTTGGTCGATAGCATATTATACGCCTGCGGAATCCAGACGAGCTCAGATGACCGAAGATGCCGATACCTCTTCCGATGGTTTTTTTGGTCGCCGGCTCGCCATGCACCTCGGAATGGAAGGCGATTGTGTTCACAAGATCAATCGCCAGGGTAAGCTCGCGCTTGCCGTTACGAGATTGACATGTACCCGCTTTGTTCGTGAGCGGACTGCCGCGGTCCCCTCCGAGCCGGCGTTCAGCATCCTTCACCAGCTTGGGGATCTGGAGCGGCATTCATGCTGGCTCGCAGGTCGCCAGAGATATTCCGGATCGTTCAGCGCCGGTACGGTGAGTGTCATCGACCTGCGCGACAATCCGCAGTGCGAATTCAGAGGCCCGTTCGACGCTGTCCAATACTACATTCCGCGCCGCGCACTTGACGATTTCGCGTTCGAGAATGGCGCCAAGCCGATCGCCACGCTCAAGTGGGCTCGTGATCGTCGCGATCCCTATTTGTCCACGCTTTCAAGCCTTCTCTTGAGCGCTCTGGAAGAGGAGAAGGCGAATAATCAGCTCTTTGTCGATCAGATCGGATTGAGCTTGCTCGCTCACTTTGCCCAGACCTACGGGGATCTTCGCTCGCACGAGGGCGTTCAGGAAGGCGGACTGGCGCCATGGCAGGAGCGCCGCGCCAAGGAGATCATCCGTGTTCGCCTCGCCAGCAATTTGACGATCGCGGATGTCGCGGCCGAGTGCAGGCTGACGCCAAGTCACTTCGCCCGCTCGTTCCGGCGCAGTACAGGCGTTGCCCCGCACGAGTATCTCTCCCGGCTCCGGATCGATGAAGCCAAGCGCCTGATGACGACCACCAAGCTGCCGCTGGCGGATATCGCACTAATCTGCGGGTTTGGCGACCAGAGCTACTTCACTAGGGTTTTCTCCCGCAGCGTGGGAACGAGCCCTGGCGCCTGGCGTCGGGCTCGTTCTGAGGGTTGAGGGGCATCCACCGAATTACTCAGGTCGGATGGATCATGTCGCGCGCGTAGGATAGCCCGATACCGTATCCGCCGCCGTGAGCCTCCACGATCGCCCGCGCGCGGTCATAGGTCTCGCGGCGAGTCCAGTCCCGCTGCAACTCCAACAGGATCTGGATCCATGACGTCGGTCGTGCTCCCGCTGCTTCCATGCGGCGAAGAGCAAGGTCATGGCCGGCCGTGGTGAGACCTCCGCAGGCGTCGCCGACCACGTAGACTTCAAGCCCGGCTGCCAGCGCAGATAGCACAGTGAAGCTGACGCAGGCTTCCGTCAGCAGCCCCGACACGATGAGGCGGCGGCGCCGTGTCGCGAGGATCGCCTCGCGTGCGTTGTCGTCCTCCCACACGTTCATGCTGCGCCGGTCGATCGGCACAATGCCGGGCAATGCCGCGCTGACCGCCGGCATGAGCGGTCCGCTGTAGACCTTCGTCGCGGAGGTCGAGGCAATGACCGGGAGGCTGAACGCCGTGGCCGTCTTGGCCAGGGCGACCACGTTGTTCAAAAGGACTTGCCGGTCGACCGACCCAACGCCGAAGGCGAGTCCGGCCTGCTGGTCTGCGAACAGGAGTGCGCAGTCCTTCGGTTCGAGAAGATGCGGGGTACCGTCGGTCATGTGGTCACCTCAATCTCGCTGGTTCAGGAATTCGAGGAGATCCGCGCTGAGCGGCCAGCCGTGGCGGAAGAGTATCGGTTTTCCGCTGCCCCAGTCCTTGAAGTAGAGCTCGGTACCATCCCGCAGCTTCAGCAGCGCCATCCATCGCTCCATTGTTGTGGCTGCGGCCGAGCATCTGACGTCCCGCGCCCGGCCGAAGCATTCGTCGCCAGACTCAGGGATGGATCGTCCGATGGCTTGGACGATCTCGACGCTCTTTGCACGTCCTCACGTTTGTGGCGGACGCGCATTCAAGTGCGCAGGGAAGCGCGATCGCATCGAGATTCGCCGGAGGCCGTTTGTCGCACGATGGCGGTCATCACGGCATCGTCCAATCAGCGATGAACTTGTCCAAGCGCGGGGCGGCGCCTCGGATCATACACTCCAGGCGCGCGGCGCAGGATGTCATTGGCTTCAGCCGGCGGTCGTCAATTTCCAAGGAGAAATCTCGATGTCGAAACTCGATATGCTGACCCCCGACAACAGCGCCATCGCGCTCATCGACTATCAACCGGCGATGTACCAAGGCGTCCAGTCGCACGATCGGCTGGTCGTGTTCAACAATGTCCAGATTCTGGCGAAGGCCGCCAAGCTGTTCAAGATTCCAACTGTCCTGTCGACGGTTGCCAAGGATTCGTTCTCCGGACCGTTCATGCCGGAAGTCGTGGAGCTGTTTCCCCGTCACGACGTCATCGACCGTACGTCGATGAACTCATGGCTCAATGCCAATTTCCGCAAGGCGGTGGCGGCGACCGGGCGCAAGAAGTTCGTCCTCGGAGGCCTCTGGACGGAAGCTTGCGTGATGTTTCCGGCGCTGGACATGCTCAAGGAGGGCTATGAGATCTATGTCGCGGCGGATGCCTGCGGTGATCTTTCGATGGAAGCGCACAACCGTGCAATGGATCGCCTGGTGCAGGCCGGTGCAGTTCCGATCACCTCGTGCCAGTACGCGTTCGAATTGCAGCAGGACTGGGCGCGCACCGAGACCTACGAAGGCATGATGGACATCCTGCGTGCTCACTCACCCTACGGCATTCAGATCCGCTTCTCGAAGTGGGCCCTCGGCGAGCATGCCTCCGAGGCTGGCGGCTAGGGCGCCTGATTTGCTCTCGATAGCTCGCTCGGGATGGGTGCGATGAAAATCTATGTTCTGTCCCTCGGCGCCGGCCTTTTGGTCGGCGTCATCTACAGCCTCCTTAACGTGCGATCGCCGGCGCCGCCGCTTGTGGCTCTGGTTGGACTGCTGGGAATCCTGGCCGGCGAGCAGATCGTTCCGATTGCCCGGCAGATCGTTGCGGGTCACGGACTTGTCGCCGCCTGGCGGCAGGCGAAGTGCGCGCCTCACATGTTCGGCCTGCTGCCCGGCGGCCATAGCGTGCAATCCAACGCCGCTGCGGCGGTAAAGACCACGGAGAGTGGATCATGAACGGCGCACCTGATGTCATTTTCCACCGCGGCCTTTTCACCACGCTTGACCGTGGCAACCCGACGGCCAGCGCCGTGGCGATCAGGGACGGTGTGTTCACCGCCGTCGGTCACGATCGGGAGATCATGCCGCTCGCCGGTCCGTCCACGAAAACCATCGATCTCAAGGGCCGTCGCGTACTGCCCGGCCTGATCGACAACCACCTCCACATCATTCGCGGCGGGCTCAACTTCAACATGGAGCTGCGCTGGGACGGCGTGTGGTCGCTCGCCGATGCCATGGCCATGCTGAAGAAGCAGGTCGCGATCACGCCGCCGCCGCAATGGGTACGTGTCGTCGGCGGCTTCACCGAGCGCCAGTTCGCGGAAGGGCGCCTGCCGACGATCGACGAGCTCAATGCGGCAGCCCCGGATACCCCGGTCTTCATCCTGCATCTCTACGACCGCGCCATGCTCAACGCGGCCGCGCTGCGCGCCGTCGGTTACACCAAGGACACGCCGGAGCCGCCCGGCGGCGAGATCATGCGCGACGCAAATGGCAATCCGACCGGACTGCTGCTGGCGAAACCGAACGCCAACATCCTTTACGCGACGCTGGCCAAGGGGCCGAAGCTGCCGTTCGACTATCAGGTCAATTCGACCCGGCACTTCATGCGCGAGCTGAACCGGCTCGGCGTCACCGGCGCCATCGACGCGGGCGGTGGTTTCCAGAACTATCCGGAGGACTACGCTGTCGTCCAAAAACTGTCCGACGAAGGCCAGCTGACGATCCGGCTTGCCTATAACCTCTTCACCCAGAAGCCGAAGGGTGAGAAGGACGACTTCCTGAACTGGACCAGGACATCCAAATACAAGCAGGGCACCGATTACTTCCGCCATAACGGCGCCGGCGAGATGCTGGTGTTCTCGGCCGCCGATTTCGAGGATTTCCGTGTTGCCCGGCCGGACATGCCGCCCGAGATGGAAGGCGAACTCGAAGAAGTCGTTCGCGTTCTCGTGGCGAACAAGTGGCCTTGGCGGCTGCACGCGACCTATGACGAGACGATCTCGCGCGCGCTCGACGTGTTCGAGAAGGTCAACCAGGACATGCCGTTGGAGGGGCTGCACTGGTTCTTCGACCATGCCGAGACGATCTCGGATCAATCGATCGACCGCATCGCGGCGCTCGGTGGCGGCATCGCCGTGCAGCACCGCATGGCCTATCAGGGCGAGTATTTCGTCGAGCGCTATGGCTATGGCGCCGCCGAAGCGACGCCGCCGGTGAAGAAGATCATCGACAAGGGCGTCAAAGTGTCGGCCGGCACAGATGCGACCCGGGTCGCTTCCTACAATCCCTGGGTCTCTCTGGCCTGGCTCGTGACCGGCATGACGGTGGGCGGGCTTCGCCTCTATCCGCAACGAAATTGCCTGGACCGCGAGACGGCGCTTCGGATGTGGACCGAGAACGTGACGTGGTTCTCCAATGAAGAAGGCAGGAAGGGCCGCATTCAGGTCGGTCAGTTCGCCGACCTCATCGTGCCCGATCGCGACTTCTTCTCCTGCGCCGACAGCGAGATCGCCGACATCACCAGCGAGCTTACGGTGGTCGGCGGGCGCATCGTCTATGGCGCGGGAAACTTCAAGGCGCTTGACGCCAACGTGCCGCCGCCCGCGATGCCGGACTGGTCGCCGGTGCGCCGCTTCGGCGGGTATGGCAACTGGGCGGACGAGGGGAGTTCGAGAAAATCCAATCTCTCGATGAAGGCCATGCAGATGTGCGGCTGTGCAAATACGTGCAACGTCCACGGACATGACCACGCAACCGCCTGGTCCAGCAAGCTGCCGATCGCGGACCTCAAGAGCTTCTGGGGTGCGCTCGGATGCGCCTGCTGGGCGGTGTGAGATGTCCGTGAGGACGGATACGCCGCGTTGGATTGCGTCGATTCTCTCCTGGCCGGGACTGTTGCCGCTCTCGCGAATCGCGTTGGTCTCGGCTTTCCTGATCGGGGGCGTGCAGAAGCTTGCGGATTTCCCCGCGGCGATCGCGGAGCAGGCGCATTTCGGCCTTGAGCCGGCATGGCTATGGGCCGCAGCCGCCGTCCTTATCGAACTTGGTGGCTCAATGCTGGTAATCTTTGGCCGCTTTGTATGGCTGGGAGCCGGAGGACTAGGTGTCCTGACCGCGGTTGCCATGCTGGCCGCGAACGATTTCTGGACGAAGAGTGGCCATGATCGCTTCATGGTCCTGAACGCCTTCTTCGAGCATCTTGGCCTCATCGCGGGTCTCGTGCTCGTCTCCGTACTGTCCCTGCGCAAGCAGGGCGCGTCAATGCAATGAGGCTCCTGATGTCAGCCAACCGTCATCTGATCAACATCCTGCTGGTCTCGTCGCTGCTCGGCGTTTCACCGGCGATCGCGAAGGAAGCGGCGAAGCCATTCGCTTTGATGGGCGTCGCGCCGCAGTACGATACAACGCATGTCTATGTCGCACCCGAGGACGTGGACAAGTTCGTATCGAGCTTTCTGACGACCTTCGGCGGTCAAAGCACCAAGCAGGTGGTCGCGACTGTCACGCCCACGCCGAGCAGCACGACCTCGCAGCTTCTGCAGACGCCGGTCGGCACGGTCTCGCTGTTCGGTTTCAAGACGCCGATCCCTTATCCCTTCGGGGCCGAGCGGACCGGGTACCTCGTCACCGACATGGACGAGGCGGTGAGGCTCGCCAAGGCGTCCGGCGCCGACATACTGGTCGCGACCTTTCCCGATCCAATCGGGCGGGACGTGGTGGTTCAATGGCCCGGCGGCGTCAACATGCAGCTCTACTGGCACACGACAAAACCATCCTATGCGGCGTTCGAGACCGTCCCCGAAAACCGGGTCTATCTCTCGCCCGAACGGGCAGACGTCTTCACACGCAGCTTTCTGCGCTTTTCGCACGGCAAGATCGTCTCTGACGATGCGCGCGCGCCGGGAATAGAGATCGGCCGTCCCAAGGACAGCTATCGCCGCATCCGCATCGAATCGACGTTCGGCAAAATGAGCGTGCTCGTGACGGATGGCCACCTGCCTTATCCATACGGGCGCGAGCTGACCGGATACGAGGTCAAGGACCTGCAGGGAACGTTGGCGAAGGCGAAGAGCTCCGGCGCTGCCGTGCTCGTCGATCCCTACACGTCCGACGGACGGGCCGCGGCCATGCTGCAATTCCCCGGCGGATACATCGCGGAGATTCATGCGGCCGCACCCAAGTAGGAGAGAGCGCGCCTTCGTCGCCGCACGTCCCTGGTGCATCCGGGGAGGATGCGCGATAGCCGCATTCTGGTTGATGGTAGCGCCGCAGACCGCTTGCGCCGAGGACGGCACCTCGACGCCGCAGCGGCCGGCCGTCATGTTCAACCGATGGCAGGAGGATTGGTCGGTGCTGGCGGACCCGCGCGTGCCGCGCCAGCCGTTCGATGAACTCAAATATATCCCATTGTCCGACACCGATCGCTACACATACCTCTCGTTCGGTGCGAACACGCGCCAGCGCTTCGAGTCCAATAACGCAGCGAACTTCGGTACCGGTCCGAACCGCAGCCAAAATTACGTCATCAGTCGCAACGAGTTCGATGCCGATCTTCGCATCGCCAATCAACTACAGGCGTTCGTGCAGTTTCAGGCCGACTATGCGCCCTGGAAGACCATGTTAACGCCGGTCGATGTGAACCGGCTCGACCTCGAACAGGCCTTCGTCGTGCTGACAGAGCCTGTGGGAGGCGGAACGCTGAAGCTGAGGGCCGGCCGCCAGCAATTCGCGTTCGACCTGCAACGCTTCGTGTCCGTCCGAGATGGTCCCAATGTTCGACAATCCTATGACGCCGGCTGGGCGGACTACGAGAATGGGCCCTGGCGGTTCATCACCTTTTACAGCCTTCCGGTTCAGGTTCGTGACGTCACGATATTCGATGATTACAGCAGCGTCACCAAGCAGACCTTCGGGATGGCGCGGACGGAGTACAAGTTTTCCGAGTCCCTGTTCATCGCCGGGTACTATGCCAATTTCACGCAGGCGAACGCACAGTTTGCAAATGCGTCCGGCGACGAGCGGAGAGACATTTTCGATGTCCATCTGAACGGCAACGCCAATCATTTCGATTTTGACTTCGAAGTGATGAACCAAACCGGACGCATCGGCATCGAGCCGATCGAGGCTTGGGCTGTCGGCTCGCTCGCTGGCTACACCTTCGCCGACGTGAACTGGAGCCCAAGGGTGGGTATCCAGCTCGACGCGGCGTCCGGCGACGGCAACACCAAACACACCTTTGGGACATTCAATCCGCTGTTTCCCAACGGCTATTATTTTACGCTTGCGGGTTACACCGGCTACGCCAACCTCATTCACATCAAGCCATCCCTGACGCTGGCCCCGACTTCGTCGCTGAAAATCGCGTTTGCGGTAGCCGCTCAATGGCGTCAAACCACGGCCGACGCCGTCTACACCCAGCCCGACATAGCAGTTCCGAAGACCGCTGGCCGGCCCGGCGCATATACCGGCAGCTACGGGCAGGTTCGGCTCGACTGGACCATCGACCGCGCGACTTCGTTCGCCGTCGAGGCCGTCCATTTCAAGGTCGGCGATGCACTGCGCAATGCCGGCGGACATGACTCCAATTATGTCGGCGTTGAGATAAAACGGGGGTGGTAGGCATCGCTTGAAACAACGCCCGCAGCTCTTGTCGTGCGTCGGCCGTGCCCCTAATTGGTCATGCTTTCAAGGCTCGACGCTTGCTGCCGGCCATTCCGGCGGGTCTCGCGTTGGGCTTCTAAACGGTTGGTCGTACATGTCGAAATCTATTCTTCTTCCTCTTCTGATGAGCCTTAACGCCGGCTTTGTCGATACCGCCGGCTTCCTCGCGCTGCAGGGGCTCTTCACGGCACACGTGACCGGCAACTTCGTCACGTTCGGCGCCGCCATTGTGCTCGGAACGTCCGGTGCTCTGGCGAAGCTTCTTGCGCTTCCCGTTTTCTGTATCGTCGTGGTCGTCACGAGGATATTCAGCTTCTATCTCCCCGCCGTGGGACTGCCGATCTTCCGCTCGATGCTGGCCGTCAAGACGCTGCTTCTCGCCGTGGGTGGCGCAGCGGCTGTTCATTTCGGACCATTTGTACAGGGGGATAGCTGGCAAGCGATTACCACCGGGATGATCCTTGTCGCCGCAATGGCCATTCAAAACGCGGCCCATCGCATCCACATGGGTACGGATCCGCCGAGCACCTTGATGACGGGAACGACGACCCAGATCATGATCGATGTCGCGGATGTCCTGCGAAGCGCGCCTGTCTCCGTTCTGACCGTCGCCAAGCCCCGATTGGGCAAGATGTCGGCGAGTGTGGCTGCGTTCGCGTTGGGCTGCGCGGCTGGCGCCTGCCTCTATGCCAAGTTCGGCACCTGGTGCTTCGTCGTGCCGCCGCTTGTCGCGTTGCCAGCGGTGTTCCTGGCGACAGCCGACCCCGCGCCGGAAAAGAGCGCCTAGTGCTCGCGATGACCGCATCCGAGACGTTCCAGACAATCCTGCTGCTGCTGATGATCGCTGTCGTGCTCGACACGGTGGCCCGTCGCTTGCGCCTGCCGTCCGCGTCGGTGCTGGTGCTGGCTGGCATCGTTCTGGCTCTCGTTCCCGGAATTCCCGAGGTGGAGTTCGATCCGGATCTCGTCATGGTCCTCTTTCTGCCACCGCTTCTGCTGTCGGGCGCCTACTTCACGGTGTGGCCGGATTTTCGGGCCAATCTCAGGATCATCCTGCAGTTGGCGGTCGGGGCGGTTGTGCTAACGACGCTGCTGGTCGGCGTCGTTACCCACTTTTTCTTCCCGGCATTGCCTTGGGCCGCCTGTTTTGCGCTTGGTGCGATCGTTTCGCCGCCTGACGCCGTCGCCGCGCGCGCCGTGCTGGACCATCTCAATGTCCCACCGCGCATCGCCGTTCTCCTGGAGGGCGAAAGCTTGATCAACGATGCCTCGGGCCTCGTCCTCTTTCGCTTCGCAGTCGCTGCGGCACTGACCGGGGCCTTCAGTGCGGGGGCGGCCGCGGGAAGTTTCGTCTACGTCTCGGCCGTGGGCATCGGGATCGGCCTCGTGCTCGGCTGGATATGCGCCTTCGTCGCCGGAAGATTGACGGATGCCCGGCTCACCGTGGTCTGGACGTTCTTGTCCGCCTGGGCCGCTTATCTGCTCGCGGACGGCCTTCATGTATCGGGCGTGCTGTCCACGGTCGCATGCGGGCTGGTCCTTGGACGTCTGCAGCACAAGGCCTTGAGTGCGGCGTCCCGCGTCCAGGCCCTGGCGGTCTGGTCCGTCGTCACCTTCGTGATGGAAGCCCTGGTCTTCGTACTGGTGGGGCTGGCCCTTCGCGGCGTTCTGCACCGGTTCGGCGAGGATTGGGCAACCGTTCTTTCGCTTCTGCCGGCGGCCTCGACGATTTTTGCGGCGCTCGTCCTCGCCCGGTTCGCGTGGATCTTCCCGACGGCCTATGTTCCAAGGGCGCTATTCCCGTCTCTCCGCAAGCGGGATCCATATCCACCGCTTGCCGTTCCGTTGGTGATGAGTTGGGCGGGAATGCGCGGGGTCGTCAGTCTCGCAGCCGCATTGTCGTTGCCGGAGCATTTTCCCGGCCGGGACATCATCCTGTTCGTGACCTTCTGCGTCGTCGCAGCGACCATCGTCGCGCTTGGACTGACGCTCGGTCCGGTGGCGAAGACGCTGGCAGGGAAGGAGTTCCTGCTCCGCGGAGAGGACACGCTGTCCGAAGAGGCTGTTCGGGCCGAGCTCGCGCGAGCCCAGTTCGATGCCATCCGCGCGCATTCTCTCGACGCCGAAGGGAAGCACGCCCACCCGCGACTCGTCGAACAGTACGGGCATCGTCTCGCGATGGCCGAGGATCATGTCCGCGCCAAGGGATCCCACGAGGAGCGAAGACTTCAGCACTACCGTGCCGTATTGATCGCGGTAGAAGCGGGCCGCGGGAAACTCCTGGAGCTCTTCAATTCCGGGCGTATCCACGACAGCGTCATGCACAGGCTCGAGGGCGAACTGGACCAGGAGGAGCTTTTTGCGGCCCGGGTGGTCGAGGTGATGGAAGGCGATTGACGACAGCCTCGAAGGCAAGAGCGCTTCGGGAGAAACGCGCGTTGAACAGCAGAGCCGAACTGTCGCGGTGACAGTTCGGCTCCAGAAGCAGCTAGACAGCCTGGGCGCTCATGCTGGCGATCCAATCGCGTGCCAACCTGACGTCCGCCTGCGAAAGCTGGTGACCGGCCGGCAGGGTGTTGTGGACCACTTTGGCACCCGCATCCGAGAGCATGGCCGAAAGTCTCGCGGCATTGCCGGCCGAAACGATCGGATCTGCCTGCCCGGAAAGGATGAGGACCGGCTTGCCGTCGAGCCTGGCTCTCGGCGGCTTTGACAGAGGCACCATCGCCCGGAGCAGCACCGCACCGGCGAGCGCATCCGGCTTCATCAGAAGAAGCGCGGCCGCGATGTTCGCGCCGTTGGAAAACCCGACAGCGATCGGTGCTTCGGTGCCGTGGCGCTGCCGCGCGCTTTCGACGAATGCGCCAAGCTCCAGCGCGCGCTTGCGCACGTCCTCCTCGTCGAACACGCCCTCCGCCAGCCGGCGAAAGAAGCGCGGCATGCCGTGCTCGAGGACGCGCCCACGCGGCGAGATCAGGGCCGAACCCGGCGATATCATGGCCCCGAGCTGCAACAGATCGTTCTCGTCTCCGCCGGTGCCGTGCAGGAGCAGCAGCGGAGGTGCGCCGGCCTCGCTTCCGGGCTCAAATCGATAGACGAATGATGACGCGTCCGTCATGACACGGCTCCCTCCAGCTTCGGCAGGACACCCTCGATCTCCTCGCGGTGCGCCTCGAGAAAGCTCGGCAGCTTCAGTGCGCGCCCCAGTGTCGCCACCGGTTCGTCGACGGCAAAGCCGGGGATGTCGGTCGCGATCTCGAACAGCACGCCGCCCGGTTCACGGAAGTAGATCGACCGGAAGTAGTTTCGGTCTTTCTGTTCGGTCGGGTGCAGCCCGTGATTGTCGACGAGCTTTTGCGCCATCCGGCCCTGCTCGGCATCGTCAGCCGCGCGGAACGCGATGTGGTGCACCGAACCGCCGCCTTGATGGCCTCTCAGGAAGCCCTTCGCCTCGTAGATGTCGACCACGCTTCCGTTGGCGTCGCCGGCCGCCTTGTAGCGGATCACCGAGCCTTCGCGAGCCGTCTCCTTGAAGCCGAACACATCGGTGAGGATGGCCGCAGTCTTCCTGGCATCGTCAAGCAGCAGCGTCACGCCGTGAAAGCCACGAATCGCATGTTCGGCCGGCACCTCGCCGTTGCTCCAGGCCGGCTCGTCTTCGGCACCGGGGGCGCCGACGAGCGCAAGGGCCATGCCATCGGGGTCGGAGAACGGCAGCACCGATTCCCCGAAGCGCTTTTCGAGTGCTTCGTAATGGATTCCCTTTTCCAGGAAGCGCTGCGTCCAGTAACCGAGCGAACGAAGCGGCACGCGGAAGGCGGTCTGGTGGGTTTCGCCGACGCCCCTCCGACCGGAAGGCACCCCTTGCCAGGGAAAGAAGGTCAGGATGGTGCCTGGCCGGCCGGTCTCGTCGCCATAGTAGAAATGGTAGGTGCCCGGATCGTCGAAATTGACGGTCCTTTTGACGAATCGCAGGCCGAGATCCCGCGTGTAGAAGCCGAAATTCCTGATGGGGTCGCCAGCGATGGCGGTGACGTGATGAAGTCCTGACATCTCTTCCTCCAAATCGAATGAGCAACTTCGTTTCGGAGGGAGATATCGGATGGCTTTGTTTTGAGGACAATCCATGCTTTTATGGCGCCTGTGTCTACGTTTTGGCGACAATCGGAACCAATATGGACAAAGTGGCGAGCCTGAGAGCCTTCGTGAAAGTGGTGGAAAGCGGCAGCTTCGCCGAGGCCGGCCGCCAATTGCGTCTCTCGCGCTCCGCGATCAGCAAATACGTCGGGGATCTTGAGGAGAGCCTCGGCGTCCAGTTGCTCAACCGGACGACCCGGCACGCAAGTCCGACCGAAAACGGCCAGATGTACTTCGAGCGGGCCGTCGTCATCCTCTCGGAGATTGACGCTGCGGATCAGGCAGTCACGCAGCTGCAATCGGCACCGCGAGGCCTGTTGCGCATCAATGCGCCGATGTCGTTCGGCACCATGCGCCTGGGGCCGGCGCTCGCCGACTTCATGACGAAGTATCCCGACCTTCAGCTTCAGCTCGTGCTGAGTGATGATCTTCTCGACCCCGTCCAGGACGGCTTCGACGTCACGCTGCGCATCGCCGAACTGGAATCCTCGAGCCTGATCGCCCGCAGGATTGTCGCCGTCGAGCGGCTGGTTTGTGCATCACCGGACTATCTGAAACGTCATGGTACGCCGACCCATCCGAGCCATCTGCGCGATCATGTCTCCCTGACCTACGGCTTTCTGCTGACAGGCAATCAGTGGAAATTGACGGGAAGCGACGGCGTCCACTGGATCCAGCCGGCCTGGTCGCTGTGCGTCAACAACGCGGAGGTGTTGCGCGACGTGGCGGTCAAGGGCAGGGGTGTTGCGCTGATACCGGAGTTCATCGCGGCGGAGGCCCTGAAAAGCGGCAGCCTGCAGGCCGTCCTTGCGAGCTATTCGGCGCCGCCGCTCGCCCTTTACGCGGTCTATCCGCCCACGCGACATCTTGCGGTCAAGGTCCGGCTCTTCATCGATTTCCTCGTCGATCGGTTCGGATCGAGCGCCAGCTGATCGCGCGCTAGTCGGTGGCTCTTTCGCGCGACCAGCGATTGCCGAGCGCGAGGCCGTATTGGTAGAGGGCGTTGCCATGTTCCAGCTGCAGCCGCTCTGTGGATTGGAGCGCGACGTCAACATTCGCGCGCGCCAACTTCAATGCGCGTGCGAGAACCGAGGCCTCATAGGCCGCCTTGGCGGTTCCGCCCGCGGTGTGAGGCCGCACGACGAAAGCCGCATCGCCGGTCAAGAGGGTTCGACCGAACAGGGTTTTCGGTACTGTCACGTCGAGGATGGTCTGAAGGAAAGGATCGCGCGTTTCCGAGACCAGCGCGGCCATCTTCGGATGGATCTCGCGCAAGGCGCGTGCTCTCAGCTTCGCGACGGCGTTCTCCGGTGCGGTGCCGCGCGGAAGCGAAGATCGATGGCGAATGCCGTTCTTGTCGGTCAGCACATTCGCCAGATCGGCTGCATCAACATGCACGTACCAGACCCAGTTGAGGCGCCGCGATCCTCTTGTGACGACGCCGTCGCTTCCCGGAATGAAATAGGCCAGCATGTGGCCTCCGCAGCGGGCTTCCGAGAAGGTGAAGAGATTGTCGAAGAATGGCAGAAGGTCGGGAGGAACGTCGCTTTCGTCCAGCGTGCCTCTCCAGGCGACGTAGCCGGCATATCTCGCATCGATATCGGGAAGCATTTTGCGCCGTATTGCAGAGCCCGAACCGTCGGCAGCCAGGAACAGATCGCTTTCCACCACGGAGCCATCGCCAAGGGTCGCCAAGACCTTGGAGCCCGTCTGGGACACCTTCACGACCTCAGAGCCTGCCTGATAACATTGATCCGGAACAGCGGCCCGCAGTGCCGCGTGGATGGCTTCCCAGGACGTGAATTCCTGCGGCATATCCTGAAGGACGCCGTCTCCGCCGTCCGGGTTGAGATATCGCCGACCGCGGCAGGACGTGAAGGGGAGAGGACCTGCACCGTTTTCCTCGAGCAGCCCGATCAATTCGTTTTGAACGACGATGCCGGCCCCTCGGGCCATCATCGGGCCTGGCACACGTTCGTGAACCTTTACGGTCGCACCGATCTTGCGAAGCGCGATCGCGTTGCAAAGTCCGGCAACCGATCCACCACTGATCGTAACCGTGAAGGCATGGTCGGCGTGCCAACTCATTCAGCTTCTCCCGATATTCACTGTTTCGACCAACGGAAGGCTCATGCGAGATGCGCGCTCAATTCGCGGCCTGACGCGGCGATGGCTGCACCCGCCTTGACCCGTTCTTGTCTGTATTCCCGGAGCGCGTCGCCGAGCGACGCCGATGAGAGGTGCTTTCGCAGCGCAAGCGCGTCCGCCGCCGCCTTCGCAATGCCCATCCCCGTATGCGGTCGCACGACGAATGCCGCGTCTCCCACGAGGGCAACCCGTCGCGAGGTCATTTGCCGTGTTTCGTAGTCGAAGATCCCCTGCACGAACGGATGGGCCGTCGCTTCGATTGCGGCAGCGAAAGAACGCGGCAACAGCCGCCTGGCGTCGTCGACGAGCCGCTCGCGGGCTCGTTCGGGAACCGCGCCTGGAGGAAGTGAATAGGGGTGGATGCGGCCTTCGAGGTCCGTGAGTACCTCGTCCCGCGCGGCCGGTTCGACGGCCGGCCGATACCAGACCCAGTTGTATCTGCGATTTCCGGTTTCGGTTTCCCCGTTTGGTCCGGGCACCAGGAAACCGATCACGTGGGAATGCGGCATCCGGAAATATGCGAAGCGCTCGAGGAGCTCATCGGCTGCAAAGCCCGGCAAGGCATGTTCCGGAAGAAGGCCACGCCATCCGACATAGCCGGCGTACACATTGGCGGCCGTTGGGCCGTCGACCATGGCGCGTGCGACGGATGCTATTCCGTCAGCACCAATGACGACGTCGGCCAGCGCCTCGCTGCCGTCGGCGAAGCCAACAACAATCTGATCGGCTTCTTCGCGAAGATGTTCGACCCTTCGGTCGAGCAGGTATGAGCCGTTCGCGATGTGCCGTCGAAAGACACGATAGATGGCGTCCCACGATATCTGCATCTGAGGCGCCATCGTTTGATCGACGGTCGCCCCCATATCGCCGAACACGATGCGCTCCCGCGCAACTACGCCGACGCGCGCCACATGCTCGCATCCGGCGGCGCGCAGAATGGCAAATGTCTCGCGCTTACCCAGCAGGCCGGCCCCGCGCCCTTCGAGCCCATGGACCGATCGCTCGTAGACGGTGACATCGTGTCCATCCTGGGCAAGCAGCGTAGCCGTGAACAGTCCCGCAAGAGAACCTCCGACGACCGCGATGCGCATGCGTGGCAATCTCCAAATGAGGCCGTTCTCAGAACAAGAGCGGGCGTCAGTGATGTGATGCTTTCCAGCCGGTCCGGGACAAGAGAGTCGGCAATTGCAAAAGCAGGCCTGCCGTCGCCAGCGCCGCGCCATAGGCACAGACGCCCAGCCACGACAAATGCGCATAGGCCCAACTGCCGCCGAGCGATCCGAGCGACCCACCCATGAACATTGCTGTCATGAACACGGTGTTCAGCCTGCTCCTTGCCTCGGGACGCAGGGCGAAAATCAGATGCTGATTTGAAACAAGCGCGGCATTCACGCCCACGTCGAGCAGCACCACGCCGACGGTCAGCCCCGCGAGGGCGTTCCAGCCTGCGAAAACGATCCAGGAGGAAAGCGTGATCGCGGCGGCGATCGCAACCACGAGATGAGGACCGCGCTTGTCGGCCAGTCGACCTGCGAGGGGTGCCGCGAGTATTCCCGACGCACCGATGACGCCAAACAGGCCGGCGATCTCGGGACCGAGGCCAAACTCCGGTTCCTGCAGATGGAGAGACAAGACCGTCCAGAAGGCGATGAATGAGGCGAACAGCATCGCTTGCGTTGCGGCGGCCAGCCGAAGCGCCGGCTCCTCGATCACCAGGTGGACGAGCGAACGCAGCGCGGCAGCGTATCCGATCTCTTGCGTCGCATGGTGGCGCGGCAGGGTCAGACGGACCAGCGCTGCGGCACCAAGCGCCAGAGGGGCGCCAAGCCAAAACATCTCGCGCCACCCAAAGTGCGATCCGACGAAGCCGGCTATCGTGCGGCTGAGCAGAATGCCACCGAGGATTCCGCTCACCACCGTTCCGACTGCGGCGCCCCGCGTCCGGTTGTCGGCGAGCGTCGCAGCGAATGGGACGATCTGTTGCGCCACTGTGGCTGATACGCCGAGCAAAAGGGACGCGACGATCAGCGCCGATGTGGACGGTGCGACGGCAGCAAATGCGAGAGCCACCGCCAGGACAATGAATTGCACGGTGATGACGCGGCGTCTCTCCACGAGATCGCCCAGGGGGACCAGCAACAGGAGACCGACCGCGTAACCAAATTGCGTGGCCGTGGGTATCAGGCCGATGGCCGAGGAATTCGGATAGCTTGCTTCGATGAGGCCCAGCAAAGGCTGATTGTAGTAGATGTTTGCAACGGCAATACCCGCGCAAACCGCCATGGCAAAAGTTTGTGCGCGGGTGAGTTGGGTGGCCGTCGTGAAAGTTGACGCTGACATGGCTGCAATCCTCGTTCGTCGGCAGTTGCGCGGCTCGTATCGGGCCTCCCTTGACCTGCAGGCAGGATCATAGTTAATTATCGATCGATAAATAGCAAGGGAGTGGACGATGAATAGCCCCTACGTCTGGCCGGCCGCGCCGGCACAGTGGCCACAGCCGCTGCGCGAGGAGTTCGTTGCGAAGCGCGGCAACGGTCGCGTGGGCAGCACGCTGGTTTCGCAGACTGACAAGGTCCGTGTCTGGCACCTTACGTTGCTGCCTGGCGAGCGTATTGGATTCCACACGCACGTTTTGGATTATTTCTGGACCGCGATGACGCCGGGCAGGGCGCGCTCGCATTATGGCGACGGCGATATCCGCGAAGTGAGCTATGCGGCGGGCGATACTAAGCATCACGAATACGGTCAGGGCGAATTCATGATCCACGACCTGGAGAACATCGGCGATACGCCGCTGGTCTTCGCCACGGTGGAATTCCTGGAGAGCGCAAACAAGCCGCTCTTGCTCGACTGACGGGAAGCCCGGCCAGGGGCAGTGTGCGCACGGCTGGTCGGGGGGCGCCGCCTCGTCAGGTCATCTCGAGGATGTACAGGCCCGCATTGTAATCGGTCGCGTAGATCAGGCCGGAGGCATCGACAAAGACATCGCTCGACTGGACCACGTGAGGTCGATCGGGGCGATGATCCATCAGGCGCGCAGGCGTTGGCGGCACGAAGGCCGCGATCTCCTCGGGGCGGTAAGGGTTGGCGATGTCGAAGACCCGAATTCCCGCGTTCTGGTAGGTCGCGAAGACGAGGTTGGAATTGACGAAACTGCCGGGTCGATTTTCATGCAGGTTGTGTGGCCCGAAATGTCCGCCCTTCCTCGCGTAGTCAATCTCGCGCGGGACCGGGAAGGTCGCGATCGAGATCGGGTTGGATATCTCGCGGGCGTCCATCACCCAGATGTGCTTGAGCCCGTCCTCGAGATTGTCGAGCACGGCCTCGTCGAGCACCACGATGAGATCGCGGTCCGGGAGCGGCAGACAATTGTGGGTGCCTCCGCCGAAAGGCGGTGACCAGTTGCGGTGCACGATCTTTCTCGGGGCGTGACGGTCCTTGACGTCGATCAGGACCATGCCGGCGTCACGCCAGGCCGCATAGGCGACGTCACCGTGCACGATCGCATGATGGAGGCCAAACCTGCGTCCAGAGGTCCAGCTCGGCCTCTCGCCGGCCGCGGCGTTCATTCCCTCCAGCCAGAACCTGCCTGCTTCCACAGGACGCGTGGGATCGCTCATGTCCACGGTCATGAAGATGTAGTCGGTGAAGCCGTCAAGCAGCGCAGACACATAGGCCCAGCGCCCTCCGGTGTACCAGATGCGATGTATCCCCCCGCCGTCGACGGGCATGAAGCCGATCTTGCGCGGCGCCTCGGGCCGCGAAATGTCGTAGACGGAGAGTCCGGCGGTCCAGTCCCGGCCTCCGGAGGCTTGTTGTGGCGCGGCGGTCCCGACCTTCTCGCCCAGTGAACCCGTGTAGTACGCCCTCTCATCCTGAAAGATGCTCGCGGCGAACATGTCCTTGGCTTCGATCACCAGAAGAAGGTCGCCGTGGGTCTGCAGATGGATGTTCCAGGTGTTCGGCGGGGCTGCGACATAGGCAGCGGCGCGCGGGTTGGCGGGATCACGCACGTCGATCACGCTGAACCCTTTCGAGAACATGTGGCCGACATAGGCATGTCCCCGCTCGACCATGACCTGGACGCCATCGCTGCGACCGGCCTGATCGCTGTAGCCGACCAGGCGCATGTTGCGGGCAAATTCCGGTCGGATGTGTCGATCCGTCGCCATCGTTCACGGCCGCAGAAAATGGTCCGCCGCGGTGTTGCGCAGCAGATCGTCATAATCATGTGTGGCGGCGCCATCCGCTTGCGTCAGAAGAGCGCCGAGCTCGCGGCCTCGCGCGACGACGCGATCCCCGATCGGCTTGCGGATGTCGTTGAACGTCCGCAAGCCGGCCGTGACGTCGTCGCCTGCGGCCGCAAGCGAGTCCGCGAGGCATTTTGCATCTGCCGCGCCTTTGGTGACCCCGAGGCCGACGTGCGGACGCCCGACGAAGGCGGCGTCTCCGATCAGCGCGACCCGGCCGAAAACCATGGCGGGAGAGGCGAGATCGTAGATCGGCGTGAAGAAGGCGGTCTTCACTGCGCGCAGGACTTGCAACATCGGTGCGCACATGAAGGCCTCGGCAGCTTCTCTCATCTCGCGCACGACGTCTGCCCTGACGAGCGGAGGCGGAATCGAGATCGCATGTGCGCGGCCGCTGTCGTCCGTGAGCATGTCGTCCAGACGCGCCTGGTCCGTGTTGCGATACCAGACGAAATTGTATCGACGCTTTCCGGGCCGCAGATCGTTGTCCGGCCCCGCGATCGGATAGCCTATCACTTCGTGTCCGGGCGCGACGAAGAACGTGAACTTCTCGAATACGGCCGCGTGGGTTTCAGCGTCGAGATCGGCTTCGTCGACAAGCGCGCGCCATATCACATACCCGGCGTAGATCGGCTGAACCGCCGGGGCGAGCCGGTTCCGCGCTGCCGAGCGGAAGCCGTCGGCGGCAACCAGCAGATCGGCCCGTTCGGTGTGGCCGTTCTCGAAACGGACGGTGACGCCGTCGTCGTCCTGCGCGAAATCCAACAGATTGTGATTGAGGTGATATGAGCCCTGCGGCTGTACGCTGCGGCAAAGATTCTGCAGGCGGTCCCACGAGGTGACGATTTGCGGATGGTGGTGATGTCCGATCACACGGCTTTCGCGGTCGAACAGCACGCGATCTTCGACATAAACGCCGAGATCTGCGATCCCGGCGCCGCTTTCGACCAGAATGTCCTGCAATTCCCCGTGGCTGACGATGCCGGCGCCGCGCCCCTTCAGTTCGACGTCGGAACGCTCGAACACGTCGACCGACCATCCGGCCTTTCGCAGCAAGGCGGCCGCAAACAAGCCGGAAATCGAACCTCCGACGACGACGGCTCTTTTGCCCATGGCTGTCGCTCCCAGTTAATTATCGATCGATAAATAACAGGGCGACCCTTCCCGAGTCAAGCAGAGCGATTGCTAGCGGTGTTTGGCGACGACGGCGGGCATTCCCTTCAACAAATTGTCCACGCTCGCCTCGATGAAGGCGGGGAGGTCGAGATGGACCGGGACGCCATAGGCAAAGCGTCGGACCCCGTAATAGAAGATGCCGCCGTGGAAATCCCAATACAGCTCAAGTTCAAGGCCGCTGATCGGCCCGCTCCTGGCAATGCCGTTCTCGGCGCGGATCTCGGCGCACACCCTCTTGTGGACGCGTTCTTCCACAAATTTGATGTACCAGCGGTTGAGGTCCAAAGCCTTCAGCCCGGCGAAGAGGAAGATGCGCATCCACTTCGGATGAAAGATGACGTCGGTATAGCTGTTGTAGAACTCAATCAGCCGATCCCGCAGTGGGCGCGAGCGATCCTCGAGGAGATGCTCCCACTCGATGCGCCATCGCGACAGGAATACCTCGCTATAGACGGCCTGAAGAAGGTCGTCCTTGTTAGGAAAATAGCGAAAAATAAGCGGTTGCGTGACGCCAAGCCGCGCGGCGAGGGGACGCGTGCCGGCATCGAAGCCGACTTCCGCGAAATATTTGATGGCTTCCTCGACGATCAGCTTCTTCCGTGCGTCCGGCGATAGCCGGGCACTGCGGGATGGCTTGGCGCCGGCGGCAAGCGCTTTCCTGGCCGGTTTTGCCGCCTTCTTCCGTTTGCTTGCCCTGGTCCGGACCCGCGAAGTGTCTAGATTGGTCACGTTATCTCTCTTGGCTAAGGGCGTCAGGCGAGGCTGACTGGCTATCGGCTGCATGCACTGGTTGTCGAAGCGGCCACGAGCCGCCGGCCACGGGTCCCGAACTGTCCCATAGCACGGTCTCCCGGGCGCTCTCGACCCGGCGCTTCCGAGATAATCTCCGAAAAATTGCGCTGGATCAAAGACAAACGCGCCCAGTTGACTCTTGACGCAATTTATCGTTTGCTAAATACTAATTGAGCGATCGATAAATAAAATCGGTTTTCGACAGCTGCAAGGAGGCAACCGTGACGTCCCATCCTCGTTCGGGCGGCTTGAGCCGCCGTTCCGCGTTCAAAGTCGCCACCGGCGCCATGCTTTTCTCCGCGCTTGGTCGGCCGGCCAGTGCGCAGCCGGCACCGATCAAGGTGGGTTTCCCGGTGCCGCTCACCGGCCCCTACGGCTCCGAGGCGGCAGACCAGGTGCGCTGCGCCCAACTCGCGATCGAGGACTTCAATCGGACGGGCGGGCTCAACGGACGGCCGGCAGAGCTGCTCGTCAGGGACGACAAGCTTAATCCCGCCGAGGCGGTCAGCCGGACCCTTGAGCTGATCGAGAAGGACAAGGTCGACATGGTCGTCGGATCGCTTTCGGGCGCGGTGCAGCTCGCGGTCAACGATGCCTGCAAGGCGAGGGGCATGATCTACAACGCACTCAGCCTTTCCGACCGGATCAACGAAGCCTCGGACTTCGGACCCACGACCTATCACGAGGGAATGGCGCCGCACTTCTCCGTCGGAGCGCTCGGGCGCTACGTGTTCGCGAACATGGGCAAGAAGGTGGCCTATCTTATCGCAGACTACGAGTTCGGATACGAGATGCGGCGCGCCTTCCAGACGATCGGCGACCAGATGGGCGCGCAGGTCGTTGCCGAAGTGAAGCATCCGCTCGGCGCGCAGGACTTTAGCAGCCTGTTTCCGAGGTTCATCAGCGCCAAGCCCGACATTCTGTGCGTCCTCAATTTCGGCCGCGATCAGCTCAACGCGCTGAAGCAGGCCAACGAGTTCGGCCTGAAGGATCGCATGAAGATCGTCGTCGGCGCCCTTTCCAGCACCCAGAGGATCGCGGGCGGCGCCGACGCCTACGCCGACGTGGTCGGCGCTTCCAACTATTACTGGGCGGCCGAGGACATGTACGCCTCGTCAAAGGCCTTCAACGCTGCCTACGCCGCGAAATACAAGGGCGGCGTGCCGTCCGACTACGGCAGCTACGGCTACGGCGGCGTCCGCTCGATGTTGGAGCTCGCCAGAAAGGCGGGAGCCGTCGATCCTGCGGCGCTCTCTGCCGCCGTCGGAACGGGGTTCGACTTCGATCTCTACAAGGGCCCGCAAAGGATCAGGGCATGCGACCACCAGTCGGTGCAGTCGGTGTTCATCCTGAAATCAAAATCCGAAGCGCAGATGAAGACAACACACGACACGTTCGAAATCGTCTCCGTTGCCCAGGCAGACGAGGGCATGCTGCGGAGCTGTGCCGAACTCGGTCACAAGAGCTAGGAGCCGTTCATGGGTGACGTCTCCCTCGGGCTCCTCGAACTGCAGTTCCTGACGGGTCTCGCGCTGGGCTGCATCTTCGTGCTCGTCGCGACCGGCCTCACGCTGATCTTCGGGCTCCTTAACGTGGTCAATTTCGCGCATGGCGCGTTCTACGCGACTGGTGCCTATCTCGGCGTATTTGCCTTCGGTTTGACCGGAAGCTTCTGGATTTCGCTGGTCGCCGTTCCGCTCGGGATGGCCGCTTTGGGAATGGCGATCGAGAAATTCCTGCTGCGGCCTTTGTATGGACTTGATCCGAGTTATCCGCTGCTTGCCACGTTTGGTGTCGGCTACGTGCTGGTCGAGCTGATCCGTATCCTGTTTGGCACGGACGGCATCCCGTTCAGCGCACCCGGGGCGTTTCGCGGAAGTGTTCTGCTCGGCGACATATCCTTTCCGCGCTACCGGATCTTCGTGATGTGCGCGACCGTCGCGTTGCTGACCGCGCTGTGGCTGTTCATCGAGAAGACCTCTTATGGCCTGATCGTGAGGGCCGGCGCAAAAAGTCCCGAGATCGTCGAAGTGCTCGGCGTCGATACGTCCAAGGTATGGCTGCTCGTGTTCGCGATCGGTACGGCAGTCGCGGGCCTCGCCGGCTTCCTTGCTGCGCCGATGCGCGGGGTCATTCCCGAGATGGGTGTCAACGTCCTGATCGAGGCGTTCGTGGTGACGGTGGTCGGCGGAATGGGATCGCTGGCCGGCGCCGTGATCGCCGGATTGGCGATGGGGGTCATCATCAGCA
This sequence comes from Bradyrhizobium sp. NP1, assembly GCF_030378205.1. NCBI lineage: Bacteria > Pseudomonadati > Pseudomonadota > Alphaproteobacteria > Hyphomicrobiales > Nitrobacteraceae > Bradyrhizobium > Bradyrhizobium sp. NP1. Next base: position 1,791,255 of record NZ_CP127385.1, read on the forward strand.
TCACCTCGTTCTTCGCCGCGGATTTTTCCAATGTGGTGATGTTTGCGATCATGGCCGCGGTGCTGCTGGTGCGGCCGCAGGGCCTGTTTGGACGATTGGATGCGGCAAGATGAGGCTCATCGCGGTGCAGACACAATGCAATGAGGCCTCATTGGTCGACGAGCGACCGTCGCCGTTTGGGTGGCCGGAACGCCATCGTGTGCTGGTTTCCGCCGCGGTCCTGGCGGCGCTGCCCGCGGTAGCGCCGCATCCGGCCCTCGCGATCAACATCCTGATCTATGGTCTGTTCGCGACCGGGTTTAACCTGTTGTTCGGCTATACCGGGCTTCTTTCGCTCGGGCACGCCGCCTTCTTCGGTGCAGGCGCCTATGGCTGCGGCTTGGCGATTGTTGCGCTCCATCTGCCCTGGTATGCGGCCATTCTCGGCGGCATCGCGTTCGCCGCGCTCGCCGGTGCGGTCATCGGCGGACTCGCGATCCGGACCAGCGGGGTCTATTTCGGCATGGTAACCTTGGCGCTCGCGCAGTGCCTCTATTTTATCTTCTATCAATGGACGTCCGTGACCGGAGGCGAAAGCGGATTGCGCGGCGTGTCGGTGCCGGCGATAGACCTCGGGCCGCTTCATCTGTCCCTGCTGGATCCGCTTTCAAAATTTTATTTCCTGCTGTTCTTCGTCGTCCTGGCCCTGGCCGCCTTCTCACGCATCCTCGAATCGCCGTTCGGCGCCGTCATCGAAGGTATCCGGGAGAACGAAAACAGGGCGAGGGCATCGGGATACGCGCTGCGGTCGACCAAATGGATGAGCTTCGTGCTGTCGGCGGCCTTTTGCGGCCTGGCTGGAGCGCTCAATACGATCCATCTCGGCATCGTGTCGATCGATACACTTTTCTACACGACGTCCGGAACGGTCGTCATGATGACGGTGCTCGGTGGCATGGGAACTTATTTCGGACCCTTCATCGGCGCTGCGCTGTTCCTGTGTCTCGAAGACTTGACGACGAACTGGACCTCGCATTGGCAGTTGATTGCGGGACTGATCTTCATTGCCTGCGTGCGCTTCTTCCCAGCCGGCGTCTGGGGCTCGCTCCTGGAAAGGATCCGAAAGTGAGCGATCACATCGTGCTCAGTGCGGAGAACGTCACCCTCCGCTACGGCAGCTTCACGGCGGTCGAGGGCGTCTCCGTTGCGTTTCGGGCGGGAGAACTCACCTCCATCATCGGTCCGAACGGAGCAGGCAAGAGCAGCTTCTTCAACGTGATTTCGGGGGCTCGAACGCCGAGCGCGGGACGAATTATCTTCGAGGGGCGAGACATTACCGGATTGCCGCAGCATCGTTATGTGCACGCCGGGATATCGAAGTCGTTCCAGATCACCAACGTGTTCCCGGCGCTGACGGCGCACGAGAACGTCAGGTTGGCGGCCCAGGCGACGGTCGGAGGCAAAAACTTCTGGTCGAAGCGATCGGCCCTGACGGCGACGGACGAAACGGCGGTCCGATTGCTCAATGAGGTAGGTCTGAGCGGTGTTGGAAGGCGACGCGCTTCCGAACTCGCTCACGGGCAGCAGCGCGCCCTGGAGATCGCGATGTCGCTGGCTTGCTCTCCCCGCCTGCTTCTGATGGACGAACCGACGGCCGGGATGAGTCCCGAAGAGACGAAAGACATGGTCTCGCTGATCGAGCGTCTCGCGCAGACAAAAACCGTGGTGCTCGTCGAGCACAAGATGAAGCTGGTGCTGGGCATCAGTCGACGGATCGTCGTCCTCCATCATGGGAAACTGCTCGCCGACGGCACCCCGGACGAGGTGCGCAACGATCCCGAAGTGAAGCGGGTCTATCTGGGGCAGGAGGCGCATTGATGCTGGTCGTAAACGGTCTCAATGCCTGGTACGCCCGCAGCCACGTGATCCAGGACGTCACCTTCGAGGTGGAGCGCGGCGAGATCGTCACCCTGCTCGGACGTAACGGCGCGGGCAAGACGACGACGCTTCGGGCGATCATGGGGCTTGTGGCCAGGCGTTCGGGATCCGTGACCTTCAAGGGCAGCGAGATTCTCCCGCGGCCCACCTGGAAACGCTTTGTCGACGGGCTGGCCTACGTTCCCGAACAGCGCGGGATCGTTCCGGGCCTGACCGTCCTCGAAAATCTCCGGCTGGGCCTGGTCGCGGCGCCATCACGACTGGACGAGCAGGAGGTCATCGATCGGATGGCCTCGACATTTCCACGTCTCAAGCAGCGGCTGAACCAGGAAGCTGTGACCCTGTCCGGCGGCGAGCAGCAGATGCTCGCGATTGCAAGGGCGATGGCGTCGGGGCCGTCCCTGGTAATGCTCGACGAGCCGTCCGAAGGGATCATGCCGGTCCTCGTCAAGGAGATGTTCGATTACTTCGCACGACTTCGCGATCAGGGAACGACCATTTTGCTGGTTGAGCAAAACGTCGAACTGGCCCTCAAAATTTCTGATCGCGCCTACATCATCGATCAGGGCCAAATCGTGCACGAAGGTCGCGCCGCGAGCCTGCTCGCCGACGCGGCGATCCAGGAGAAGTATTGCTCGGTATAGGCCAAAATCCAGGGCACGACATGAGACGAGTCCGGCGCGTCGACCGTCTCGGCGGTGTGCCGTCATGCCCTTGGCGCAGGGTCGGACCGTTCGGCGCAGATCGTTCAAAACGCGTGGCAAAGAGACAAGAGCCGATTTCGCCGACCTGATACAGCCGCTGTCATCCAGGAGGCTGGCCGGGTGAAGTTCAGATTTGTCTTCTTTTCGTTGGCTTCAGCCGCGATCGCAGGGAGCCTGGTTGCGATATTCTACGCCTGGCAACCGTCAATCGCGCCAATTGTCTCCGAGGGTCCGTTCGATTCAGCGCTGGTGCGCAAGGGAGCACAGCTTGCGCTGCTCGGCGATTGCGTTACGTGCCATACCGCCGACGGCGGAGCGGCCTATGCCGGCGGCCTTGCCATGCCGACCCCCTTCGGCACCATCTATTCGACCAACATCACGCCCGATCCGGACACCGGAATCGGTCACTGGTCGGAACAGGCCTTTGTCCGGGCACTTCGCGCAGGTGTCGATCGGGAGGGGCGCCATCTCTATCCGGCCTTTCCCTACGACCACTTCACTTTGGTGTCGAATGAGGACGCCAGGGCGCTTTATGCCTTCTTCATGTCGAGAGATCCGGTCAAGGCGGCGGCACGACCGAACGAACTTCCGTTTCCGATCAATATTCGCCTCGTGCTTGCTGGCTGGAAACTGCTTTTTCTGCGGCAAGATCGTTTCGTCCCTGACCCCGCGCGTGATGCGAAGTGGAACAGGGGGAAGTATCTCGTCGACGGACTCGGCCATTGCGGCGCCTGTCACTCGCCGCGCAACCTGATGGGAGCGGAGGAAAAATCTCGCGGTTTCGCGGGGGGCGAAGCGGAAGGCTGGCACGCTTATGCGCTCGGCGCCTCTTCGCACGCGGCCGTTCCATGGGACGAAGCATCCCTCGCGGAATATTTGGCGAATGGGTTCCACGCTATGCACGGTGTCGCGAAAGGACCGATGGCGAATGTGCTCGACAACCTTGCACAGGTCGACCGCGCGGACGTGGACTCGATGGCTCACTATCTCGCTTCATTGGCTGACCGCCGCAGCGAGGCGCCTGTTGAAGTTGCACCAAACGCTCGAGCTGCGGCGCCGTCCGGTCCGGGCAAAATGCCCCAGGCGGCGGGTGCACAGGCTGCGACGCCGGCGGTTGCGGGCGATGCCGGTGCGGCCATCTATGCTGCAGCGTGCGCCTCATGCCATGAGAGCGCGCGGCCGTTGCCGCTGGGCGGAGCAGCTTTGTCCAGGTCCTCAGCGCTGACCGGGGAAAGCCCGACAAATCTCGTGAACGTCGTCATGCAGGGTTTGCCGGCCGCTGACGGCACGGCACGTCCCATCATGCCGGGCTTCGCTGACGTGCTCAGCGACAGCCAACTCATCGACCTCGTGCACTTTGTTCGCGAGCGCTTCTCCGGGAAGCAGGACTGGACGGACGTCGCAACGGCAATCCGCGCTGCAAGGTCGACGCGAGAATTTGCGCGGCGTTCTACCGCTAACAACGCTCGATGAGGCCGCATGTCAAACCTTACCATCAATGAAAAAACGATATCAGTCAGCGCATCGCCGGACACGCCGTTGCTCTACGTCCTGCGCGACGAGCTCGGCCTCAACGCCGCAAAGTACGGCTGCGGGCTTGGGCAATGTGGTGCGTGCACGGTGATTGTCGATGGAGCCGCGGTGTTATCCTGCGTAACGCCCTTGGGTTTGTTGGAAGGGCGTCGCGTGACGACGCTTGAAGGTTTGGGCTCGGCGGACGCTCCCGGCCCCATGCAGCGGGCCTTTATCGCCGAGCAGGCCGCGCAGTGCGGATTTTGCATCCCCGGCGTGATGATGCGCGCCCAGGCGCTTCTGGATCGCAATCCCAACGCGACAGACGCCGCTATTCGCGCTGAACTCCAGCCGCATCTGTGCCGCTGCGGCACTCATATGCGCATACTCCGTGCGATCAGGCGCGCCTCTGACGAGAGGAAAGCCAAGGCGGCCGATGCGAGGTCGCCGCAATGACGATCTCCATCTCGCGACGTGCGGTGCTGGCCGGTACTGGCGCTCTGATCGTCGCGTTTCAAATGCATGGCGCCTCGGCCCAAACCGAGACCGGCAAGGGCGACGGTCCGTCGAAGCGTGGCCTGCCGGGTAGTCTGGATGACACCCCGAGGATTGATTCCTGGATTCGTGTCGAAGCCTCGGGCGCCGTCACGATTCTGACCGGAAAGGCCGAACTTGGGCAGGGTCTCAAGACCGCGTTACTGCAGGTTGCCGCCGAAGAGCTCAAGGTCCCCATGGAAAAGCTCTCCCTGGTGACGGCTGACACGGCGCGCACAGCTGACGAAGGATATACGGCGGCCAGTCATTCGATGCAGGATTCCGGGACCGCGATCCGAAATGCGGCCGCCCAGGCCCGCGACCTTCTCGTCGCGGAAGCGGCCCGGCGGCTCGGCCTCGCCGAGGCGGACCTCAAAGCGGCGAACGGAGCCGTTCTCGGTCCGAATGGCGCTCGGATCGCATATGGCGCGTTGGTACGCGACCAACTGCTTTCCGTCGACGCGAAGCCAACTTCCCGTTTGACCCTTCCGTCCGATTTCACAGTCATGGGCCGCCCGCTGCAGCGGGTTGATATCCCCGCCAAGGTGACGGGCGGCACGGCATATGTCCAGGACCTTCGCCCCGAAGGCAAGTTGCACGGTCGCGTGGTGCGACCACCGAGTTACGGCGCGACGCTCCGCGACATCGACATTGCGTCCATAGAGGGCATGCGAGGAGTCGTGAAGGTGGTGCGCGACGGCAATTTCGTTGGCGTGCTCGCAGAAACCGAATGGGCGGCGATCCAGGGCATGCGGGCGCTCGCGGCAAGTACCACCTGGATTGAAAAGGAAGCCTTGCCCGATAGCGCGATGCTTGCTTCGGCCCTCATGAGCCTGCCATCCAAGGATACGACGATCCATGATACAGGAGTTTCCGGCACGCCCGGTACCGTTGTCGAGGGTACCTTCAGCAGGCCCTATCTGACGCACGGCTCGATAGGTCCGTCCTGCGCGGTGGCCGAACTCCGCGACGGCATGCTCACTATCTCGACGCATACGCAAGGCGTCTTTCCTCTCCGCCGGGCCATCGCCGGAATGCTGCGGATGCCGAGCGAAAAGGTCCGTTGTATCCACGTCGAGGGAGCAGGCTGCTATGGGCAAAACGGCGCCGACGACGCGGCTGCGGACGCGGCGATGCTCGCTGTCGCCATGCCCGGAAGGCCCATCCGCGTCCAACTGATGCGCGAGCAGGAGCATGCGTGGGATCCGTTTGGTCCGGGCATGGTCGTGAAGCTTCGCGCATCAGTCGGGGTGAGCGGCGCGATTGCGGACTGGCATCACGAAGTCTGGAGCCAGTCTCACATGATGCGGCCCGGCCCGCCGGGCACGCTGCTTGCCGCCCGCCTGAAGGCCGACGCAGCTGTGCCGGCGCCGCCCGTCGAACTCGCACAGCCGGAAGGCGGCGGGGATCGCAACGCCATCCCGCTTTATTCGATTCCTAACGCCAGGGTGATCAGCCATTTCCTTCGCGACATGCCGTTGCGCGGCTCGTCCATGCGTTCGCTCGGCGGCTATCTGAACGTGTTGGCGATCGAGAGCACCATGGACGATCTGGCCCGCGCTTCCGGTCAGGATGCGGTAGCGTTCCGGCTTCGTCATCTCGATGACCCGCGCGCCCGAGAGGTGGTGGAGACTGCCGCCTCCCGGTTCGGCTGGTCTCCGCATGTCGAGGGACCGTCCGGCGCCGGCCGTGGTTTCGCCTTTGCTCGCTACAAGAACCTCGAAGCCTGGTGTGCGGTAGCTGTGGAGGTCGTGGTCGAGCGCGAGACAGGCCGGGTTCGCGTGAAGCGCATGGTCGCGGCAGTCGATACCGGTCAGGTCGTCAATCCCGACGGGATCCGTAACCAGGTCGAGGGCGGGCTGCTGCAGGCGCTGAGCTGGACCCTGTTCGAGCGGGTGACGTTCGACCGAACCCGCGTCACGTCGGTGGATTGGTCGGCATATCCGATCCTTCGTTTTGGCGACGTTCCCGATTCCGTCGAGGTCCACATCATCGATCGCCCGAACGACGGTTTCTATGGCGTTGCCGAAGCCGCCCAGGGCCCATCCGGTGCGGCGCTCGCCAATGCGATCCGCGACGCGACGGGTTTGCGCTTGCACGAGCTTCCGTTCACCGCTTCGCGAATCAGGGCGGCGACAGGATCGCGATGACGACCTTCATTCGCTGGAATCGGATCATGGCAAGGATCGACGGCAACATGATGCCGACGGAATTCGAGCGGTCATGGTTGACGCTACGCACGAGGTGACCGCTCGTCTCGGTCTGCGCGATCTGCTGCGTCATCCTGCGCTTCACGCGCTTCTCGCCGTCGCCATTGCCGCAACGGCGTGGATCGTCGCGGGGCAGTGGGACAGGTGGACGGGCGCCTTCCGCTTCCAGCGCACCGACGACGCCTACATGGCGGGCGACATCACCCCACTGGCGGCCAAGGTGTCGGGATATATCGTCCGCGTTTCGGTGCAGGATTATCAGCGCGTCAATCGCGGTGATCCAATCGTCGAGATCGATCCGACGGATTACCAAGCGCAGTTCGATCTTGCCTCCGCCAACCTGGCGGCCGCCAGGGCTGCCGAAGCGCAGATCGCGTTCCGTCGGGAAACGCAACGGACGCTGATCGAGCAGGCGCAAGCGACCATTCGGGCCAGCCAGGCCGAGCTGGACCGGGCCTCCGCCGAGGCCAGGCGTCAGCGTAACCTGCTTCAGACGCAGATCGCCGGCACCGAACAACGCGTCGAGCAGGCCGACGCCGATGCCCTTAAGGCCGAGGCGACGCTGGCCCTCAACCGGGCTCAACTCGAGCAGCAAAAGGTGCTGCTGTCCGAGCTCGATGTCCAGGAGAAGCAGCTCGCCGCTCAAACGAAGGCCGCCGAGGCACAGGCGACGCTGGCACACAACAACCTCATCGACACGCGGATCGTGTCGCCGGCGGACGGCATGGTCGGAGCCCGGCAGGTGCGCCCCGGTCAGTTCGTAAACGTCGGTAGCCAGGTGGTTACCGTCGTGCCGTTGCCGCATCTGTGGGTGGTAGCAAATTTCAAGGAGACGCAAATGACGCGCGTGCGCGCCGCGAATCCCGCGCGCGTCACGGTGGACGCCTTTCCCTCGCTCGTCTTGACGGGACGGGTGGACAGTTGGTCCCCCGGCACTGGGGCGACTTTCGCGCTTCTCCCTCCGGACAATGCAACCGGTAACTTCACCAAGGTCGTGCAGCGCGTGCCGGTGAAGATTGTGTTGGACCCAAATCCTGCGCTCGGTACGCTGGTCCGACCGGGGATGTCGGTTGTTGCGACGATCGACACAGGTTCGAGTGCCGATGCGCTTTTCGCGCCCCTCGCGGCCGGCGAGACCGCGCCGTGACGGTTGCCGTCACGGCGCCCGCGGCCGACGCCCGTGAGTCGGGATCATTCGCACCCTATGTTGGCCTGCTCGGCGTCATGCTGGGCTCGATGATGTCGACCCTGAATACGCGAGTGACCGTGTTCGGGGTGGCGGATCTGCGCGGAGCGCTCGGTGCCGGCTTTGACGAGGGCGCCTGGATCACCTCGGCCTTGGGAATCGGTCAGTTGATTGGAGGCATTTCCTGTCCATATCTTGCGACGGTAATCGGCCCTCGGCGTATGCTGATGGGCGCGATCCTGGTCTTTTTCGCAGCCAGCGTGCTCGCGCCGTTCTCGCCGAACCTCAAGGCCTATCTCGCGGCCGAGTTTATCAGCGGACTGGGATCAGGGACCTTCATCCCGCTCACCATAATCTTTATTCTCCGTCACGTTCCCAAGGGGCTGACACTCTACGGCCTCGCCATCTACGCGATGAACTCCGAGTTTTCCCAGAACGTCGCAGCTTCCCTGGAAGGCTTCTATACCGACCATTGGTCCTGGCGCTGGATCAACTGGCAATATGGCCTTCTGCTTCCAGCCATGTTCGCATGTGTATGGTTCGGCATGCCTCGCGATGAACCCTACGACCGTGCGAAGTTGCGCCTGCTCGATTGGCCGGGCGTGCTTTACGCCACGCTCGGCTTCAGCCTTCTCTATGCGGGCATCGATCAGGGCAATCGGCTGGATTGGGTGCGCAGCGGCATGGTCAGCGGATTGCTTCTGGCCGGCGCGCTCGCGGTCGCATGCTTCGTAATCCGCGAACTGACTGCCGCGAGCCCGGCGATCGACTTGCGCATCCTTTCGCGCGGCTATCTCATCCTTTTCTTCACGCTTTTGGCAGGATTTCGGTTCATCATACTGTCCACTGGCTACATCATCCCGAACTATCTGCAGACAGTTCAGAATTATCGTGCGCTGCAGGTCGGTAGCGTGCTCGTGTGGATCGCGTTGCCGCAATTTCTCATCGTCCTTCCCCTGGCGGCGACGTTGAAGCGAGTCGATCCGCGATGGACGCTGGGCATCGGCGCGGCCCTGGTCGCGGCTGCGTGCCTACTGGCTACGGGTCTGACTGACCAATGGGCGACCGAGGATTTCATCCGCTCCCAGGCCTTGCAGGCGATCGGTCAGTCATTCGCGTTGACCAGCCTGATCGTACTCGTGGCTCGCACGATCAGTCCGGCCGAAGCTGTCACGATCGGCACCTTCATGCAGACCAGTCGCCTGTTTGGCGGGGAGGTAGGTGTGGGGTTCATGCAGACTTTCGTCCGTGAGCGTGAGCAGATCCATTCCAATCTTCTCGGCCTCCACATCCAGTCGCAAGACGCTCTCACAACGTCCAGGCTGCTGGACTACGGGCGCATCGTCGGCGGTCATCTGGCCGACGCTTCCGAGACAGCCATACAGTCGATGAAGCTTCTGGCGAACTCGGTGGCCAAACAAGCATCTGTGCTCGCCTATATCGACGGGTTCGAGGCCGCGGCTGCGGTCGCGGTGATATGTTGGATTCTCGCCGCCTTCGTGCCCCGCCCGCCGGCTGCCGGCGAGTGTTGCGCTCCACTCCAAGCCAGACACTAATCCGCGGAAAAGAACGCCTGGATTTCGGTTGCGAAGTACACAGGGGTTTCCTGCATCGGATAGTGACCCGAGTTCGCAATGATCTTGAGCGAGCTATTCGGATAGTCGGCAAGATAGGTTTGTTTCATGGCTTCCGCTGTCAGGCCGGCATCGTGCTCGCCGACCATCACGAGGATGGGCATTGCGAGACCGCGGGCTGCGTCGGCGAACCCGCCCGCGCTCCACGACCGGAAGTAATCCGCGAACGCTCGCTGGTTCGATCGTTCCATGGAAAGCTTCGCGATCGTCCTCGACCAGGCTCCGGACAGCCGGCTTCCGGTCGAAAAGTCGATGATGGCCTGGCGTGAATCGGGTTGTTCGGTCGCGCTCTCGAAGAGCTTCTTCGCGGCGGGGTCGAAGGGCACGCCGTGGGCCGGAACGGGCGTCGCAGCGAGTATCTTCGTGATGCGATCCGGCGCTGCAACCGCCGTTCGCAACGCCGCGGCGCCTCCCATCGAGTGGCCGAGAAGGCCGAAGCGGTGCCATCCCAGGGCGTCAGCCAGATCGAGCGCGTCGCTTGCGATTTCCGCGAGCGTGTGTTCGCCGGCAATATCGCGCGACTTGCCGTACCCCCGGTAGTCGATGAAGGCTATCGACAGCGCTCCGCCGTCGAGCGATTGGAGTATCGGGTCGAAGATCGAGGAATCGCCGAACCAGCCGTGCAAAGCGATGACCTTGTTCGGTCCGCTGCCGAAGAGAGTGTGCCCGATCACGTGGAGAAGCCCTCGATGGTGTCGATACCAGACACCTTATGGCGCATCGCCTGCTGTGGCACGGGCCGAATTGGCCGAATCGTCCGATTAGTCGAGGGAGCCGGCAGATCGCGCTTCCTCAAGGACATAAGCGCGGCGGCGGAAGATACCCGGCGAGAGTCCCAGGTGTTGTCGGACAAATCTGGTGAAATGCGTCAGTTCGGCGAAGCCCAATTCTGCTGCGACTTCCTGCAATCTGGACGTTCGATAGACCAGCGCTTCGGTGACGAGGCTCATGCGAGCCCAATCAAGGTACTGCTGCGGCGATGCACCGACGGTTCGCTTGAATTGCTCGAAGAAGCGCGATCGAGACATCCCGACTTCGCAGGCGATCGCCTCCATGCTCGGATTTTCGTGGGCTCGATCCCGAAGGATGCGGACGGCGCGGCGGATCCGAGCATCGGTCATGCGACGCTCACCGCGGTGCTCGCTCGACGCATCTGCGTCCGTGACCGCTCGGAGGAAATCGGCAACGAGCGTCTCGTAGATTCCGTCCGCTTCGACGGCAGCCCCTGCTACAGCGTGCGCAAGCCTCCTTGCCTTCCGCCTCACTTCGTCGGTGTTCGGCACCAGCTGGCTGGAAAAGATTGCGTCGGCGTGGGCCGACGTGGTCGGTAAGATCCGGCTCAGCCAATCCGGCTTGATCAGAAGCGCCAGGACCTGCGAGGGACCGTTCGCACTCGGCTCCTTTTTGTGCGGCTGCCAAGGATTGAACGCGATCGTCACCTCCTCGCTGAGGTGGAGCGGCCGCTTTTCCGAGATGAAGAGCGGGTCGGGGCCCTCCAGCCGGAACAGCAGGTTGTACTCGGCGTGAACATGGGGGACCAGCGCGCGGGCTATTGGACCGACTGTCACCCGTCCGAAAGATCCCTGAATGATGCCGGCGCCATAAGACTCGCCGTCTCTGATGATCCGATGTGGTCCAAGGCGATGAGGCATCCGCGCGGCCTGTTCAATTTCCGGACGATTCGATCAGTCGTGGGACGGTCGGACGTCCCGAGTCTGATCGGCCCCTCCTATACCAGCATGGAAGCGTCCTGGCACCGAACCTGCCCGAAGGAGGAAGCCGAAACAATGTTCTTCTATTTTCCCGGTAATTACATGTGGTCGTTGGGAGTCAACCGCTGCCTCGCGGCCGGCGGTCACTTTGGCGAGATCAATTGGGCGCTGCAAGGGCTTCAGGCGGCCGCCAAGGCGCCTCCTCAGGGCGACTCCGAAGCCTGGTATGCAGCATGGCTGAAGCTGGCGCATCAAACCGCAGCGATCGGAGAAGAAGCCGAAAGCAAGGGGCACCGCATTACCGCCTCCTCGCAATTCTACCGTGCCGCTCAATACTATCAGTGGGCGGAGGCGTTCCTCGATCCGGACGACGAGCGCGCTTCGCCAACTTACGGGCTTCACCTCAAGAGCTTCGATCGCTTCGCCTTGCATGCGCCTTCCCGTGTGGAGGTCGTAGACGTGCCCTTCGGGTCGACCACCCTGTCGGCCTACTTCGTTCCGGCGCGCGGAACGACCGACCGTAGTCCCGCTGTCATTCTCTGGGACGGCCTGGACGGCACCAAGGAAGAGATGTTTCCGATGGCGTCTCATCTGGCCGCGCGCGGCATTTCGTGTCTCGGAATCGACATCACAGGCCAGGGTGCCTCCCTGCGCTTGAACGGTCTGAAGGCACGGCACGATACCGAAGTCTGCGCCACGGCCGCCTACGAGTGGCTCAGCGCGAGGCCCGAAGTAGATGCATCTCGGGTGGGATTGATCGGTGCGAGCATGGGCGGCTATTCCGCCCCGCGCGCGGTCGCATACGAGAAAAGGATAAAGGCGTGCGTCGCATGGGGGGCGATCTACGATTATCACGATGTTTGGGTTCGACGCCTCAACTCGATCGGCAGGGGCGCGACCCTGGATTACGGGCAGGCGCTGGGCACGACGGGCAAGCACCTGCTCAACATCGTCGGGGCCACGGATTTCGACGAGGCGCTGAAGCTGCTCGAGCCTTTCCATCTTCGCGAAGCGGCGCTGCTGATCTCCTGCGACATTCTCCTGGTTCACGGCGAGCATGATCGGCAGACCAGCCTCGAGAACGCGAAGGCGCTGTTCGCCGCGATCGGATCGAAAAACAAGCAAATGCGCGTTTACACCGCGGAGGAGGGCGGCGCTGCCCACGTGCAGCTCGATCGCCAGGAGCCGGCGGCGAGTCTGATCGCCGACTGGTTCACCGATCACCTTTGACTCGCTGATGGCGTAACTCGAGCGACGGGAGGGTGACGTGGGTTCCCTGCAACTGCGTGTCGTCCTCCTTTGCTCGGTGGTGGCATTCCTGGACGGGTTCGACATGCAATCGGTCGGGCCCGCCGCGAAGGAAATTGCGACCGATCTGAATGTTCTGACCGTCCATTTCGGTTGGCTGTCCAGCGCCTTTCAGATCGGCTTTCTTACCGGCTCGATGGTGTTCGGACCTCTCGGCGACCGGCTGGGTCGAAAGTGGCCGCTGGTCGGCACGACGGCGCTGTTTGCCGTTTGCTCCCTGGCGATGGCCGTTACGAGCTCTTTCGATCTGTTGTTGTTGTTTCGGCTGTTTGCCGGCATCGGTCTTGGAGGTGCCACGCCGATTTATGTGAGCCTCGCCTCCGATCAGGCTCCGCCCGACAAACGGGCGCGCGTCGTCACTCTGATGTCGGTGGCTGTGCCGCTCGGCGGCATGGCCGCCGGCCTCGTCAGCTCGGTGCTGATTCCCATGTTCGGTTGGAGAGCGGTGTTCTTTCTCGGCGGGATCGTGCCGCTCGCGGCCACGGCGGTCATAGCCGTCGCCCTGCCCAAGGAGGACGTGAAGCGGCCACCTGCGGCAGGACAACGGATGGGCACGACGACAACGGTCCAGCAACTTTTCGTCGCCGAAGAGCGAGTAAAGACGACGTGGTTGTGGCTCACCTCGCTGATGGTGTGGTCTGCGCTTGTCGTGAATGCTTTCTGGTCGCCGACCCTCATGCAGCAGGCGGGCTGGTCGGTTGCAACAGCCGGTCAGATGACCGGCGTCTACAATCTCGGCGGGGTTTTGGGAACGATAGCTATCGGAGCCGCGCCCGCGCGGCTGCGGTCCGATCAGGTACTGATGATCGCGCTCGCGGTCGGCGGCATATTGATTGCGCTCGTCGGCCTTTCTCTGGGCAGCAAGCCGCTTATGACAGGCGTAGTGTTCCTCTCCGGATTTTGCACGTCTGCGGCGGGGTATGCCTTGCTGGCGTTTTCCGCGACCGTCTATTCGGCCTTCATGCGTGCGACCGGCGTCGGCTGGGCGCTCGGATTTGGTCGCATCGGCGCGGTTCTGGCGCCGCCGGCAGCGGGGTTTTTGGTAGCGGGTGCTTTCCCCGTCGAACAGATGTATCTCTTCTTCGGCGTACCGTTCGTTCTGGCAAGCGTCTTCGTCAGTCTCCTGTGGCGAGAGATGGAACGACGTCCGAGCCATACGAGGACGACAACGGGCGCGAATCCTGAGAATGTTGCGCCGTGAACAGAAACCAACCGGCGCCGTTCAGGACACAACCGGGCGAGCTCTCGCCTGGAAACGGCATGCGCGCGCCGGATTAAAGGTCCTTCTGCGCAAGCTCGCGAAACGCGTCAGGGACGGAACGGGCGAAATCCAGCGCGACGGATCCATATCCGGCCGCCTCGTGCCCGAAGCGATCGCGGATCAGGTCGATGGCGTGGTCAGCCGACCAGCGCGCCATCCCTTGCCTCGTGCCGGGCCGGCGCTTCTCGTCGTCGAGTCCGAGTGGCAGTTCGAGTTGCATGTCCCAGCGCGTCTCGAGGTGCGACACAGAGATCGCCAGCAGCGAGATCGTCTTCTCGTCGGGATGATCAGCAAGCACCCTGCGTACGAGCTGCTCGGCGATCTCGGCCAGGATCGCGGTCGCCGAGATCGGCGCATCGAGCGTGACGGAGCGCGTGACCGATCGAAGGTCGGCGAAACGAACGCGGACGGTCACGGTTCGCCCGGGCCGCACGCTCGCCCGCAGCCGGGTGGCAACCCTGTCGGCAAGATGACGCAGCGCAGGGCCGAACACCTGCTCGTCGGCAGGCCTTTTGCCGAGTGCCGCCTGCGCGCCGGCCGAGTGCGCCCGGCCATGCGCTTTGATCTCTCGCGCATCGCGGTTCCACGCCAATGCTGTCAACTTCTTCCTGGCCGCGCGACCGAGTAGCTGCTCGAGCGACGATCCCGGCGCCCTCGCAAGCTGCCCGATGGTATGGATGTCGATTTCGGCGAGTCGGGCTCTGGTGACCGGGCCGACACCCCACATCAGCTCGACGGGTAGCTCATGCAGAAAAGCGAGCTCGGCGTCGGGATCGACCACCACCAGCCCGTCGGGCTTAGCCACTTGCGAGGCGACTTTGGCCAGGTGCTTGGTGCGTGCGACGCCAATCGAGATCGGCAGGCCAAGCTCTGCGCGGACGCGGCGCCGGACCGCACTGGCGATCTCGCCCGGCGATCCGAACAGATGCGTGCAGCCTGCAACGTCGGCGAAGGCCTCGTCGATTGAAATCCGCTCGACCAGCGGGGTGAAATCATTGAGCACATCGATCGCCGCATCACCCAGCCGCTTGTATTGCTCGAAATGGCCGTCGACGAAGATCAGGTGTGGACAGAGTTCGCGCGCCCGCCATCCGGACATGCCACCGCTGACGCCGAAGGCCTTGGCTTCGTAGGACGCGGCGAGCACGACGCCGCCGCCGACCGCGATCGGCTTGCCGCGCAGAGATGGGTTGAGCAGCTGCTCGACGGATGCATAGAAGGCGTCGAGATCCGCGTGGAGGATGCTGGCCGTCGTTTCCATCCCGACCGTTCCGCCGCGACATTTGGAGTATTTGACCATAAGAACAAAAAGAGAACATTAAGTCAATGGTGGTTCTGCCTCCCGGGGCTCCGGCGTGGCGCTTCACAATGCAAGCCAAAGAGGCGGACGCGGGAGGCACGTGCCCTTTCAACATTCGACTTTGGGCACGCAGGAGCTGAGCTCGTTCAGGACGAACTAACGAGCTGCATCATGCGTAAGGTCCGACAGGTAACAGATCGCACCTGAGACATCGGTGACAACCTCGTGCCGAACGGGTTGTCGAGGGGCTGCGAGGTTTTCTGCGCGAGGTCGAAATATCCATCGCGACTACTCGCTGGCCCGACGCCTCGGGTGACCGGATCCATCACCTAATCTTGTTGGATTAAGGCTGCGATAAATCGGTCTCGAAGGAAGAAGAGCCAGCCCTTTCCGGGTCCGCTCTATGGTGCGCCATAACCCTGCTACACGGGAGAATCGCAGTGAGTGCTGATCGATCGCGACGTGCTGTTCTCGTTTACGCAATGTTGGCAGTGAGAACCATTGCGCTTGGCATTCCTGCCGCGCGTGCACCTGACGCCGCGTATGTTCCGGACCAGTATGTGGTCCGGCCGAGCGTCCAAGTTCGCCACGTGGATTGCGGATCCGCGCCGCGAACCGTGCAACCCCATATGCCTGCGCGCGATCCTTTCGCGCAGATGTTGCTGGGGTAAATGGCCCTCAAGCTCGGCGGCCGCAGGATGGTCACCGCTCTGCCGCGCAAGCTTCTTCACTCGTGGAGTCGGTGACTTTTGACTTCGTTCAAGATCGACAACTGGGAGCGAGCCATGCCAGGCAAGATCGTTTTTGTTGGTGTAATGGTTCTGGCGTCGTTGTTGCCGGCGAGCGCTGGATTGGCAGAGGATGCTCGGCTACCTCACAAAGGTGAGTGGCCGATTCAAAATGGTCGCAACTACCAACCAACTCAGCACGATTTGAAAGCGTTGGATTTCGAGGATGTCACGCCCGATCAGGCGCGCGAGCTCGACCGATTGTACGATCAGCTCCTGTCAGGCGGTGAGAAAGTTCGCAACCGGCGTCCAGCACGCGCACATTGATCGCCCTGTCTCGGCCAACACGTATTCCTGCTCGCGTTGCAGGGATCGGGCGCGAGCGCGGGCCGGGAAATCGAGCCGAACAGCTCCTTGAAGTTAACGTGGCTTCACGATGCAAGCC
The DNA here is from genome assembly GCF_030378205.1 of Bradyrhizobium sp. NP1. NCBI lineage: Bacteria > Pseudomonadati > Pseudomonadota > Alphaproteobacteria > Hyphomicrobiales > Nitrobacteraceae > Bradyrhizobium > Bradyrhizobium sp. NP1. The sequence goes on from NZ_CP127385.1 coordinate 1,807,706, forward strand.
AAAGAGGCGGGAGGTGGAGCGGAGTTCGTCTATGAAAAATCCGGGATGCCATTTGGGCAAAGCGACTCGGCAATACCTTGGATGTCGCGGTTCTCGAAGACCGGACCTCGGCGCTCATCCGTTCGCTGCAACGTGACCTCGACCATCACTCGGGCCAGATCGTCGGCGCGGATCACCTGGTGGGGGAACAGCACCCGAAACGCAGGGTAGATCGCGCGCAACAGGCGGTAGCTGAAATTCGGTTCCCTCCGCGGCGTCCCCGGGTAGATATATGCGGGTCGGAAGAGGTAAACGCCGGGGAAGCCCGCCGCGAGCAATGCGTTCTCGGCCTCGCCCTTGTAGCGTGCAAAGGGCATCCGACTTCGTCCGGTCGGGTCTGCGCCAGCACCGCTTAAAAATGCGAATGCCGCGGCGGGGCTGCTGCCACGGAGAACGCGCGCGAACTCGATCGTGTAGTCTACGGTTATCGTGCGTAGCTCTTTGTCCGATACCGTCCCCGTGTAGGTCCCCAGGCAAAACACTGCCGCGTGCTGACCAGAGAGCGCCTCCGCGAGTGCCGAGCAATCCGCGAAGTCTCGATGAAGAACCTCGACGAGCTTCGGGTGCGGGATGCCGACCGGCTTGCGCCCGACAGAGGTCACATGCCCAACGGCGGGGTGATCGAGCATGTAGCGGAGCGCGTATCCACCGACCATTCCCGTCGCGCCCACGATGACAAGATTCTTCTGGCCCGCCGCCGGAACGTTCGTCTCCGATTCCGAGGCGCTCGTTGAACCCGTCTGGCTCGCTGTCATGAAAGTGCGCGCTCCTCCAACCAGTCGACGTAGAGCCGGCGCTCCGCAAACAGCCACGAGCCGTCCATCTTCACGAACGTGTCGAGGTAGCGGAGCGCGGCGAGCATCAAGCGCCGCTTTCCATCGTCGACCGTAACGTGATGTGCCAGGCAGTAGGTTTCCCCTGTGGCTCGGTCGGGCGACAGCGAAAAGATTGTGCTCTGTCCGATAAAGTGTGTCGTGGCATCGTATTTGTTCAATTCCGCGAAAACTGGAGCAAGCGCCTCGCGCGAGTGCAGTTCCTGCGACGGTATCGGATCCTTGGCGTTCATATACACCACGAAATGCGTGTCTGCGGTGAAGAGCGCCATCTGGCCTTTCGCATCGCGCCGATCGGCGCAGTGTGCGTAGGCATCGACGAGCTCCCGGATCGCAAGGCGATCTGCGGCTTCGCCGGGCGAGATGGTAACGTGTTCGCTCATGAGCTGGTCTCCGTGTCTCAGCGGGACAGGGTGCCCTCATTCGAGAGCGCGGTCTTGAACAACAACGCTATTGCAGACCGGGGCGGAACTTGGACCCTGTCGTGCCCTGCACACGGGCTCCCGGCCAATCATTGGATGATCGGAGAAGTCACCGTCCAGTCCAACGTGCTTGTGCCTGCGGCAGGGCACAAGCGCCGCCAACTGTGATCCTGCACCCGAACTTCGCTTTCACAATCTCCAGCTTGCTTGCAATCAAGCTGACCATTATACTATACAATCGTAAAGATTAGTCAAGACCGGCTGCGCGTAGGCTGGGGAAGGTGAAACTGATCCGAAAGGCCGATCACGGACCATGATGCGCGACTTTAATGACCTCCAGTTCTTCGCGGCCGTCGTTGTCCATCACGGGTTCTCTGCCGCAGCCCGTGCATTGGGCCTGCCGAAATCACGCGTTAGTCGTCGCGTCGCCTTGTTGGAGGAGCGGCTCGGAGTGCGGCTGCTCGATCGAACCACGCGAGGACTCGGCCTGACCCAGGTCGGCCAACAGGTTTTCGAGCACGCCCGGGCAGCGGTGATCGAGGCCGAAGCTGCCGAGGAGGCCGCGTTTCGAATGCAGGCCGAGCCTCGCGGGCTTGTTCGACTGAGCTGCCCGCTCGGACTTCAGGGCGCGATTGCCGGTCCCTTGCCGGGTTTCCTTGCCGCCCATCCCCAACTGCGCGTTCAATGCATCACAACCAACCGCCGGGTCGACTTGATTCACGAAGGGGTCGATGTCGCAATCCGCGTTCGGGAACGTCTCGACACCGACGCCGACCTGCAAGTGAAGCGGATCGGCGTCAGCCGACGCATCCTGGTCGCGAGCCCGGACCTGCTGGCGACGGCGGGTGTTCCGATGTCGCCGGCAGACCTTGCCAACTTCCCTGTCCTGGACCAGGAAGAACAGAGCGGCGGCACTTGGCAACTGACGGCCGAAAACGGTGATGTCAGCAGCATAGCCGTCGAGCCTCGTCTTGCGAGCGGCAGCTTCGACATTTTGATGGCGGCCGCACGCCAAGGCGCAGGGATTGCGCTGCTGCCAGCCAGTTATTGCAAAGACGCGCTTGCAACCGGCGCGCTCGTACGAGTGTTGCCCGAATGGAGCGGCACCGACGGCATCATGCATCTCGTCTTTGCCTCGCGGCGAGGCATGTTGCCAAGTGTTCGGGCGGTGATCGACTTCGTTGCCGCAGCGTTGAGATCGTCAGCCGTCCCATAGAGCGGGCAGTCGGTCGCTCGTTCACCAGATGGAACGACGCGTCCATAATCTGCTGACTAATCCGGCCGTCGGTTCGGCGCCATAACCATTCCTGAAACAGACACCCATCGAGTCTGAAGTCGAGGAACGGTCATGTTGCAACTTCGATCCAAAGAAACGCTTGATCATGGTGATCTTGGCTGGCTGAAGGCGCACCATCACTTCGTCGTTTCGGCCGGCGGCAATAAGGCGAATGGTGCCCTCGGCGCCCTCGTGGTCTGGAATGACGACGAGATTGCGCCCGGCACCGGCTTCGGCCGCCACTCCCATGCTGACATGGAAATCGTCACCTATGTCCGCCAAGGTGCGGTGACGCACGAAGACAGCACCGGCAATGTCGGCCGGACCGTGGCCGGCGATGTCCAGGTCATGAGCGCTGGAACTGGGATCAGTCATTCCGAACACAATCGCGACGAAGACCCCCTCAAGCTCTTCCAGATATGGTTGCTTCCGCGCCACCGCGGCGGAAAACCGCGCTGGGACAGCCGGAAATTCCCCAAGGCGGATCGCGCCGGGCGCCTCATCGAGCTGGCAAGCGGAGATCCGAAGAGTGCCGATACCCTCCTGATCCGCGCCGATGCGCGGGTCCTGGGCGCCACCCTTCTTGCCGGAACCACCCTCACTCACGCGCCGGCTCGATTCCGGCACGCCTATCTCGCCCCCACTCAGGGCGTGATCCTTGTCAACGGGCAGCGGGTTGCGGTCGGTGACGGCATCGCCGCCATCGACGAGCCCGAACTCACCATCACGGCTGAGGAGAATGCTGAATTCATCCTCGTCGATGCCGCCTGAACTCACACCAGCAGAAGGAACAAACGTTATGGACGCTACCCGCTATCTTCCGTTCCTGGGCCGCCTGTTGATCGGGCTTCCGTTCGCCATGAGCGGGCTCGGCAAGCTTGCGGCTTACGGTCCGACCACAGCGAAGATTGCCGCAGTCGGCCTGCCGCTGCCGCCACTGGCCTATGCCATAGCCGTCGTCCTTGAGCTCGGCGGCGGCCTCTTGCTGATCGCCGGCTACCAGGCTCGTCTGATCGCAATGGCCTTGGCGCTGTTCTCGCTGGCGACGGCGGTGTCGTTCCACAGCAACTTCGCCGACCAGAATCAGATGATCCACTTCCTCAAGAACGTCATGATGGCGGGGGGCCTGCTCCAGATCGCGGCCTTCGGTGCGGGCGCGCTCAGTCTCGACCATCGTCTTTCGAAGGGCCGCGGGGCTACTGCGAGTGCCGTACCGGCTCGCTGATCCGTTCGGCTTCGCTGCCATAAGGGGCTGGCCAGGGAAGGCTGCGTAAAGCTTGTGCGCCGCAGTGGCATCGCGGAGGCCGGCACCGATTGTCCTGCCAGTAGGACACGCCGTCCCATCAGCGGCCCGGAACGACGGAAAATTATACTTTACGATCGTAAAGTAAAATGGCATAGTCCCCTGGTCGGGCGGAGGATGCATGGTTCGTCACCTTCTCGGCCCATCGCCAAAAGTCGACCACGCGCGTCGCCAAAAGCTGGAGTGAAACGATGATCGAGGAGCGGGACATCAGCGTCGCCATGAGGGACGGCACGCGGCTTGCGGTCGACGTCTACCGCCCGGATGCGCCAGGCAAATATCCGGTGCTCTACGCGTCCGCGTTGCACAACAAGGACATCCAGGGGCCCGACATCGCGGACATCTTGCCGCCGCAACCGGCGCATGCCCCGCTCTGGTTTGGTCCGATAGAGGCGGGCGATACACGGCGCTTCATCGCCAACGGCTATGTTCATGTGATCGCGCAGCCGAGGGGCTCCGCCAAGTCGGAAGGGCACTACGGCCACGAGGACACGGACCACTACGATCTGATCGAATGGATCACGCAGCAATCGTGGTCAAACGGCAAGGTCGGGATGGTCGGCATCTCCGGTTATGCCGGTGAGCAATGGCGCGCTGCCGCCCAGGGACATCCCGCGCTCAAGGCCATCTTTCCCTACGACGCGTGCAGTGCGTATGGCGGCATGTTCGGATTCCGTGACTTCAATCCGGGTGGCGTTTTGCACAGCTTCCCGTATCTGCTCGATGTCTTCAGCACGGTTCACGAGTCCCGCGACAGGCCCGCGGAACTCCCCGCCGCCGAGGAAGAGCTCTGGCGCTGTGCCATGCGCAATCCGGACTACAAGCAGTACATCAACCTCTACAACATCCTCACGCAAAAGGGGCAGCGCACGTTCGTCATGTATCTCATGATGACGCACCCCTGGGAGTTCGACGGTACGGTCGAGCGCGCGGAAGAAATCTTCAGGAAAATCAAGATTCCGTTCTACACGGGCTCGGGAGCCTATGCCTACAGCTACAAGCTTCATTGGCTCGGCGCGCAGCACTATTTCCAGAACGTCGATGCGCCAAAGAAGCTGCTGTTTACCGGGCCGGCCCATCTGGAGCGGCCATTCCATCAATACCACGACGAGATCATCCGCTGGTACGACCATTGGCTGAAGGGGCAGGACACCGGCATCATGAATGAGCCGCCGGTGCGTTACTGGCTCATGGGCGCCAACGAGTGGCGAACCGGAACGGATTGGCCGCTGCCGGAGACCCAGTGGACGAAATACTATCTTTCCCATTGGGAGACCCTGTCGACCGAGCCGCCGCGACCCACTTCGGATGTTGGCGCTGCGGCGCGCGAGCCGGACGTCTTCACCCAGATGCCGGTGACGCGGACGACGAAGGTCGAGCGCCTGCGCTACATGACCGATCCGTTGCCGCATGACGTCACCGTCGCCGGCCCGATCACCCTGACGCTCCATGCGGCGATCGACCAGGACGACACCAATTGGATCATCGTGCTCAAGGACGTCGGGCCTGACGTTTCGGTTCGCACCGCGCGCGAGGGCGAACGGGATGTGCCGTCGTCGTTGCCCGAGCGTGAACTGACGCGAGGCTGGCTGAAGGCGTCCTATCGCGCGCTCGACGAAAAGCGTTCAAAGCCCTGGGAGCCGTTCCACAAGCTCACACAGGACGCCATCGCTCCCGTCAAGCCGGGCGAAGTGGTCGAGTACCAGATACAGATCCTCGCCACAGCGAACCAGTTCAAGGCGGGGCATCGCATTTGCCTCGAAATTACATCCATGGATGTCCCGACCGGCACCGGGGCGATGACCAACGTCGAGTACATCCCCTACCACGTCTGCAGCAGTACGACGGTCACCCACAAGATCTATCGGGATGCCGAGCGGCCGTCGCATCTGCTGCTGCCCATCATTCCGGGCCCCACCGATCAGCGTCCGGCTGACGTCGGCATATAGGAGGAGGAATTGCAATGACGACGATCCGATTTGAACGAGACGGCGCCATCGGAAACATTGTGCTGGCCAATCCCCCCTTCAACCGGCTCGACCTGCGCTTCGCGGAAGCCTTGCGAGTGGCCGTGCACCAGGCCAGCGAAAGCGACATCCGCGTGCTCGTGGTTCGCGCCGAGGGACCGCACTTCAGCTTCGGCGGCGAAGTGCGCGAATGGCCTGGAAAGGACATCAACTGGTTTAGGACGTTCGTCGCGGACGTGAATTTCTCCTATCGCGCCATCGAAATGCTGAAGATACCGACGGTGGCGGTGGTGCAGGGGATCGCTTTCGGCGGCGGCTTCGAACTTGCGCTGGCCTGCGACTTTCTCGTCGCAGCCGAGAATGCGACCTTTCGCTGCGTTGAAGTCACGACCGCGATGCTGCCGATCGCGGGCGCCCTGCAGCGGATCGCCGAGCGCGCCGGCCGGGCTCGCGCGTCGCGGTTTGCCATGCTGGGTGAACCGATTTCCGGACGTGAAGCCGGCGCGCTTGGAATTGCGACGCATGTGGTGCCCGAGAACGAGCTCTCGGCAACCGCAGCCGCATTGACCAAACGGCTCGCGACGGGGCCGACCAGGTCGTACGCCGCGACGCGCACTCTGCTCAAGGCTTGGTCGAGCGGCGGTGTGGCCGCCGCCGATCTTATGATGCTCGACGTCGCGATGGAGCTCTACCACGGCGCCGACGCCCAGCGCGGCTTCGCGAGCACGGCGGATGCCTTCAACAAGGACATCGAGCCGCCAACGCTCGTCTTCGAAGGAAAATGAGCCGCCCGTGCAAGGTTGGCATGCAGCGGCGGTTGTCCAGGATTTCGTAAATCGACGGGAGGTATTCGTGCAGCGCGAAAGCTACGTGCATGGCAATAGTGGACCGCCCTTGATCGGAAAGACCATTGGTGCTCTTCTCGACGAAGTGAGCGCAGCTGACGGGTCTCGCGAAGCGCTGGTCGTTGAGCACCAGAAGATTCGCTGGACCTACGCCGAGCTCAAGTCGCGTTCCGACGCATTCGCCTCGGGGCTTCTGGCCCTCGGCCTGGAGCCCGGAGATCGGGTCGGCATCTGGTCCCCGAACTGCGCGGAATGGACGATCGCGCAGTTCGCGACGGCGAAAGCCGGTCTGATCCTTGTCAACATCAATCCTGCCTATCGCCTGAGCGAGCTGGAGCACGTCCTGCGCGCCGTCGGATGTCGCGCGCTGATAAGCGCTGCTCGCTTCAAGACCAGCGACTATATCGCAATGATCCGCAAGCTTGTCCCGGAGCTGGGAAACGGAGGCGGCGAGCTGCATAGTTCGCGCCTGCCGGAACTGCGACACGTCATCTCGATTGCAGGGCAACACGATGGCTGCCTGTCATTCGACTGGGTCCTGGAGAAGGGCAAGCAAGCTGGTAGCGGCCGAATCGAAGCCCTGTCGGCCACGATCCAGATGGACGACGCGGTCAATATCCAGTTCACCAGCGGCACTACCGGATTGCCGAAGGGCGCAACGCTCTCGCATCACAATCTGATCAACAATGCCTTCTTCGTGGGCGAGGCGACCGGAATCGAGCGTGGTTCCCGCGTGTGCATCCCGGTGCCGCTGTATCACTGCTTTGGCATGGTGATGGGCAATCTCGGTTGCGTCACCCACGCGGCGACGATGGTCTATCCATCCGAGTCGTTTGATCCGTTGAGCACCTTGGAGGCCATCGAGGCCGAGCGTTGCGATGTGCTCTACGGCGTCCCCACGATGTTCATCGCCCAGCTGAACCACCCCGAATTCTCGCGCTTCGATCTGCGCTCGCTCCGGCGAGGGATCATGGCGGGCGCGCCGTGCCCGATCGAGGTCATGAAGGAAGTCGCGTCGACAATGCACATGGGCGAAATAACGATCGCCTATGGAATGACCGAAACCAGTCCCGTGAGCTTCCAGAGCAGCCGCGACGATCCGCTCGAGCTGCGCGTCTCGACGGTCGGTCGGATACAGCCACACCTCGAGGTCAAGATTGTCGACCGTCACGGCCGGATCGTGCCGCGCGGGGAGGCCGGCGAGCTGTGCACCAGGGGGTATTCCGTCATGCTCGGCTACTGGAATGACGAGGCACGGACAAAGGAGGCCGTCGATTCGGCCGGCTGGATGCATACGGGTGATCTGGCGACGATCGATGACGATGGATATTGCCGCATTGTCGGACGGATCAAGGATATGGTCATCCGCGGCGGCGAGAACATCTATCCTCGTGAAGTCGAGGAGTATCTGTATCGGCATCCCGATATTCAGGACGTCCAGGTTTTCGGCGTGCCGGACGCAAAGTATGGCGAAGAGCTCTGCGCCTGGATCATTTCGAAATCCGATGCCACCCTCGACGAGGAGAGCGTCCGCAGGTTCTGTCAGGATCGGATCTCGCATTACAAGGTCCCTCGCTACATCCGTTTCGTGGAGAGCTTTCCGTCTACGGTGACCGGAAAGGTTCAGAAGTTTGCGATGCGTGAGGCGATGATCGAGGAATTCGCCCGCGCGACGAAGGCCCGTGCGTGAGATTCGGCGAAGCTCCCCGACGACGCTCATAACGGGCGACGACCTTCCTGACCGAGGACATGAGTATGACATCGACCGGCTCGGCCAATGATCCGAGAGAAGAGATCTTCCCCGAACTGACGCGCGACGTGATCGCTCGCATGAAGGACGGCGAGAGCAAAAGGCTGCGTGAGATCATGTCGTTGGTTGTCAGCCACGTCCATGCGATCGTGCGCGAGGCAAAGATCACGCATGATGAATGGTGGCAGGCGATCGACTTCCTGACCCGTGCCGGCAAGATGTGTTCGGACAGCCGGCAGGAGTTCATCCTCTTGTCGGACATTCTGGGGATTTCGATGCTGGTCGACGCCATCGATCACGTTGGGGGACCGGGACTGAGCGAATCGACGGTTCTGGGCCCGTTCTATGCCGGACAGCAGCGCGAGCTTGCTTCAGGCGAGAGCATTCTTCTGCGCGAAGAGGAGGCCGATCCCTTGGAGATGCGTGGCCGCGTTACGGACTCAGAGGGACGGCCGATCGCGAACGCGCTGGTGGAGGTCTGGCAGACCGCGCCCAATCAACTCTACGACGTCCAGGACAAGGATCAGCCGGAGGGGCATCTGCGGGGCAGCTTTCGCAGCGACGCCGCTGGCACCTTCAGATTCCGAACCATCCTGCCTGTAAGCTATCCGATTCCGGATGATGGTCCCGCCGGCCAGTTGCTTGCGGCGATGGGGCGCCATCCGTTCCGGCCGGCACATATTCACTTCATGATCAGCGCGCCGGGATATCGCACTCTTGTCACGCATCTTTTCCTGGACGGGGACGAATATCTGGGGAGCGATGCGGTATTCGGGGTCAAGCCATCTCTCGTCATTCGTCCCAGGCTGATGGACGGCATCAACACGGTCGAATATGACTTCGGGCTTGCCGACGAGCGAGAGTCGACGCGAGTGCAAGTCGAGGAGCTCCGTCGGCAGCGTCGATAGCTTTGGATAATCGGTCACGCGGCAGCCCGTGATAGACTCTTGAAGGGACATTCCGTACTTTGCGTGGCGGGAACCATGTTAATCGAAGGCGAAATGGCGAAGAAAACTGCCCGGCGAGAGCGCCCGCGCAAGAGAGCCGAACAACAGCGCTCGATTGAGACGCGAGTCTCGATCCTCAATGCCGCCATTGCGGAATTTGCCGAACGGGGATTCGAAGGAGCGAGCATTCGCGCCATCGCCGATCGGCTTGGCCTGCAACATCCGTTGATCACCTATCACTATCGCAGCAAGGACATTCTCTGGCGGGCAGCGGCGGAGCATGCCTTCGCCCAGATACGGTCCGAGTGGGATATTTCCGCGCCCGAAGAATCCGGTTTGTCACCGCTGGCGCGGCTCCGCCGAGAATACAACACTCTCTTCCGATATACCGTCGCGTTTCCTGAATTTCATCGGTTCATGCGCCAGGAAACTTTGACGAATAATCCGCGGCTGAAATGGGTGGCGGAAACGGTCCTGGCTCCGCTTCTGGGGCGGTTACTGCCGCAGATCGTGGAGGCTCAGAAACAGGGTCTCCTTCCGGCGGCTGATCCCATTCTTTTCCACTACATGATGGTTAGCCTTACCGCGACGCTCTCGGAGTTTGGACCTGAAATGCAGGCGACGAGCGGATTATCCTCCGAGGATCCGAAAATTGTCGAAGCGTATTGGCGTCTGGTTGACGAGATGGTGTTCGGCAAGGAGTCGAAGCGCGTCGGAAAAGCGCACAACCGCTGAAAGCCTGTTGCGCGGCTCCCGATCTTGCGGCCGGGGCCGCCGGCCTGCTTTATGCCCGCTCGGTCGCTGGGATATCGACGGGCTGCGCGCCGTTTACGCTCGTCTTGTCTTCGACCGGATAGCGATACGGACCGAGACAGAGTATCACGGCGCTTGCGAGCAGCATGAACACGCCAAATGACCAAAGGGCAGGCTCATAGGAATGCAGCCGCTCAAAAGCCAGGCCCATCAGGTACGGTCCAAACGCCGAGCCAACGACGAAGCTGGCGAACAGGTAGCCGTATAACTGGCCGAAGCGCTTCATTCCGAAATACCGCGACGTGAGGAAACCGATCATGTCAATTTCGGTACCGGATGCCAGGCCAAGGCTGATGATGCCCGCGACGGGAGAGAGGGCGCTATCGAGCAGGTATATTCCAAGGCACGGCAACAGGAAGAAGAAGGTCGCGACGAACGGCGCGAAAATCCTGTCGACAAGATATCCCGATAACAGGCGGCCAGCCATGGTTGAGAGGCCGACAGCGATCATGAGGGCCGCGGCGGTCTCGGGTGAGTAACCCTTGTCCGTCAACAGAGGTACGGTATGCACGACCATACCTTGAGTCACGGTCGAGACGAGCAGCAGAGCGACTGCGATAAGCCAGAACCGGCGGCCTGCGAGTGCCTCTCGTACCTCCAGATCGGGTAGCCGAGCCGGAGAAATTGCAGAAGGCGCGGTGGGGGCGCGATCGGCGGCCTTTTCGTTGATAGGCTCGCTGATGAACAGAAACACGGCCGGAAACGCGATCATCAGGGTGAGCAGGCCAAGCCCGACATAGGCCGTGCGCCAGCCAAAGCTGCCGATAAGCCATTGGGCATATTGCGGGACCAACGCGGCTCCAAGGCCGATCCCGCTCATCGTTATGCCCAAGGCCAGGCCGCGCCGATCGTCGAACCAGGCGGAAACGCACTTCGCGTAACCGAGCGGCCCCTGGCCCGACCCCAGGAAACCGGCAATCGCAAAGAAAAGCATGAATGCGACGACCGAATTTGGCGTCAGGGCGATGAGTGCGATGCTGGAGGCCGACAGGACGACGACCGGAAGCAGAATGGTCCGGATGCCCCATCGATCGATCAGCCAACCAACGAACGGGACAGCGATCGCGGACGATATTGCGGCAAGACCGCCGGCGGCGGAGATGCTGGCACGATCCCAGCCGAAATCCTGGTTCAACGGTTTGATGAACAGGCCGAGCGTGTAGAGAATGACCGGTCCCTGAGCGACCAGCATCGACAGCGTCGCGCCGAATACGATCCACCATCTGCTTCCGAAAGCTGGCACCTCAGCCATGTTTCTCCCCTTTGGTTGATAACCGCGCGTCTGCGCGCAATCGAGGCTTTGGCCGGGGCGATCGCGCGGCGGCTCCGTCCTCAGCGACCGGACTCGGAAAGAGCATCCGCAGCGGCTCTTTCCGCATCGTGCTTGAAGACCCACGTCCCCTGCGCGATCCATTCGCCAAAACGCTCGGCCTTCTCCGCAGCCGAATCGTGCTCGGATCGATAGAGCTTGCCGGCCGCGCGCGCGAGCGCCTGGACCTTGCTGGTCCGCTCGAGCCTGATCGTCTCATAGAGCTTGAGACGGTCCGCGACCTCTTTGGTGGTGCACCCCTCCAGAAGAACCGCAAGCGTAAAGCCGTCTTCGATCGATTGACCTGCTCCCTGGCCGACGTGGGGAACCATGGGGTGTGCTGCATCGCCCATGAGCGTGATGCGCTTGGTCGACCAGTACGGCAGCGGGGCGCGATCATAGATGCCCCAGCGATACGTTTCTTCGAGCGCGCTGATGGTGTCCTGAACGGGCTGGTCCCAACCGGCATATTCGGCCCCCAGCGCCTTCAACTCGCCCGGCGCAGACCACGATTCCTCTGAATCCGTGTCGGTAGGAACGAATGCGACCATGTTGATCAATCGCCCCCGAGCCACAGGATAAAGCAGGAAGCTCCGGCCGAATCCCAGCCAAAGCGTAGGGTCCTTGAGGTCGCTTGCCCATGAAAGCCGCTCGGCGGGGATCAGTCCCCGGTAAGCCATGATGCCTTCGCTGGTCGGGCGACTTTGCAGGCCGATTCCTCGTTGGATGACGGAACGTATTCCGTCGGCCCCAATCACGACGTCGGCCTCTGCCGAAGCGCCGTTCGCGAAGGAAAGACGGACCCGGTCGGCTTCCTCCCTAAGCTGGATGCAGCGATGACCGAGCGTGACTGTCCCTTTTGGCAGTGCACCAAAAAGCAGATTCAAGAAGTCGGCGCGATGGACGTTGTACCCCTGATCGCCTCCGGAAAACGCGGGCATTGCGGGCCCCTCCGGAGTAGCGATCGCCTTGCCCTGCGACGTGCGCAGCGCGATGCCGCTGATCGGCGAGCCGATCTTCTGAAGTTGGTCCTCGAGACCAACACGTCTCAGCAACCGTGCCGCATTCGGGTGGATTGAGACCCCGGCTCCGATCTCCCTCAGGACCTCGGCTTGCTCGAAGACGCTTACATCGAGGCCCCGCTTCCGAAGCGCGAGCGCGGCAGCTAGCCCCCCGATGCCGCCACCGACTATTGCAATGCGAAGCGAGCCAGGCATTTCCCTAAACCTTTGCGTAAAACCGCATTCACGGACGAGGCGTGCCGGTCGAGTGGTTGCGGTTGTGGTTGTCCGCGAGATATCTTGACCGATACGTCATGATAGAAACTGGCTGAGGCTGGCGATCGGAACCGCGGAGCAAGGTCAGATGCCAACCGAACGTATCGACAGGGCCAAGGTAGAAGCAGGACCGGACAGAAGTCCCGAAAGGCTCCCGAAATTTTCCGAAACCTCGCGCAGTGATGGCTTGGGTAAATCCGGTCAGACCGTGTCGCTTGGTGACCGGATCGTGGACCTTAGCCGCGATGTCCTGTTGGACCGCCAGGGAACCGTCATGCCGCTACGACCGCGGGCCTGGCTGGTTCTAAGATTCCTGGCGCAGCGAGCCGGTCGGCTCGTGGAAAAGAATGAGCTGCTTGAGGAGGTCTGGGCCGACTGCGTCGTGACCGAAGACTCGCTCGTCCAGGCGATCGGAGATATCCGCAGAGCCTTGGGTGACGTCGGCCGCGCGGCCTTGAGGACGTTGCCGCGGCGCGGCTACATTTTGGTGCCCGATCAGGTCAGCTCTCGAAATGCTGGCGACAATATCGGAAATCGCCTGCGCGCCAGGGCGGAGAAGCGCTTTGTCGGCAGAGATTTCGAACTGGCCGAACTCGGCCACGCGCTTGCGGCGGAACCGGGTGGCATCCAGCTGTGCTTTATTCATGGACCGGGCGGGATAGGCAAGACCACGCTTCTGGAACGCTTGAAGGGTGACGCAACGCGCGCAGGCATCGTCTGCGCAGCCATCGATGCCTCCGCGCTCGCTCCCACACCAACCGCAATGCTAGCAGCGATTGCCGAGGACCTCGCACTTACCGAGACGACGGTTACGTTGCAGGATATCGGTCCCGCAATGACGCGTTCGGATTGCCGGTTGCTGTTGATCGATTCCTTCGACGCCATGGGAGAGGCGAGCGGATGGGTGAGAGAGAAGTTGTTGCCGGCGTTGCCGGGCGAGGTCAGGATTGTCGTAGCCGGACGAAATGCGCCTGACACGTTTTGGACGGCTCATCCGCTGTGGTCGGAGGCGATGCGCAGCATCCGATTGAGCTCGCTTTCCCGCGAAGAATCATCACTTCTGCTGGAAGGGCATGCGGTCGGCAAGGCGGCGCATGAAGCGATACTCGAGCTCTCGCACGGCCATCCGCTCGCACTGGTGCTGCTCGCTGCCGAAATGCAGAAGCACGGGAGAATTCCTTCGAGCCTCGGCCACGACGTGGTGAGAGAATTGGTGAAGCGTTGCGTATCTGATGCTCCGACACCTCTCCACAGAAGAGCTCTGGAGGTAGCGGCCCGAGCCCGCACGACAACCGTGGCGCTGTTGGCGGATGTCGTCGATCCGCCCCTGGCGTCGGTCTTGTTCGACTGGCTGAGCGAGCAGTGTTACATGAACCTCGGGGCGAGGGGACTTTCGCCGCACGATCTCGTCCGCGATGTGGTCGACGAGGATCTGCGGTGGCGGGATCCGGAAGGCTCTCGGGAGCTGGATGGCGCGCTTAACCGCTGTCTTCTGCGACAACTCCGCGACGGCCGGCACGACTCTCAAACCGCCATGGAGCTGCAATTCCTCGAACGCAGCTCTGCCGTCATGAAGCGGTATTTCGACTTCGGCGCGCTGGGAAGCGTTTCCATCGGGCCAGCCATCGCGACAGATAGGGATGGGATCTCGCGCTTGCGCGACGCCGGCTTGCCGCCTGAGGAGAAAGAGATGTTTGATCTCTGGTCCGGTCATCCTGCTGCCCGGATGTTCGTGGCCCGCCGGCCAAATGGCTCGGTCTGCGGCGTCACGCTGATTCTCGAGATGGATCGCGTGGACGATGTGACTGCCGGCAGGGATCCGATCGTCTCCGCAGTCCGGCGATCACTAAGCCGCCCGCTTCGTGGCGTGAATGGCGTCTCCCTGATGTCGAGGTTTACCCTGCCGGAAGGGGATCGCCGCGAGGCCAGCCCCGCAATGAATGCTCTTCAAATATGCCATTTGGTGCATTGGGCGACCGAGCAGGATCTGCAGTTCTGGGTCATCGTCGCGCATTATCCTGACCATTTCGCGCCCTTGCTCGCTGAGATGCATTTCGACCGCCTGCCGGGCTGCGATCGGACTTTTGGCGAAATGCCGGTGGGTTGTTTCGTGCACGACTGGAAGTCGGAGCCTTGGCTCGCGTGGCGGGATCGTTCTCACACGCAACACTGAGGCACGACCGCCTTGCGGATTCCGATGGCCTGCCTTTGGGATGAGACGTCCATGGGCATTGCGTCTTCATTGAGCACGCTAGCAAGGACCGAACAGCCGGCAGCGCATTCTCACGCCCGATCCTCGTTCGCAAGGCTGACCAAACGACAATCGCCGGCGAACGGGAAGTTCGCCGGCGATGCATCGCATTCAGCAGAGTGGCACCTTATCGGCGCGTCAGGCGGACCACGTCCTGCCTCAGGAGGTAGAGCGAGACCGCAAGCAGAACGACGTCCTTCATCAGGAAGGGCACGTTACCCGTCATCGCGGGGAAACCTCCCGCGGCGACGTCCCAGCCCTCCGGCATGAACGGAATGATGGTGACCGTCGCGATGAAGGTGCCGGTCGAGCCGAGGGCGCCAAGAACGCCGAGCCGCTTGTCCCAGAACCCTGCGAGCAGCAGCGACCCGAAGGTCCACTCCGAGGCGCCGAGGAAGTAGCTGGCGCCGGCATGGCCAAACACCGGATACAGCCACCAGATCAGCGGCCCGTTGCTGATGAACGGGACCAGTCTTTCGAACTCATACGGAAACCACTTCTGGTAGCCGAAGAAGAGGAACATGATCACCATCGAGGCGCGCACGACGTGGTAGTCGAGATCCTCCGCGAGCAGGCCGGATCTGTGCAGCGCGCGCACAAGTGGATTTTGGGCGGTGGTGGAAAGCGTGGTCATGGTCGTGATCCTTTCATGTTCGAGATGTGACGCGGCGCGGTCGCTTCACGCGACTGCGGGGAAGTCGATCTCGGTGTCGTTGATGCGGTTGAAGACGTTGGTGAAGACGGTGGTCGCAAACGCCAGGCTGATCTCGACCAGCTGGGCGTCGCTGTAGCCCGCGGCCTTGATCGCGGCGAAATCCTCGTCGCTCACCGTGCCGCTGGATTGCGCGATCTTGCGGACGAAGCGAACCAGCGCATCGCGCTTCGCATCGCCCGTGGGCTGGCCTTCGCGGACCTGCTTGAGCGCGTCCGGCTTCACGCCGGCCAGCTGCGCAAGATAGCTGTGCGCGGCGACACAGTAGTCGCAGCCGCCGGCGGCGCTGATGACGAGCTTGATTACCTCCTGATCGCGCTTGGTCAGCGTGCCCGCAGCGAGAACTGCGTCGGCGGCGAGGACTGACTTGAGCGCGGCAGGGCCGTGGGCGGCGATGGCCGCGAAGGTTTTCGGCACGCTGCCGATCGCCTTCTTGATCTGAGCATAGACCTGGCCCGACGGACCGGCATCGGATTCGAGGTTCGGGACTGAAAGGCGGGACATGGTGACACTCCTTGGTTCGGGTTGAGCAACGATTGCGGAGTGAATGTACGGACTGATTGTGAGACACTGAATGTCTTGAAATATCGATTGCATGCTCCATCGTCTCAAAGAGGACGGATTGTCCCAGCTTGCGAGTGGAAGGAGAGCCCTGCTGCGGCGGCGTTGGGCGATGAGCGTCAGGCTTCGCGTTCAGAGCCGTTGGCGCGCAGGCCGATCTATTGGCCGGCGGCAGCCGGGGATTCCGGAAGCGATCGCCATCGCGTCCAGAAGATGTCCATCGACACTGCTCGAGACGTTCGAAGCTGCGGGAGATCACTCCGGATGAGGTCGGCCCGGCAGTACTCGCCTGCAGCTGTTGGCGGCGTGAACGAAAGCCGTCGTGCACAGCGCCGCGATCGGCACTGCGCGCCACTTCAGAACCCGAGACGTTGAATGTTGGTATGGCGTTTTTATATACTCAATCGTCTCAAAGAACGGATGTTCGTATCCCCTCTCATGGATTGGCTCAGTCGATTGTTCGAGATGATGCCGGTGCGCGGGCGCCTCGATCTGCGCTGCTCCTACGGCGCGCCCTGGCGCATCGACCAAGGGCCGGGCGAGGCGAACGAAATTCCCTACCACGCCGTGCTTTCCGGCTCTGCTCTCCTGGAGAATCCCGCAGGCGGCCGTCCCCTGCAGCTCAACGCCGGCGACATTCTTTTGCTGCCGGGTAATCAGCGGCACGTGATGCACGACGGCAGCGGGGCCGCGCCCCTGCCGGCCCGCAACCGCGCGTCCTTCAACTTCACGATCAGCGAAAATCTCGGTTCGGACGAACGGCTCGATCTGTTGTGCGGACACTTCGCGATCGCGCCCCCGCACGACCGGCTTTTGCGCAGCTATCTTCCGCCGCGCCTGGTCGTGCATGCCGGCACCGTCGCCGGGCAAACGCAAAGCGATCCTGCCCCACAACTGGCAGGTCTCGTCGCCCTGATGCGCAACGAAACGGCCGACAATCACCTGGGCGGTCGCGCGATGCTGAACGCGCTATCGACGGCAATGTTCACGCTTGTGCTGCGGCTCGCCAGCGAGACCGAAGGCGCGCCGCGTGGGCTCCTTGCTTTGGCTGGTCATCCGCGCCTTGCACCGGCTGTGGCCGCTCTGTTCAATGAGCCGGCTCGCCCATGGTCGCTGCCCGAGCTTGCGCAAATATGCAACATGTCGCGGGCAACCCTCGCGCGCCAATTCCAGGAGAAGCTCGGGCGCTCGGCCAGCGATCTTCTCACCGACATCCGCATGACGCTCGCGGCAAACGAACTGAAGAAATCTTCTCTTTCCACAGGCGCGGTGGCGGAAGCGGTGGGGTATCAATCGGAGGCGGCCTTCCAGCGCGCGTTCAAGAGCCACATGGGTGTCACTCCAGCGCAGTGGCGCCGGATGCAGGAGCCGTCCGGCCGGGATGTCTTTTCCGGTTTGGCGGTTTCGGGCGACGCGAATCCAGCAAAGGGTTGAGGGTCCACGGCATTGCCGGCGAACGGAAGGGCGAGGACCTCGATGTAACCGGTCGCTTGTATCAGCTTCCGTTTTTGTCCCGACAAGGCCAACCGATCTCGCCGCCGGTTCACCCTTTCCCATGGAAGATGCAGCGCGCGAACAACTCCAGATGGGGCATGGTGAGCATCAATAGGGTTGCGAACGCGCTGCCTGTCACAGCGTAGGCATAGAGGGCATCGGCAACGGCAAGATTGAGCGTGCGTACCGCCCCAGCGACAGCGCTTTTCGCGCGGCGTCCGGAGCGGAATGCAGATGGCGTTGCGTTGTAGCGGTCCGCATAAGATAGTCTGTAGGGGGTCATCGATCGTCTCCGTCCTGGCCCAGGCAGGCGCTTGGGTCGGGAGAACAGATGGCCAATTTTCTTCCGTCGTGGCAGACAGGAGCCGGCAATATCGCTCATTCCCGGGAAGAATAAGGAGAATAACGATGGATCGCCTGGCTTCGATGGAGACCTTCATCCGGGTGGTCGAGACCGGGTCCTTTTCCGGTGCCGCACGGCAGCTTCGTGTTGGGCAGCCCGCGGTGTCCAAGACGGTGGCGCAGCTTGAAAACTATCTGGGCGTCAAGCTGCTCACGCGCTCAACACGCGGACTGACGCCGACCGAGGCGGGACTCGGTTATTTTGAACGCGCCAAGCGCGCAATCGAGGAGGCTGACGAGGCCGAGCTCGCCGCGCGCGGCGCCGGCACCGGGCTGAAGGGACGGCTGCGTGTTTGCGCCGCCGTCACATTTGCTCGCATTCATCTCATTCCGCTGTTGCCGCTATTCCTCGCGCAACACCCGGACCTCGATCTGGAAGTCGTGCTCGATGACCGCCAGATCGACCTCGTGCAGGAGGGCATCGATCTGGCGTTGCGGATGGGAAAGATGCTGGACTCGACGATGACGGTTCGCCGCATCGGTCGATGCAAGCGACTGGTATTGGGAACGCCCGCCTACTTCGAGCGCGCGGGCAGCCCGGCAACACCAGCCGATCTCAGCAAGCATCAGGCTGTTGTTTATCTGCAAGGCGAAGGCAGCGTGTGGTCGTTCCGGCGCGACAGCTCTGAAGCTGCGGTCAAGGTCCAAAGCAGGCTCAAGGTGACCGCGGCCGAAGGCGTCAGAGCCGCGGTGCTTGCCCATGCAGGGCTCACCATTTCATCCGAATGGATGTTCAGCCCGGAGCTGCGCTCGGGCGCAGTGCGCGCGGTGCTGACGGAATGGAGCCTTCCACCTCTCGATCTGTGGGCGGTATTCCCGACCGGGCGCGCGGCGACTGCGAAAGCGCGGGCTTTTGTTGATTTCTTTGAACGCAGCTTTAATCCGTGACAGCGAGCTGATCGAGGCGACGCCGTTTCCACCGCAGATGAGACGAACGAGCAGCTTTTCGATCCTATCCGGCATTCAGTGTTCGGGAGCGCTGAGTAGGCTGACCCCATAAGCGGCTTTGCTCATCCTGAGCCCGCGACAAGGAGTGTCACGCCATGTCCACCTCGAGCAAGAATCATTCTGCACGCGTCGCCGCGGCGCTTGTTGCCGGCGCTGCGCTGTTCGGTCTGCTTTCGCCTGCTGCAGCGTCCGATCAAAACAATCCAGCCGTTCTAACCTCGCATTCGCCCTGGCTCGCGCCGACCGGTCATCGGCAGCCTGGAAGGGCCGACGTCCCCCAGGACGACGTTCTATCGGCCTGGGAACGCCAGCAGCAGTATCTCGATGTCGAACTCGATCGAAAGCTGGTCATTTGCCGCGGCTGCTGAAGCCCCTATTCCCAAGCGGAATAGGGCCTAGTCCGTCGGCCTCGCTACCCTCCATGGCGGCCTCCTTTAGGTTCTGTCGCGTGAGCTCGATCCGCAAGCCCACGCGAAACCCAGAGGGAGTCGACCATGTCATTGCAAGCCAAACTCGACGCGTTCAAGGCCGATTTCGAAGCCGGCAAGCCGCCCTACAATGTTCCTCATTCTGTTATCGAGACCATGCATCGCGCCACCGCCGAGCTTGTCGCCTCGGGTGCTGCGCAGCGCGCCAGGAAAGCCGGCGACGTGGCGCCATCGTTCTCGCTGAAGGACCCCGAGGGCAACATCGTCAGCTCGGACGAGCTTTTGAAAAAAGGCCCGCTCGTCGTCAGCTTCTATCGCGGCGTGTGGTGCCCATACTGTAACATGGAGTTGCAGGCGCTGGAGGCCGCCAAGCCCGCCTTCGACAAGTATGGCGCCTCGCTGCTTGCGATCTCGCCGCAGACCGCGCCGAACAGCCGCAAGTCGGTACGTCAGAACAAGCTGAGCTTTCCGATCCTGTCGGATGCGAAGGGCAAGGTCGGCGCGGCGTTCGGCCTGCGCTTCGAGCTGCCCGACTATCTGATCGAGCTCTACAAGAGCCTCAAGAACGATCTGCCGACCTTCAACGACGATCCGAGCTGGACCCTGCCGATGCCGGCCCGCTACGTGATCGGCCAGGACGGTACGATCCTCTATTCCGAAGTGAACCCCGATTACACCCACAGGCCCGAGCCGGAAGACATGATCCCGGTGTTGCAGCCGGCGACCGCTGTGGGCGTCTGAGAGTGGAAGAAAACAGGAAGCGCGATTGCGATCCCCATCGCACTTCCCGAGAGACGGCCGATGGGGCGCCACATCCAGCGACCATCGGCCGTCGTCATCCAAAACCGAAGGAAACAACCATGAGCACCCTGTTCTCGCCAGTCAACATTGGACCCTATCAACTGTCCCACCGTGTCGTGATGGCGCCGCTGACGCGGATGCGGTCCGATCCGGGCGACATTCCGAGCGACCTGATGGTCGAGTATTATTCGCAGCGCGCATCGAAGGGGGGCCTGATCGTTTCCGAGGCAACGCCGGTGTCGATCCGTGGCTACGGCTATGCCGGCGCGCCCGGCATCTATTCGGACCGTCAGATTGAAGGATGGCGCCGCGTCACCGATGCGGTTCATGCCAGGGGCGGCCGGATTTTCCTGCAGCTGTGGCATGTCGGCCGTCAGTCACACACCGATCTGCAGCCGAATGGCGAGCCGCCGGTCGCGCCATCCGCGATCGCGGCAGAAGGCTACGCCTATGCCCGGCGAGGTGAAGTCCCGTTCTCGATGCCACGTGCGCTCGCGCTGGAAGAGATTCCAGGAATTATCGAGGAGTTTCGCGCTGGCGCCGCGCGTGCACTACGCGCCGGTTTCGATGGCGTCGAGATTCACGGCGCGAACGGCTACCTGCCCGATCAGTTCCTGCAGGACGGCACCAACAAGCGCACGGATGAATACGGTGGTCCCATCGAAAACCGTGCGCGCTTCCTGCTGGAGATCACGCAGGCTGCGATCTCCGTCTGGGGGGCCGATCGTGTCGGCGTGCGCCTCTCGCCGAGCAGCACCTATGGCTCGATGTCGGACAGCGATCCGGCCGCGACTTTCGGCTATGTGGCAGGCCAGCTCGATCGTCTGGGCATCGCCTATCTTCACGTGGTCGAGCCGCGCATCAAGGGCACCGAGGATGTTGCCAAGGGCCAGGCTCCAATCGCCGCCCAGCATCTACGGCAGAAATTCAGCCGCACGCTGATCGCGGCGGGCGGTTTCACGGGAGAAAGTGCCGCGGCCATCGTCGCGGAAGGCGACGCGGATCTCGTGGCGTTCGGTCGACACTTTATCTCGAACCCTGATCTGCCCGAACGGCTGCGGCGCAAGTTGCCGCTAAACCGCTATGACCGCTCGACGTTCTACGGCGGCGACGGGCGAGGCTACGTCGACTATCCGGCGCACGCCGACATGATGGCGGCGGCACTCTAATTCCGAGCCAGGTCTGTAATTCCGAGCCGGGTCTGTGGCGCGCCAGAGCATGGCGCGCCAACTTGCGGGAGCCGTCGGCGGCGCCGGTAGCCGGATGTTTATGGTTGTCGGAAGCGTCGGCGTTCTGCCGGACCCTCAGCGTTTTGCTTGTTAAGGCTGGATCCAAACAGTCATTCCCGGTTCAAGGCCTGCCGCGGCCTCCTGTGGGTCGAGGCGCAAGCGCAGCGTACTGCGGTCATGATCGCCAATAACTCGCTCGGCCTGCCAGGTGGCAAAGACCCCGAGCGGTCGCAGCTCGGTGACGACCGATTTGACCGCGCCGTCGGGACCGTTCCGCGTCACGCTCACCGTCTTTCCCATCGTGAGGCCACCGAGATGGTCTTCGCGCACGTTGAACGAGAGCCATTGCCTGCCTGCGGCCTCGACCATCAGGACCGGTTGACCCGGGCGAACATTCTCGCCCACCTCTGCGGCGATAACGCTGACCACACCGTCGGCCGGAGCACGCAGGACCATCTTTTCAAGACGGCGCTCGAGCACGGCCACCGCGGCGGCCGCGGCCTGCACCTGGGCGTCGGCGATCGCGCGTTCCTCCCGGGTCGGGCCCGCCACGGCCGCATCATAATTCGCTTGGGCCTCCGCCACGTCGGCGCGCGCGCTTGCAACGTCGTTTTCGGCCTGGTCGAGCGCCTGCTGGGACTCAAAGCTCTGCCGCGCCAGCGTGCTGGTCCTTGTCAGTTGTGCCTGCACATAGTCGAGGCGGGCGCTCGCCTTGGCGATCGCAGCTTTCAGTGAGTCGACCTGTTCACGACGGACACCGGCATAGACATTGTTGCGGGTCGCGGTGGCCGAGGCGAGCGCGGCACGCGCCTGGTCCGCCTGCGCCGTCAACTCCACCGCGGAGAGTCGCGCCAGGACGTCGCCGGCGTGCACATGCGCGCCTTTGTCGACCTCAATCGACATGAGTTGGCCGTTCACCTCCGGCTCCACCCTGACTTCGGTCGCCCGCACGACGCCAACAATCGTGGTCGCCGATGCGGATCGACGCCCGGAATAGACCAAGGCAGCCGCGACCAGCACGAGCGGGATCGCAACGATGGCGGCACGCCTAGCTTTGCGCATGTTGCCGTCCTCTCTTGACCGCAAACGCCGAGATCACGGCGAGCACGAAATAGGCGACGGCCAGGCACCACAGTGCGAGCCAGTCATGGGCGACCTCCCAAATGCTGGCACCAAGCTGGTTGACGCGCACGAGGCCATCGATCGCGGAATCGGCGGGGAAAATCCGACCGAATGCGAGGGCGACATCGGGGATTGCCTCGCGCGGCCACGCAAAGCCGGCCATGAAGAACTGAGGCAGGCTGGTTGCCAGGAGGAGGATGGTCGCGTTCTCCGGTCGCGTGAACCAGGCCCCGACGGCCTGCCCCATGAAGCTCGTCGCAAGGAGAAAGACACTCGCAAGCGCGAAGATTTGTGGAAGATGGCCGAGTGTCGAAAAGCCGTAGATGCGCGGCAGCACGATGACATAAAGCGCAAGCGCCGGAAGGTAGATGGTCAGGTGGGCGACGCCGCGGCCGAGCACGCCGGCAAACGCTCCGCCCCCCGCCGCCAGCGCAGTGCCGGTCAACATGGCCGCGCCGATCAGGAGGGTTTGCTGCAGGATCAGGATGAACGCCGCCGGGACGACGTAGCTCGCATAACCGCCCACCGGATTGAAGATCGGCTGCAGCAGAACGTCGGCCGGGCTCGAGCTCGCCAGCTTCGCCTTGACAAGGCTTCCGTCCGAGCGCGCGCCTCGCGAAACGAGTTCGGATGTCAGCGCTCCGATGGCCGTGGCGACCCCGCTGGCGCTGGATCTGAATATGAAGAGGTAGGTCGCATCCGCGTAGATCGGGATGTGGGCGGTGATGCCCTTGAGCACATCGCGCTCGGTGTTGGGCGGGATTTCGACGGCCGCAAAAGCCTGCCCGCGATCGATCGCGGTGCGCGCTTCGGCAAGCGTGCGGGTGCGAACCACGACGCTCAATGCTCCACTCGCATCCAGCGTCTCGACGACCTGGCGGCTGAGATCGCTCAGATCGTTGTCGACGACCGCGATGGGAAGCTTGCGAAGGATCTGGTTCAGATAAGGCTGCGGATAATAAATGCCGTAAACCAGGGGAGCCAGGAACAAGAGGCTGAAGGCACTTCGCATCCCGAGCACGCGCCGCCACTCTGCCTTGAAGGCGCCGCCGACGCCTCGCGGCGGTTCCTCCGCTTCGGGCGGCTCGGCCGGTCGCGCCGTCTCAAACCAGCCCTTTCGCGTGACGCTCGCCATGCGCAGCAATGCGAGGCCGGCAAAGAGCACCGTCAGGCCCGCGAGCGCCGCGAAGGGAAGGGCGGAATCCGAGACCGGCAATCCGCGCGCCGCCTGTCCCAGCAAGACAGCCATGTACCAGCGCAGCGGCAGGATAGCGCTCCAGCCTTGCGCGAACGCATTCATGCCGATGGTCGGAAACCCGACGCCGGCGTAGCCGAATGCAGGAGAGGCGATGAGGCCCGCAAGTCCGAGCCCCGTGGCCAGGTCGCCGACCAGGAGCTGCAGCAGGGCGCCCAGGGACAGATAGGCAATGATCAGCAGGGAGGCCGCGGCGATCATCAGCGGCAAGTCTCCCCTGAAGGGAATTTGCAGCACGCCCTCCAGGAACAGCGGCTCGACCAACATGACCATGAAGAAGATGCCGAACAGCGGCGCGAGCTTGCCGGCCAGCGCGACCACCGGGTCGCCACCGGCGCTTTCGAGCCAGGCCCGCCCGTCGCGACGGCGGAATTCGGATCCGACGGAATAGCCGGCGGCGAGCGTGATCACCACATGGATGATCGTCGGCAGCAGCGCGCGCAGCAGGAACTGCGCATAGTTCTTTTGCGGATTGACAAGCGCGATGGTCTCCCCGGTCATCGTTCCGATGGAGGCCGGCGCGGGGGCGGCGCGCTTTGCGGGGGCAGCCGCTGCCGCCGCAGCGGATAGCGCGTCGTTCAGGCCAGAGGATGCAATGCCGGACGGGGTCAGGAACTGCTGGTTATAGAAGCCTACGACCTGCGGGCGGCGTTCGGCCTTCAGGTCGCGCTCGAAATCGGTCGGAATGTAGATCGCGGAGATTGCCTTGCCGGACCGGATGTCCCGCACGGCTGTGGACAGCGTGCCGGAGCGGTCGACGATATGCAGGCTCGGAGACGCCGCGACGTATTCCACCAGAGCACGCGAAGCATCCGACCTGTCTTCGTCAACGACCGTCACGCCGAGCCCCCGGATGACCGGATGGCTGAACACGGTCGTGAGAACCACGAACGCAAAGAGAGGCACGCCGAAGATCAACAGCAGCGCCACCCGATCGTGAAACAGCCAATGGCACTCGCGCCGCGCAACCAGCAGAAATCCGGGTTTCGACGCCAGCCTCATTGCCGTGATCGCCAGTCGAGATAGGCGCTCATTCCCGGTCGCAGCTCGGGCACCGGCTGGATCGGGTAGGCGCGGATCGAAAACGTCCGCAGGTCGAAATCGCCCGAAGCGCGCGTGGCCCGCCAACTCGCATATTCGCCCTTGGTTGCAATAAGCTTGACTTCGACGGTTACACGGCGGTCATCAAGAGCCGGAACGTGCACGTCAAATCGATCGCCGACCTTCAGGCCCTTCACCAGATCTTCGCGAAGATCGAAATGGACCCAGACATCGGCCAAATCGATCAGGGTGACGAGCGGAACGCCCGGAGACACATATTCGCCCGGCTCCACATTGCGCTGATAGACCTGCGAGGCGACCGGGGCATAGACCACGAGTTGATCGATGATCGATTGAACGCTCTGGATATCGGCATTGGCCTTTTCGAGGTTGGACTTGGCAATCGCCCGTTCCTCTTTTGTGTAGCCATTGACGGCCTGCTCATAGGCCGATTTGGCCTGATCGACCGCCCGCTCGCTTTCGTGCAGCGTATCAGTCACCTGGTCCAGGCGGGCTTGCGGCGCATTGCCTTGCTCGGTCAATGTATGAGTGCGGTCGAAAGTCTTCTGCGCCAGCACCAGAGCCGCCTGCGCGCGCTCCATTTCCGCTTTCCGCGCGGCAATGGTTTCCACCCGCGTTCCGACGAGTACATTGGCGAGTTGGGCTTCCGCAACTGCGGCTGCCGTCCTCATTTGCTCGTGTTTGGCCACGGTTTCAGGATTATCGATCCGTACGAGGACGGCGTTTGCCGGAACGTTCTGGCCACGTTCCACGGGTATCTCCTTGACCCGTCCGTCGACGCGCGCGGCGATGTCGAGCCGTGTCGCGTCGACCTCGCCCTGCACCAGCAGTGGTTCAGGTCGCAACAGATAGAAGACGGAAAGCGCGACGACGGCGGCTGCAACGGTGCCGACGATAATGGAAGGCGTGCGCGTCGGGGTGCGCGTGCTCTTTTCTTGTCCGTCACTTGGGGCGTCGGACCTGCCCTGAATTTCGTCATCAGAGGTCGGCATGTTCGTGCCTGACTCCACTTAGCTCATGACCGGGTTAGCCGCTCTTTATGTTTCGGTTGATGAATTTCCGTCCCATCTCGAGTCGTCGCGCAGCATGGGCCGCCACCGTGTTGCGAAAGAAGAGCCGTCTATCGATTGTCTATCAAAACCGGTGATGCTTCCCGCTGCTTGGATGTCCCTGCTGCAATAGGCAATATTGCGGCCTCAAACGCGGATCCTCTCGCTTCATGTATAACCGGTCTTGGCCAATTCGTCGATGAGGCGGGGCGGCGGGCCGTCGTGCCTGCCCGGGTTTGTGAATAAGGCTCGTAGTTGTAGGTGGAATGACGCGGATCAGAGTGATTTGACTACTCCTCCCTGATCTTGCTGGGTGACTTGTTGGTCCAGCGCCGAAAAGCGCGGCGGAAATTTGCGGCATCACTGAACCCGAGCGCCAGCGCAATATCCTCGTTCGCGAGCCTTGTTGTGCGCAGGTATTTCAGCGCGATCTGCATTCGAAGTTCATCCAGCAGGCCGCGGAAGGAGATGCCTTGCTCCCGCAGCTGACGTCGCAACGAGCGATCGCTCATTTCAAGCAGCTTTGCGATGGCAGCGAGGGTGGGAGGGTTGGCGATATCCCGGAGCAGGAGGGCGCGAATCTCCCCGGCTATTCCAATTCGCGATTTCAGATCGTTGAGCAGGTCGTCGCAGAGCGCCACGACCGCCGGGTACGTCGTCTTGTTGCCGAGATTTGCTGCTTGATCCAGCCATGCCGACCGGAAAATGATCCGGTTGGTCCTGCTTGCGAAGCTTAGACGACATCCGATCTGGTCCGCTGGCAGGCCGAAGTCATGAGCTTCCGGATAGGCGACGCTGATCTGATCAGGAGTGAACGAGGGGCCCATGATGTCCCGCATCAGCGATATGTGAATGCCGATCTGCATCTCGGTGACGAAGCGGTAGACCTTCGGATCGGTTGCGGTGCGCGCATTGGGCTCGATGGTCCAGGTCGCGACCCCGTCCTCCTCGGTGAATTCGATCGTCGCCAGCGGCGTCGCGAGCGCGTGGTAAAGTTCGGCAAAAGCCATCGCCTTGCGAAAGTCGGGGCAGCAAAGAATGGCGAAGCCGTACATGCCGTAAGTGGAGATGTGGATTGATGTACCGATGCGGTATGGCAGATGCGGGTCGCTTGAGAGCCGAATTGCGTTCTTGCAGGCGGTCATCAAATCCGCGAGCGAAATCCTCGACCTTGGAGAGTGCACCTCGTCCGCGGTCAGGTTGACGTTTCTCAGCACGTCGCCGGCTGGGCAGCCCTGGTCGACGAGTATGTCGAACAGCGCGGCGAGTTTTGTCGATTCGTAAACACGCTCATCCAATCCAACGATCGGCCTTTCCCTTGCGCTGCTCGAAACGGAACGCAAAGCGGGGGACCTCCCGGGCTGCTTGGAGTCGCGCAACTGAACCTGCCCTTTAAAAACACACGGTTCGAAGCTTCTGTCACTTGTCGTCGGGCCAGGATAACATTTTTTCGATCGCGCGTAGGCTCAGGCCGCTGGGCTGCGGCTCGCTTTGGGCGTAAAATGCAGCAGTTTTTTTCAAGACCCGGTGCCTGATAAGAGGCAACTTGTCCGGCTTGGACCCGCTGTTCGTCCGTTTCGGACCTTCACAAGGACCAGGCTGCGCGCGAGGCTTGGGACTGGCGTTGTGCGGTGCGAGGCAGGTCAGGCGATCCGCTCACCTAGAATGGCGGACGCCGAAACGGCCGGAGGAAGACAATTCGAGGGAGGCCGTCATGGTGGGAAGGCTGATCCAGGCCACCAAATCTGCTTATCAATACCCTTTGATTTTCAAGCAATTGTGGCACACGCCGCGCTTGCAGGCGCCCGACCAGGAGGTCGTCTACCGCGACCTGAAGCGCTTCACCTATCGCCAGATCAGGGAGCGCATCGGCCGCCTCGCATCGGCTCTTGCCAAGGCCGGTATCGCGCCGGGCGATACCGTCGGCGTGCTCGACTGGGACAGTAACCGGTTTCTCGAGGCTTTCTTTGCAATCCCGATGATGGGCGCGGTGCTGCAAACGGTGAATGTCCGCCTGTCGCCCGAGCAGATCGCCTACACGATCAATCACGCGGGGGCCTCAACGCTGCTCGTCAACGACGAATTCGTCGAATTGCTCGAAGGCATGAAAGCCCAATTGCCGAAGGTGAAGCGGCTGATCGTGATGTCGGATCAGCCTGCGCCACAGACCGGCAACCTCTCCTTCATCGGCGAGTATGAAAACCTGCTTGCCGCGGCCTCGCCCGACTACGACTTTCCGGACTTCGACGAGAACACCCAGGCGACCACTTTCTATACGACGGGCACGACTGGTCTGCCCAAAGGCGTCTACTACAGCCATCGGCAGCTCGTGCTGCATACGATCTGCGGACTGGCGCTATTCGGTATCGCGGGTCAGCAGGGCCGGTTCTCGCGTGACGACGTCTACATGCCGATCACCCCGATGTTTCATGTCCATGCCTGGGGCTTTCCCTGGTCGGCGACGCTTGCCGGTGCCAAGCAGGTCTATCCCGGTCGTTACGAGCCAGCGATGCTGGTCAAGCTGATCAAGAGCGAGGGCGTCACCTTCACCCATGGCGTCCCGACGATCCTGCAGATGCTGCTCAACGCCGCCGCCGCGGCCAAGGTCGACCTGCGCGGTCTGAAGATGGTGATCGGCGGTTCAGCCCTGCCGAAAGCGCTGGCCAAGCAGGCGCTTACCGCAGGCATCGACATCTTCGCAGGCTACGGGATGTCGGAGACCGGCCCGCTTGCGGCGGTTTCCCATGTCCGGTCGAAGGATCTCACTGGCGATCCTGACGGCGAGGTCGATTTCCGCAGCAGAGCCGGCATGGCGGGGCCACTGGTGGATCTGCGCATCGTCGACCCCGACATGAACGACGTGCCGCATGACGGCAAGTCCGCCGGTGAGATCGTGCTGCGCTCGCCCTGGCTTACGCAGGGCTACTTCGACAATCCTGAAGGTTCGGAGCAACTGTGGGCCGGGGGTTATCTGCACACCAGCGACATCGCCGTGGTGGGCCCGGACGGCTACGTCCACATCACCGACCGCATCAAGGACGTGATCAAGACCGGCGGCGAGTGGGTCTCGTCGCTGCAGATCGAGGATCTGATCTCGCAATGCGCCGGCGTCGCGGAGGCCGCCGTCATCGGCGTGAAGGACGCCAAATGGGGCGAGCGGCCGATGGCGCTCGTGGTCAAGAAGGCGTCCGATGCGAATGGCGTCACCGACACCGCCATCAAGGACCATCTCAAGGTGTTCGCCGACAAGGGCATCATCTCCAAATACGGGATCCCCGAGACGATCCTGTTCATCGACAGCATTCCCAAGACGAGCGTCGGCAAGATCAACAAGAAGGAGCTGCGCGAGCGGTACGGTGACATGTAGCTGTTCGGGCGCAGCCACAAGAAGATGGAGGAGCGAACGTGGGCAACCTCACCCTTGCCGGTTTGGGCGAAAGAATAGGACAGGAACTCGGCCTTTCCGATTGGGTTACGATAGACCAGCCACGCATCGACACCTTTGCGTCCTGCACCGGCGATCATCAATGGATTCATGTCGATGTCGAAAGGGCGAGACGAGAGAGTCCTTTCCGCGGTCCGATTGCGCATGGCTATCTGACGCTGGCGATGGTCGCCCCGCTGGCGATGCAGATCGGCGTCATCCCGACCGACGCCGCCGCCGGGCTGAATTACGGGATCGATAAGGTTCGCTTTCTGGCACCGGTGCCGGCCGGGGCGCGCGTGAGGCTGCGCGTCGTGCTCGCCGGGCTCGAGCCGAGGGAAGGCGGACAGGTGATCATGAAGACCCAGAATACGCTGGAAGTGGAGGGATCGGAGAAGCCCGCCCTTATCGCCGAGACGCTGGCGCTGCTGCTTCCCGCCAAGGGAGCATGACGGCAATGAGCACAGACAATCGCAGCCCGATATCGTCGACGGCGGACCTTTCCGAGGAGGCATCCCGAAATACGCTGGCGCTCAATCCGCTCGTCGGCATCCAGGGGCAGGATCTCGTCGAGAGCGCCGGCATCCTGTTCAAAGCGGTCATGAACGAACCAAAGGTCGCGACCGAACAGTGGCTCTCCTTCGTCGGCGAGCTGGGTTCCATCGTCGCGGGCAAATCCGAGCGTGCGCCGAGGACGGGCGACAAGCGGTTTTCGGACCCGACCTGGAAGGAGAGCTCGCTGCACAGCAGCCTGCTCAAGGCCTATCTCGCCTGGGGCGAGGCGGTCAACGGCCTGGTCGACAAGACCAGCCTGAGCGACATCGACAAGGCGCGCGCGCACCTGATCACGGAAATCCTGATCGACGCCGTTGCGCCGACCAATGCGATGCTCACCAACCCGGCGGCGGTCCGCAAGTTCATCGACACCGGCGGACAAAGCCTGTGGCACGGGTTGAAGAACTACTTCGGCGATCTCACCGGCAATCGCGGCATGCCGTCGATGGTGGACACCAGCGCCTTCAAGGTCGGCGAGAATCTCGCGGTCACCCCGGGTGCGGTCGTGCTCCGCAACGAATTGCTCGAGCTGATCCAGTACACACCGATGACGGCGACCGTCAGGAAGCGGCCACTGCTCGTGACGCCGCCGCAGATCAACAAGTACTATGCGCTCGACCTCTCTCCGGACAAGAGCATGGTCCGCTTCCTGCTCGAGAGCGGAATCCAGACCTTTGCCATTAGCTGGCGCAACCCGACGGCAGCCCATCGCGACTGGGGGCTGGACACCTACGTCGCGGCGCTCGACGAGGCTGTCGACGCGGTGCGGGAGATCTCCGGCAGTGAGGATATCTCCATGATGGGATCCTGCTCCGGCGGTATTACCTCGACCGCCTATTTCGCGACGCTCGGCAGCGCGGCCGAAAAGAAAATCAGAAACCTGGTGCTGGCGGTTTGCCTGCTGGATCCCAACTCGGCCGAAGAGAGCGCTTTCGGCTGCCTGATGACGCCGGAAACCATGTCCGCGGCCAAGGAGACCTCGCGGTTGCGGGGTATCGTCGACGGCCATGATCTGGCGCGGATGTTCGCCTGGATGCGGCCCAATGACCTGATCTGGAACTACTGGGTGAACAACTACCTGCTCGGCAACCAGCCGCCGGCTTTCGATATCCTTTACTGGAACGCCGATACGACCCGCCTTCCGGCGGCACTGCACGGCGACTATCTCGACCTGTATTTCACCAACCCGTTCGTCAATGCCGGCAAGCTGACGCTGAACGGGAAGACCGTCGACATGGGCAAGGTCAAGGCCGACAGCTACGTGATCGCCGGCGTCACCGACCACATCACGCCGTGGAAGGGCGTCTACAAGACAGCCCAGATCATGGGTGAGGGCACCACCTTCGTGCTTTCGAACAGCGGACATCTGCAAAGCCTTCTCAATCCGCCCAGCAATCCGAAGGCGTCCTTCATGATCGGGTCGGTCAGCGCGGACGCCCCCGACGCGTTTCTGGCGTCGGCCGAGAAGCGGAAGGGAAGCTGGTGGCTTGATTGGCGCGACTGGCTGCATGCGCGCTCGGGCGACGAGATCGCAGCGCCTGCTTCACTCGGCAGCGCGCGGCACCCGACCCTTGTTGCGGCCCCGGGGACCTACGTCTTTGAGTGACAATCTCGCCAGCGGCGACAAGGCCGAACCGGTTGTGGTTGCGAAGCCGGGCGCGATCGAGGCGCGGCAGGTTATGATCGACGGTCAGTTGCTTGAGGTCGCCATCAGGCATGGCGGCGGCAGCGGGCCGCCGCTGTTGCTGTTCAACGGGATCGGCGCCAACTGGGAGCTGGCGAAGCCGTTCCTCGAAGCGCTCACGAGCACGACCGCCATTATCTTTGACGTGCCCGGCGTCGGCGGTTCACCCAGGCCGCTGCTGCCCTATCGCCCGTCGACGGTGGCACGGCTTGCGGCAGGTCTCATGGCGGAGCTGGGCTACGCCGAGGTCGATGCCGCCGGGGTCTCCTGGGGCGGCGGAATCGCACAGCAATTCGCGCATCAGCACCCAAAACTGTGCCGGCGGCTGGTGCTCGCCGCGACGGCGCCCGGCGTCACCATGGTGCCGGCAAGCCTCTCGGTACTGTGGAAGATGGCGACGCCGCGCCGCTACACCGACAAGGACTATATGAACCGGGTTGCGGCGGACATCTATGGAGGAGCGTTTCGATTCGATCCGTCATTGATCGGCCGGCACGCGGCTTCGATGCATGGGGTGCGCAATCTGGGCTACCTGTACCAGCTTCTCGCGATGGCCGGCTGGACCAGCCTGCCATGGCTATGGTCGTTGCCGCAGCCGACGCTGGTCCTGATGGGCAGTGACGATCCACTGGTCCCCCCGATCAATGGCCACATCCTGGCAGGCCTGATCCCGAACGCCGAACTCCACATGATCGATGACGGGCACCTGTTCATGGTGACGCGGCCGGCCGAAACGGCTGCCCTGATCGAGGCGTTTCTGGCCGACGAGAACCGACAGGTCCGGCCGTCGTCCCCGCGTTCGCCAACGGCGGACCGTCTCAAAGACCTCATTCCAACGTCCGAAGGTGGACGCCACAAGCCCTAAGCACAGCAACAAGGGAGGAATATCATGACGGATACGACCTCATACATCGAGCTGCTGAGGAAATTCGGGAGCGATCTCGGCTTGCCGAAGTTGAATGTGGACGAGCTGCTGCAGACCCAGAAGAAGAACATCGACGCCCTGGGCCAGAGCGCGAAGGTGGCCGCGCAGGGTGCGCAGTCCGTGGCGCAGAAGCAGCGCGAGGTGCTCGAAGCCGGGCTACGCGAGGCCGCGACGCTTGCGCGGGAATACAAGCCGCTCGGCAAGATTCACGAGAACATCGCACTGCAGACCGAATTCGCAAGGAAAGTGTTCGAGATCTCGGTGCAGGGAGCCCAGGAGAGTGCGTCGACCGCAAGGCAATCGACCACGGAAGCGGTGAAGATCATCCAGGATCGCGTCAAGGAGAGCTTCGAGGAGATCCGCGCCAGCGTCCGCCCGAACAAATCAGTCTGACATCGCCGCCGGGATGTGACGACGCGACGAACCTCGGCAGGAGGAGATCGTCCTGCCGGGGCCACTAGATATCAGGCCAACCTCGCTACGCATGAGGGAGGAATCCATGGCGAACCCACAAGTGACGCGGGCTGGAAAGCCCGGCTATGCGCCGCCGCCGATCGACGGCGACTTCTACAGGGTTGCGGCAGTGCTCAGCGACGAGGAACGTGCACTGCTTCGTCGCGTTCGCGACTTCACCGAAGGCGTGGTCGCCCCCGTGATCGAGGAATATTGGGGGCGCGATGAATTCCCGTTCGCGATCATTCCGAAGATGGCCGAAATCGGCATCGGTGGCGTCGGCTACCAGGGCTATGGCGCAGCCGGTGGCAGTTGGCTGTTGAACGGCTTCGTTGCGATGGAACTGGCCCGGGTCGATGCGTCCGTCGCGACGTTCTGGGGTGTGCATACCGGGTTGTCGGCGGGATCGATCTATCTATGCGGCGACGAGGCGCAGAAGCAGCGCTGGCTGCCGCCGATGATGCGCTTCGAGAAGATCGGCTCGTTCGGTCTGACCGAGCCGCTGGTGGGATCTGCGACATCCGGCGGGATGATGACAACCTGCCGGCGAGAAGGCGACGCCTGGATCCTCAACGGCCAGAAGAAATGGATCGGCAACGCCACCTTCGCCGACGTCAACGTGATCTGGGCGCGCGAGGAGGGCTCGAACCAGGTCAAGGGCTTCGTGGTGGGAAAGGACAATCCGGGCTTCTCGGTCGAAAAGATCAAGACCAAGATGGCGCTCCGCGTCGTGCAGAACGGGCTAATCACGCTGAAGGACTGCCGTGTCCCGGAGGCGGATCGCTTGCAGAACGCCAACACTTTCAAGGACACCGCCAAGGTTCTGCGGATGACCCGCACCGGCGTGGCATGGTTTGCCGTGGGCTGCCAGATGGGAGCATACGAGCATGCGCTCCGCTATGCGACGGAGCGGATACAGTTCGGCAGGCCGATTGGCGGATTCCAGCTCGTGCAGGACCTGCTGGTGCGCATGCTCGGAAACGTCACCTCGACGCAGGCGATGATGCTGCGGCTCGCGCAGCTGCAGGACGAAGGGGTGATGCTGGACGAGCATGCATCGCTCGCGAAAGCTTTCTGCACCGTCAAGTGCCGCGAGACGGTCGGCTATGCGCGCGAGCTACTCGGCGGCAACGGCATCCTGCTGGAGAACCACATCGGCCGTTTCGTGGCCGACGCGGAAGCGATCTATTCCTACGAAGGCACAAGGGAAATGAATACGCTGATCGTCGGCAAATCCATTACGGGATTGAGTGCCTTCGTCTGACGCCCAGCGTTGGCCCGATCCGAAAGAGCTATCGCCTTGGACGTCCACGCCCCAAGCGCGCAGAAGAGGCCTCGCCGCCGAAAACACGGGGCGAGGCCAATCCAGTTCAGGGAGGAACGCAGTATCAGATCGGGCGCGGTGTCATCGACCGCCACGAACATTTGCGGCTTCAGGAAACCGATATACCGCACGGAATCGGGATACCGCGCGTGGGCTCTCCATCGTCGCGCCGGGTGGTCAGGCCGCCTTGGCCTTCGCCACATGGGTGGAAATCGCATCCATTAGTGCCGGCGACAGGCAATCATAGGGCTCAAGGCCGAGCTCCTTGAGGCGAGACCGGATTTCATCCATTTGTTCCGGTTTGACGCCGGACTCGATCACGGAAGACACGAAGGCCGCAAAACCTGGCGCCGCCCAGCCGCCTTCCTCGAAAAGTTCGGGGTGAATGAAATCGAGGCCGTAGAACGGGTGGCCCTTGTTCTCAATGCGGCCGTACATATGCGTGCCGCAGGCCCTGCAGGCGTATCGCTGGATGGTCGCCGCGGTGTCGACGATCTGGAGCTTGTCGCCATTTTCAAGCACCGTCACATTCTGGCGCGGCACAACGGCAACGACGGAGAAGGTCGCGCCTTCGGGCTTCCAGCATTTTGTGCAGCCGCAGGCATGATTGTGCGCGACGTCGCCCTTGATGCCGATTTTGACCGGCTTGTCCTTGCATTTGCAGACCAGCGTCCCTCCCGAAAAGCTCCCAGAGCCTTTCTTCACGCCGTTGTCGATTGCAGGGTGGATATGAACGGTCATGGATCAACCCTCCTTATGTGACATCATGACATCAGAACACGACAACCGAACGGATCGACTTGCCTTCGTGCATCAAGTCGAACCCCTTGTTGATTTCTTCGAGCTTGAGGACATGGGTGATCATCGGATCGATCTGGATCTTTCCGCTCATGTACCAGTCGACAATCTTCGGCACGTCGGTGCGGCCACGCGCACCGCCGAACGCGGTGCCCTTCCAGACGCGGCCGGTGACGAGCTGGAATGGACGGGTGGAAATCTCCTTTCCGGCTTCTGCGACGCCGATAATGACGGAGACTCCCCAGCCGCGATGGCCGCATTCGAGCGCCTGGCGCATCACCGTCGTGTTGCCGGTGCAATCGAAGCTGAAATCGGCGCCGCCATCGGTGAGCGCGACCAGATGCTGGACGAGATCGCCGGAAACCTTCTTCGGGTTGACGAAGTCGGTCATACCGAATTTGCGGCCCCATTCCTCCTTCGAATCGTTGACGTCGACGCCAATGATCTTGTCCGCGCCGACCATCTTGGCGCCCTGAATGACGTTGAGTCCGATGCCGCCGAGCCCGAAGACGACGACGTTCGCGCCCGGCGTGACCTTGGCGGTGTTGACGACGGCGCCGACGCCTGTCGTGACGCCACAGCCGATATAGCAGCTCTTGTCGAATGGGGCGTCCTCGCGGATTTTTGCCACCGCTATCTCTGGCAGAACCGTGAAGTTCGAAAACGTGGAGCAGCCCATGTAGTGGTAGATCGTTTTTCCCCGATAGCTGAAGCGCGACGTGCCGTCCGGCATCACGCCCTTACCCTGGGTGGCGCGAATCGCCGTGCAAAGATTGGTTTTTTGGCTGAGGCAGCTTTTGCATTGGCGGCATTCGGGCGTGTAGAGCGGGATGACATGGTCGCCGGGTTTCACGGAGCTTACTCCTGCTCCAACCTCGCGCACGATGCCCGCGCCCTCATGGCCGAGGATGGAAGGAAATATCCCCTCGCTGTCGAAGCCGTCGAGTGTATAGGCATCGGTGTGACAGATCCCGGTCGCCTTGATCTCGACCATGACCTCGCCGGCCTTCGGCCCTTCAAGGTCGAGCTCAACGATTTCCAGCGGCTTCTTTGCCTCGAAAGCGACGGCGGCGCGTGTCTTCATGGTCGGACCCTGTCTCGCTTCTCACTCCGGTTCCGCTCTTTCAATGTCCCATGCAGGCGTTCTCGGTCTCGGCGTAGGCTGCGGATTTGTCTTCATGCTTGGGCGGACGCACGCGACCGACAGCATTGTCGGCACGCGCGCGCAGGTAGATGTAGATATCGTCCATGTAGCAGGCCACGTTCGGATTATCGCCAAAGGCCGGCATCACGTTCTCTTGCGCCGTGTTGACGTTCTTGCGGCCGCTCGCGACCACTCCCAGGAAATCGGCGTAGCTCATCGTCTTGAGCGAGTCCTTTAGCGCGGGAGCGTAGCTCGATCCCATTCCATCCGGCCCGTGGCAGACGTGACAGTCCGAATGATAGCGCCGGTATCCGGAATAGGTGTACCAGTCGACCGTGCCGTCAGCCGCAACCTTGAAAGTCGGAATCCCGTCCTTGTCGAAATATTTGCCGTTTTCGGATTTGACCGCGGTCGGATCGCCCGAGCCGTCCGCAAGGGCGTTCCTTTCGGCTACGATAACGATCGTCGCTGCAGCCAGCAGCAGGATACTGCGCACGAGCTTGCCCCGGGACTTTCGAGAACAGGTAGACCGGCGCAGAGGATAATCCTCTGCGCCGAGGTGTGGTCAGCAGCTCATTGCGGCAGGGCGAACACGGTGAGTGTTCCACCGAGCGCGGTGTAGTTGCTCAGCGCAGCATAGCCGCCGACCGCGCCGAGACCTTCTGTCGGCTCGGTCAAGCCGGCCGCGAGGCCGATGCCTGCCCAGCCACCCACGCCGGACAACACGGCGATGTACTGCTTGCCGCTGTGCTCATAGGTCGTGACGTTGCCGATGATGCCGGACGGCGTCTTGAACTTGTAGAGTTCCTTGCCTGTCTTGGCATCGACCGCCTTCAGGTAGCCTTCGAGCGTGCCGTAGAACACCACGCCGCCGGCGGTCGCGAGCGCGCCCGACCAGACCGAGAACTGCTCCTTGACCGACCAGACGATCTTGCCGGTCTTGCCGTCCCAGGCAATGAAGTTGCCCATGTTGCTTTCGCCGGGAGGCGGATACATCGACAGCGTCGCGCCCACATAGGGCTGACCCGCGGTGTAGCTCACCTTGAACGGCTCATAGTCCATGCAGACGTGGTTGGTCGGAACGTAGAACAGCTGCGTTTCCGGCGAGTAGGCCGCGGGCTGCTCGTCCTTGGTGCCGAGCGCCGCCGGGCAGATTCCCTTGACGTTATGGTCCTCGCCTTGCTTGTCGGTCGAATATTGATCGACAACCTTCGGCCGGGCATAGGTCGGCGAGCTCTTGTTCATGTCGACGCCGGTGGTCCAGTTCACCTTCGGATCGTATTTCTGGGCAACCAGCAATTCGCCGGTGACGCGATCAAGCGTGTAGCCCAGCCCGTTGCGGTCGAAGTGGGTTAGGAGCTTGCGCGATGTGCCGTTGACCTGCTGATCGGTGAGGATCATCTCGTTGACGCCGTCATAGTCCCACTCGTCATGGGGCGTCATCTGGTAGACCCACTTCGCCACGCCGGTATCGGGGTTGCGCGCGAAGATGGTCATCGACCACTTGTTGTCGCCCGGACGCTGCTTCGGGTTCCAGGTCGAGGGATTGCCGGAGCCATAGTACATGAGGTCGAGCTGCGGATCGTAGGCGATCCAGCCCCAGGTGCAGCCTCCGCCGATCTTCCACTGGTCACCTTCCCAGGTCTTCAGGCTGGAGTCCTTGCCGACCGGCTTGCCGAGTTCGGTGGTCTTCTGCGGATCGAACAGCATCTGGTCGTCCGGCCCTTCGGAATAGGCCTTCCAGACCTGCTTGCCGTCCTTGATGTCGTAGGCGGTCATGCTGCATTGCACGCCGAATTCGCCGCCGGAGGTGCCGACCAGCACTTTGTCCTTGATCACGGCAGGTGCCGAGGTGCCGGTCTGTCCTTTCGATGGATCGCCGTTTGTTGCGCTCCAGACAAGGTCGCCGGTCTTGGCGTTGAGCGCGACCAGCTTGTCGTCCGCCTGGTGCAGGAAGATCTTCCCGTCGGCATAGGCAAGACCGCGGTTCACCGTGTCACAGCACATCACGGGAATGACATTTGGATCCTGCTTCGGTTCGTACCTCCAGACGATCTTGTTGTCCTGTGAAAGGTCAAGAGCATAGACCTTGTTGGGGAAAGGCGTGTGGACGTACATCATGTTGCCGATTACGAGCGGGCCGCCTTCGTGGCCGCGCAACACGCCCGTCGAGAACGTCCAGGCGACCTGCAATTTTCCGACATTGGACGCGTTGATCTGGTTGAGCTTGGAGTAGCGCGTATTGGCGTAGTCGCCGGTCGGCATCACCCAGTCCTTGGGGTTTTGCGACATCTTGATCAGTTCGTCGCTGGCTGACGCGCTCCCTGCGGCAAATGCCGCCACAGACCCCAGACAGCTTGCTAACAGCACCTTGCGCATCGTGCATCCTCCCACACCTGAAATTTCGGGTTCCCGACAGAACGGCCCGCTTTTCTTCATGGTTTCCGTACGCCTTTCGCAAAGGTGAGACTTGCCTGATAGCGAAACGCATTTGCACAGCAGGGAAACCCGACCAAACTTTTTTCGGCTTCATCCGGCCCGCTGCGAGGCGCCCGGTGTGGCGTCCCTTGGGATCGGCTGCCTGGATGTTTGTCTTGACGCGATAGGAGCTTGGTCGGAGGATCATATGCGGCGACTGAGCTCCCGATTTCCGCCTCAAATTGAATGTCGCCTAGTGTGCGTTGCTGCGAGCCCACGGCTGATCATCGGTGGCGAGAAATGTCGGACACGGTCCACTCACTCAGCACTTCAGGATTGGGCTCGAAGGAGCAAATCCGGTATTGGTCAGATGCGCTGACGGACCTCTGTGGCCGGTTCGACGTCGATCCGCTGGAGGCGTCAGCCCTGGAGGGCCGGATCAGCTACACGACCGTGTCGCGGCTGAAGCTCTGCCAGATCGAAGCAAGCCAGCATCGGATCGCTCACACCTCTTCGAAAAGCCAGGGCAGCGAGCACCCGTTCGTCAAAATCCTGTTTCAGATCCAGGGGGTTTCTTATTTCGAGCAGAATGGCTGCCAGATACAGGTGACCCCCGGCGATTGCCTCGCCTATGACGTTTCCTGTCCCCACACCATTATCAGCCCGTCGCTGACGCGCCATGAAGTCGTCATCGTGCCGAAGGAATTGCTGCGCGAACGCGGTTTCCATTTTGCAAAGATGTCGGCGTGCAAGCTGTCGGCGC
This sequence comes from Bradyrhizobium sp. NP1, assembly GCF_030378205.1. Classification (NCBI taxonomy): domain Bacteria; kingdom Pseudomonadati; phylum Pseudomonadota; class Alphaproteobacteria; order Hyphomicrobiales; family Nitrobacteraceae; genus Bradyrhizobium; species Bradyrhizobium sp. NP1. The sequence continues at coordinate 1,847,289 of NZ_CP127385.1, forward strand.
GCAACGGCACCGGCCGAATCGCGCACGACGTCGCGCATGCAGCTTTTGACGAGGCTGCCAGGCTCTCGCCGAACAGTGCGGCCGGCGTCGCCGATTCGCTGATCGATCTTCTGTTGTTGCCGCTTCGTGAGGCCGATACGGCCTTCGACCGGTCCGGTCCGGAGGCGATGTATGTGAGGGCGCAGGCTTTCATCCGCGAGCATCTGCGCGACCCGGCTCTCTGCATTGACCAGATTTCCGCGGAGCTTGGCTGCACCAAGCGCTATCTGCATATGCTGTTCAGCGAAAGGGGAATGACCGTCGGCGATTCAATCTGGCGGGCGAGATTGCAACATTGCCGGCAGGAGCTGGAAGCGCATGCCGGAAAGACGGTCACGGACGTCGCATTCTCGTGGGGCTTTTCCAGCTCGTCGCATTTCAGCCGCGTCTTTCGCAAGTGCTATGGCGTCGTGCCGTCGGCCATTCACAAAGGGCCGCATGGCGGCGCGTCGGATGTTACCTGACGGCTTGCCCATCAACTCGGGAAGCATTCGGGCAAGCGGTGGGCCGCGGTTTGGTCCCGCGTTTGTCGATGGGAACCTTGCAGTTGTCGATTCGCTGCTCGTCCGTCCATTTCGGGCCGAGCCGTTCTTTCCCGGTCAGCGTCGGCCCGGTTGCAGGCAGGGCGGCGTTTATCGCGCCCGGGTCAAGCTCTCCGTCCTCGGCGAGTGCGCAGGACGCAAAGCCGGTGAACAACAACGAGATAAGCAGGCCTCGATGTAACGATCCCACGGACGCCTCCTGGAACGTTGCTGCCCCACCTTGCCAGCGATATGGAGGATCATCTTAGCAAGATCGAAATTCGTCCAACCACCCGAAACCTGCGGCGGCCTCCGGGGACCCTCACTGACTTTTCAGCTCTGACAAACGGGAGATTTATGATGATTTCGCGTCGAAATGTCCTTCTGGTGTCCGCGGCGCTGTTGGCGGAATCGAGTTCGTCTGCCCTGGCGGCGTCCCGTGGCGATCCGATCAAGATGTTCGACACCGATGCCGACGGCACGCTCGACCTTGCCGAGGTGAAGAAAGCGGCGTCGGCATTGTTCGCAAAGCTCGATCGTGATCACGACGGCACGCTCGACAGGCGCGAATTGTCTGGCCGGCTGAGCGCCCGCGAGCTCGCGGCCGCCGATCCCGATCACGATGGAACGCTGACGCTGGACGAATATCTGGCCGTCGTGGAGCAGCGCTTCAACGCGGCGAACCGGGATAATGACGGAACGCTGGACGCAAAAGAGCTGAGCACGCCGGCCGGGCGAGCGCTGTTGCGATTGTTGAGATAGCCGCGCCAATGCTTCTGCAAGGACTTGCATCGGGCGTGCCGCGGTCCTACGGTTGGGGTCGCGGCGGGCGTTGCGTCAAAACACTGCAAAAGCGCTTGGGAGGTCCAAATGACCTGGAAGACCCCGAAGATCGTCGAAGTGCAGGTGGGCATGGAAATCAACATGTACGCCTGCGCGGTGCGCAAATAGCGCCAAACGATCTGCCCGGCTCAGGCAGCAATCGGCGCCGAGCCGCGGCGGACGTTTCGCTTCGGCTGCCGGCTTCTCCGAGAACGCAAAGCCCACGTGTTGCGAACGCGGCCGTGATAGGCTGTTGCCAGCGCTATTGACGCTTTCGATTCGGGCCAGCAGCTGTCAGAACGCGGATGGCTATTCCTGCAAGATCATTTGGCGCCGCAATGCGGTGCTTTTTCGTGCTGTTGCCGGCCTTCGCTCATGCTGAGGGCATCGACACCGAGCATGTATTTGCCTTCATGATTGGCAGCGATGTGGGCACTGTCGGCGAGCGCGAATTCCAGAGCACGACGACGGGAAGTTTCTCGAAGGATGGCGGCAGGTACGCGGCCTTCGATCAGGAGTTTGAAGTCGAGTTCTTGCCGGCCAGAAATTTCCGTGTCGAAATCGGCGCCGCGCTGGCGGCGCACGCGATTGACGGCGTCGCAGGTTTCGAGAACCGCAACGAGGCGGGCGTGCAGGGGGCAGCTCTGGATCTCCGCTACAAGTTTCTCGATCGGGACGCCGCCCCCTTCGGCTTGACGCTGGCGCTGGAGAGCCACGCGAGCCGCATCGATGAGATCTCCGCTGCGCCGGTCCGAAATTATGGGGCCGAATTGATCCTGGCACTGGAGCGGGACGTGATCCCGAACGTCGCGGTGGCGACCCTCAATCTGAGCTATCAGCCGGAATGGAACCATTTTGTGGGCGCGCAGGCGGGGGAACAGGAGGCCACGCTCGGCGCCGCTTTCGGAATCATGGCGCAACTTCAACCCGGCGTCCTTTTCGGTGGCGAGATGCGCTACTTCCGGAGGTATGAAGGGATCGGTCTTGAACGACTGGCTGGACAAGCTCTCCTTGTCGGTCCGACCGCCTATTTTCAGCTGTCGGAGCGCGCACGACTAACTGTGAACTGGAGCGTTCAGGCTTGGGGGCGCCCGGCAGGATCGAGCCCGTCGCTGGATCTTGTCAATTTCGAGCGTCATCAGGCGCGGCTGGTTTTCGGCGCAAACTTCTGAAATTGGACGACTTGCGGCTTTCACGCCGCAGTGAAACCTTGCTGTGCCGGTTTCCGTAGCTGATCGTGTTGTCGGTTCGACGAACTACGCCGGGGAGTACCATGGATACGATAAACCTGATTATCACGGTTTGCGCCGTGCTGTCGCCGAACAGCTGCGAGGAAAGGCATTTGACCTTTGCCTCGAGCTTTTCGTTGCGGCAGTGTGTCATGGCCGCACCGCCCTACGTTGCGCAATGGGTGGGAGAGCATCCGAACTGGACCGCCGTCAAATGGCGCTGCGAGTATCCGCACAGCCGAGACAAGGTCGACAACGGCGGGAGCACGCCGGCCGGTTAGTGATTCCGTGCCGCTGCTTCTACTTCTTGCAGTCCTCCAAATCCTTGTCGGCTATCGAAAACACTGCATCGGCTTTGATTTCGAGGTTGCGCACGATGCACTGCCTGGCGTCGCGATAGCTGACCTTGGCATCGTAGCGTCCCGGCTCCACGCCGGTGATGCGCAAGCGCTCGTCATGATCCACTTCCTTGTCCTTGTCGTTTGATGTCTGGTCCGGCCCCCATTCGTTCTTGCCGACCGGGGATAGCTGAAAGCCGGAAATGGTCGCAGTCGTCAGGTTCCAGAGTCGAATACCCTTTCCTTGCGCATGCAGCGCGCCGGTGCACGCCATCAGCAGCGTGATCGAAGCCAAAACCCTTCGCATGAGGCCATTCCCCTCGATGTCTTCGAACCGCTATTGCTTTATCAAGCGGTCACGGCTCTTTGCCTTGTCAAAATTTCTGGCCCGGTCGAGGCCGATCGGCGCGATCAGTTTCGCCGATACGAGGTCGGCGCCATCGAAGTCGGTGTCGATAACCGTGACGCCGGTCAGGTCGGCTCCGCCGAGCTGGGCATTCTTCAGCGAAGCGCCGGTCAGGTCTGCTCCCTTCAGTGAAGCAAATTCGAGATCCACCCGAAACAGGTCGGCGCCGCGTGCGTTTACACGCTCCAGATTGGCCGATTTCAGCACTGCGCGCATCAGGCCCATCGACTGGTTACGCATGTCGGCTCCCAAATGTGCGTTCGCGATCGAGGCTCCGACGAGGCTCGCGCCTGTTAGATCGGCGGCGATGCGTGCTCCGGATAGATCAGCGCCGTCGAGGCGGGCGCGCAGCATCTGCGCAGCGAAGAAACTGGCGCCCTTCAGGCTGGCGCGCGTCAAGTCCGCCTCCAGCAACCAAGCCTGGTCAAGCACCGCGCGGTCGAGCCGCGCACCGACGAGCTTGGTCTTGTTGAGGCGCGCCGCGCGAAAAATCACGCCGGAAAGGTCGAGGCCGGAGAGATCGAGGCCGGACAGTCTCTTTCCGGTGAAATCGGCAGGCGCGGCCGCGGTCGCCGAGGCAAGCGCGGCCTCGACGTCGGCGCGTGTCATTTCGGCCATCACCATGTCGGGCGACGACAGGTCAACGCCGCGCATCATGTCCTGTGCCGTTGCCGCTGGCAGGACGATGAAAGCGGCGCAGATCGCAGCCAGTTCACGCAACATGGTTACCTCCCGCGTGTTGTGCCTGCGCGAGCGAAACCTTCATGACCTGCGCCTCAATCGTCTTGTTTTCGGCGCGGGGATGGTATCATAGCTTCAATCGTTGACGGAGGAAGGTCATGATCCTTGCCAGATCCCTTCGATGGGGTGCAGTACTGATCGTTCTTGCGACGACCGCAGCGGCCGCCATGGCGCAGGATGCCAACGACTATCCGACGTCGGCACGCGCTGAATATGTGTTTGGCTGTCTTGAGGCCAACGGCGAGACGCGTCAGGCGATCGAGCAATGCTCCTGCTCGATCGACATCATCGCTTCACTGATCCCCTACGACCGCTATGTCACGGCCGAAACCGTCCTGAGCATGTCCCAGGTCAGGGGAAATCTGGGTGCGCAGTTCCGTTCATCCGAGCAGGCGGCCAGCGCGCTCAACGACCTCCGGCGCGCTCAGGCCGAAGCAGAAGTCCGCTGCTTCTAGCGCGTGATCCGCCCCGGCTCGTGCGCCCTCAGGACCCGGGATCGTCGATCTTCCACTCGTTCTGAAAGACGTGACCCGCGGTGTCCCGGGCTTCCGCGCGGAAACGCTTGGCGCCATTGGTGACATAGGTGAAGCGGACGTTGGGGTCCTCGGAAATGGAAATGCCGCCTTCCATGGCAAGCACTGGGCTGTCGTCCTGCCATAGCTGCAGCCTGTTCACGAAGAAGGCCGGAATATAGAGCTGCGTGAGCTGATCCATCTGCAGGCCCGAATTGTTGGGATGGCCGATCATGATCTGGGCCTCGCGCCGTCCGCTGGAAGGATCCTGACCTGACGCGGCGAACTGCCGGTAACGCATCCGTCCGAGCCGGCTTTTGGCCTCTTCGACATTCTTGGCGGCAGGTGCGGAACAACCGCCGGACGCCTTCACAAAGGTCTTGGTCACGTAGAGCTTGCCGTCGCTCAACTCGGCCACGGCGTGAACATTGGTGTAGCTGTTGACACGAACGCGCGTGGAGATTTCCGAGACCGACGCATCGGGTCCCAGCTCGAACTTCGCCGCCATCGGCGCTGGATTCTGGTCGATCACAAGCGTGATCGACCGGATGCGGCGGCTATCGTCGGGCGCTATCGTCGTGCGCAGCGTCACGGGAACGATGGCGGCATCTTCGGCGCGGTAGGGCATCTCGATGGCGATGACATTGCTGCCATCGCGCATGTCCCGGCCGCCGAAGATATCCTGCACCAGACCCGGCCAAGGATCGTAGGCCTCGGCGCCGACTGCCGGCATCGGACAGCCGTCAACCATCGCTGCGAAGAGAGCTGCGGCGAACACAAGGAAATTCCGCTCCAGCATGGTCCAATCCCGCAAAGATGACCGCGCGCGCTTGTCAATATAATGGATCGCGACGACTATTCCCATTCAATTTCAGAAAATGCCGTGGTCGCGTTGCGTGCATTGTAGTCATCGAACAATTGCCATCGCGACCGCTCGGAGGCAGCAGCCCGCTCTGCCGCAGATCGGATCGGTTCACCGCGGGCCAGTGATGCGCGGATATCAGCGTCCAGCGTTTCAAGGTAGCGGCGTTCGTCGGCAAGCGCGGCTGGCCATTGGCTCACCGGTCCGTGACCAGGAACCACTTGCCGGGCGGGCAGGGCGGCGAGCGCTTTGACGGAGGCCAGAAAGCCGCGAATACTGCCATCGACGACCGGAACATGCGCAAGAAAGACGAGGTCGCCCGCAAAGAGCGTTGCCGTCTGCTCGTCCAGAACGGTGAGATCATTGTCGGAGTGCGCGGTCGGCCACGCGTGCAGCACGAGGGAGCGCGAACCAAGATCCAGCCTGAGTGTGTCCGCAACAAGCAGCGTTGGCGGCACCAGCCGGACCTCGTCGATCAGCGCCTCGCCCATGATGGAGCGAAAGGCATCGAGGTAGAAGGGCCCGCGCGTCGAGAGCGCCTGGGGAAGATTGTGGTGCCCGACAAACGTCGTCCCGCTGCCGATGAACGCCGCGTTTCCGAAGATGTGATCCGGATGGCCATGGGTGTTGATGACGTAGCGGATCGGCTTGTCGGTCCGGGCAAGGATGGCCGCACGCAGTCGGCGTCCCTCGCGGACGCTGCCTCCCGTATCGATCACCGCGACCGCATCATCGCCGATCACGAAGCCGACATTGGCAATGGCGCCGTCATTGTCGCGCGTCATCAGCGCGGTCGATCCCTCGTGCACATAGACGCCGGGCGCAACCTCGCGCACCTCTAACGCCTGCTGCTGCGCCCGTACCGGTCCGCAGAGCAGCAACAGGCAGGCAAGAATCCAGGTGCAGCGGATCACGCTGCGGCCTCCATTGCGCTGAGCATGACCGCCTGTTTCTGTTCCATCGATCCGACCTGTTGCATCGCAACGTGCGGCGGACGTGTCGTGAAGATTATCCGTTGAAGGCCACAATCAGGCAGCATAGCATCCCGCCGCGCCTCGCGCCGCTATCCAGACGCGTCGTCTCGTCATTGCCAATGTGCTCGAAAGTTGGCGCCCATGCAAAAGCCGAAGCAGCCTCCTCGGACAAAAGCCAGGACAAGCACGACGACAGGCATCGCGGAGAGGAAAGTAGCTTTGCGGCGTCGTCCGCAAGCGTCGGCTCTTGCGACTATTGTCTTGCTTGGCAGTTGCGCACTCGCGCGCGCGCAAGTAAGCGACACCGGTGACCTGTCGATCGAGCTTGTCGACCCCAAGGTCTTGCGGGTGTGCGCCGACCCGCGCAATCTGCCGTTCTCCAACGAGAAGGGCGAGGGATTCGAGAATAAGCTCGCCGAGCTGTTTGCCGACAAGCTGCAGAAGAAGCTCGATTATGTCTACTTTCCCCAGGCGACCGGTTTTGTCCGGATGACGCTCGGTGCCCATCGTTGCGACGTCATCATGGGATTTCCGCAAGGCGATGATCTCGTGCAGGCGACCAATCCCTATTACCGAACGGCTTACGCGCTGGTCACACGACAAGGCGGCGGATTGGAAGAGGTCTCCACGCTGGAGGACGAGCGGCTCAGGGGCAGGCATATCGGAGTCGTCGCGGGTACGCCGCCTGCCACAAACATGGCCGCCAACGGGCTGATGGCGTATGCCAAGCCCTACCCGCTGATGATTGATACGCGTGTCGACTCGTCGGTCGAAGCCATGGTCAATGACCTCGCGGCCGGCAAGATCGATGCCGGTGTCCTGTGGGGGCCGATGGCGGGCTTCTACGCGAAGAAGGCCAACCCGGCGCTGCATGTCACGCCGCTGGTCAAGGAAACGGCCGGACCGCGGCTCGTCTACCGTATCGGCATGGGCGTGCGACCCGCCGACCAGAACTGGAAGCGCCTGCTCAATCGGCTGATCCAGGAGAACCAGCCGGCGATCAACAAGATCCTGCTTGATTACGGCGTTCCCTTGCTCGACGAAGACGATCATCCGATCGATGCGGCGGCAGCGACGAAGTCGCCATGAGCGGAAGGCGCGAAGGCCTGGTCCTCGCGGCATTCATGTTCGCGACGACGGCCTTTGCGCAGCAACAGGTCGGTGAGCCCGAAGGCTATCGCACGGACGATTACCAGGCACCTGTGCCGTCGCGCCTTGCCGGCGCGCGGGTGCTCTCGACCGCCGAGGCTGAGGCGATGTGGCGAGCACATGACGGCGTTTTCGTTGATGTGCTGCCGCGCCCGCCGAAGCCGAAGGGCCTTCCTCCCGGTACGGTATGGCGCGACAAGCCACGGCTCAACATCCCCGGAAGCATCTGGTTGCCCGACACCGGCTATGGCGTCTTGTCGCCTGCGACCGAGGACTATCTGCGCCGCGGTCTTGCGCGCGCGTCCCGGGGCGATCCCTCCGTGCCGCTCGTCATCTACTGTCTGGCGGATTGCTGGATGTCGTGGAACGCGGCGAAGCGCGCGTTGAGCTACGGCTATCGAAACGTGGCCTGGTTTCCCGAGGGGACGGATGGCTGGGAGCGCGCCTCCCTCCCGTTCACCGAGGCGCAGCCGGAGCCGCGGCCGGGCGAGGAAAGATAGCCTGCTACTCCATTTCCTGCTGGATCACGCGGCCGAGCGCGAACAGCCGCTGATCGATCGTGGTCGGAACGTCGCAGACAAATTTCACGACCCGGCGCCGATCCTCGAAAATCCGGGTCTCCCAAATCAGCTGATTGCTCAGCTCGTCGATCTTGGGCTGGTCCGGCGGGGAAGCATCCTGCAGGGCTTGCAGCGCCAGCGTGTCAGACCGGATCTTCTCCGCAGCTGTTCGCTGCTTGCGCATGACGCGCTCGAGGCCATTCATGACCGAAGAGCGCTGCGCATTGAGCGTATCGAACAGACCGGCGAACAACTGCTTGCCGGCTGCAAGCTTGTCGGTCGAACTGGTGATGAACTCGCTGGCGTCCTTTTGCGCTTCCTCAAGCGGGGTACGGCGCGCGGCGAGCCGCGCCACGAGCGCGGCAAGCTTGGCGTCGTCCTTCCACTTGTCCTGGACATCGTCAAGCGAAGGCCCGGCCCACACCGCCGGCAGGGATATTTCCGGAACCTTGGCTTGCGCACATGGCCAGTCCGGAAAGCGCGGATCGGCTGCAAGGCTGAATTCGCCGGAGGCCGCGACCGCGATCAGCGCGCCGATCATCGTGATCCGCCAACTCATGTCTCGCCTCCGGCGGGGCCGCGACGGCTGAAGCCGCGTGATGGATCGTAGGCGTAGATGGCTCCGACCATGAAGGCAACCGTGCAGCCCGCCACCACGGCGAACGAAACCCAGTTCATCTTCATGTAAAAGGCGAAGCGGATCAGTTCCACCGCGTGGGTGAACGGATTGATCTGACAGACGTAGTAGAGAAACGGACTTCCTTCCTGAACCCGCCAGAGCGGATAGAGCGCGGAGGAAGCAAAAAACATCGGGAAGATGACGAAGTTCATCACGCCGGCAAAGTTCTCGAGCTGGCGAATGCCGGAGGAAATCAGCATGCCGAGGGCTCCGAGCATCAAGCCCGACAGCACCAGCGCCGGCAGCACCGTCAGATAGCCGAGCGGCGGCGGCTCGATGTCCCAGAACCAGGCGATCAGCAGGAAGGCATAGACCTGGAGCAGCGAAACCGCGGTTCCGGCGAGGAGCTTGCAAAGCAGCAGGTACCATCGCGGCAGCGGGCTCACCAGCAAGGTGCGCATGTTCCCCATCTCGCGGTCGTAGACCATCGACAGCGATGACTGCATGCCGTTGAAGAGCTGGATCATCGCCATCAAGCCGGGCGCGATATAGACCTCGTAAAGGACGTAGGTCTCGTAGGGCGGGATGATGGAGATACCAAGCACCTGACGGAAACCGGCGGCGAAAATGAACAGCCAGACCAGCGGCCTCACCAGCGCCGAGATGAAGCGCTCGCGCTGATGCAGGAAGCGCAGCCCCTCGCGCCAGACGATGCCGATCAGGCAGGTCGCGTACTCCGCAAGCGAAAAGCCGCTCCGTTCGTTCTCGATCGTCGTCGCGCTCATGACCGGAGGTTTCCCGGTTTTGCGGCTGCGTCGGTGAGGCGCCTGAAGGCGGATTGAATGTCATCGCCCCCGGCCTCGGCGATGACGCGCGCGGCCGGGCCGGATGCCAGGATGCGGCCTTCATGCAGGATCACGAGCTCGTCGCTTGCCGTGACCTCATCCAGTAAATGCGTGGCCCAGAGCACGCCGATGTTCTGTTCGGCCACGAGCTGCCGCACATGGGTCAGGATATCGGCGCGAGCCCTCACATCGAGCCCGACGGTCGCCTCATCGAGCAGAAGCAGGCGCGGCCGGTGCAGCAGAGCGCGTGCGATTTCGAGCCGCCGCATCTGTCCGCCCGAGAGATCGCGAACCTTGCTGCTGGCGCGGTCGGCAAGACCGATATGTGGCAGCAGGCGATGGCTACGCTCGATGGCATCGCGCCTGCCGATGCCATGCAAGGCGGCGTGGTAGAGCAGGTTCTGCCTGACCGAGAGATCCAGGTCGAGTGTCCGCGGCTGGAACACGACGCCCATCAGCCGCAGCGCCTCGCCGGGTTCGCGGCCGATGTCATGGCCGAAGATGCTGACGTGTCCCGACTGAATCCCGAACAGACGCGTCACCAGCGAGAACAGGGTGCTCTTGCCGGCACCGTTCAGGCCGAGCAGCGCGGTGAAGCCGGCAGGCGCGACCGTGAAGCTGATGTTGTCAAGAGCGCGTCTTGCACCATAGGAATGGCTGAGACCCGCGATCGATAGAGCCGGCGCGGTGTGAAGGCCGGGCTTCGGGTCGGTGGCCGGCTCTCGGCCGGCAGCGGGCGCTTCGGTTATCGTCATGGCTGCGCAATCGTGATGCCCCAGGGCAGCTCGCCGACCTGGATCGTCTTGATGACTTTCAGCGCGGCGACGTCGATCACGGAGACGTCGTTTGAGACGCCGTTCGTGACCAGCAGATATTTTTCGTCCGGCGTGAAGGCGGTATGCCAGACCCGTTGGCCGACGAGAAGATATTTGGTGACCGCGTGGCTCGTGCCGTCGACGACGGCGATCCGATTGGCCGGGCCAAGTGCAACGAACCCGGTCTTGCCGTCCCGGGTGATGCTGATGCCGACCGGCTGGATCGCTTCCCGCCGCAGGCCGGGAATGCTGAATTCGATCTTGCCGGTCACCACGTGCTTGGCGGGATCGATGATCGATACGGTGCCGCCGATTTCGGACGAGACCCATAATTCGGATCCATCACGCTTGAATTCGGCGTAGCGCGGGCGCGAGTCGACCAGCACGTTGGCAACGATGCGGCGCGACGCGACATCGATGAAATGCGCCATGTTGGTCGTTTCGGAGGTGTTGATCAGGATCTTGCCGTCCGGGCTGACGGCCATGCCCTCGGGCTCCACTCCGACCTGGATGTCGCCGACGCGGGTGCGCTTTTCGAGATCGACGACGGTGACGGTGTTGTCGTTCTCGTTGGCGACGTACAGGGTCTTGCCGGCGAGATCCTGGGTGAACAGTTCGGGATCGGGCCCGGAGGGCAGCGTGTCGACGACTTGCCGGGTTGCAACGTCGATCACCTGGATCGTGTCGTCGTCGCCGACTGCGACCAGCACGAACTTGCCGTCCCGCGTGAATTCGATGCCGCGCGGCCGCTGTCCGACCTTGATGGTATGGATGAGCGACCACGTATTGGTATCGATGACCGACACCGTATTGCCCTTCTCGTTCGAGACATAGGCGATGAAGGCCTGCGCGGGCGCAACCGCTGCCAGCCAGCCGGCTATCACGCAAAGCAGGGCATGGCGCCGCATGCACGAATTCTCCGTCGTCAGTGAAGCTTACACCTGGTCTCGGGCCGGTCGACACCGAGGGTATCGAGTTCCGAGACCTGATGCAGAAAACCTTCCTGAGGTGAGACCGAGACGACCATGCGGCCGTCGGCGAGCAGGATGGGCTGGCGAAGCTGCAGGTTCCAGTCCCGCAGCGTCAGAGGCTGCCCCTTGAAAGCCGCAACGGAAAAGTCGGGGCCCTTGATGAACTCCAGCAGCCGCTTGGGGTCACCGGAGTTGGTCCGTGCGGCGGCCTCTCCGACCATGCGTGCCGCGGTCCACGCCTGCATGTCGAGCGCAGTCATCCGCCTTGACGTCATTTTCTGGAAGCGGTTCTGCAACTGGATCGCCCCCCATTGGTCATGCGCGGCATCCCAGCTCGTGGGCTTGAGGCCGGCCGAACCGGCCACCGGTCGCGGATCCCAGGTGCGGTAGGGCAGGTAGGCGGCGAAGACCTCGCTTTCATCGGCCGCGACGAGGACGTCATAGGCAGGTGCTTGCTGCGTGAACACAGGCATCTGGCGCTGGATCAGGGTCACACCGCTGTCGCTGCGGCGCGCGCCGCCGCTATCCTCAAACGTCTTCTCCTGCACGATCTTCGCGCCGAAGCGCGTAGCCGCGCGCCGCAGCGCATCGGCGTAGAGCCGGTCGCGGTCATGCGATCCGACCACCAGCACCCAGCGCTTCCATTGCTTCCAAACCAGATATTGGGCAAGCGCGTCGGCGAGCATCGAGCGGGTCGGCGCCACATGGATGATGTTGGCACGGCAATCCTCTTCGCGCAGGCGGTCGTCGATCGCGCCGGCATTCAGCAGCAGCGTTCCGCGGTCCCGCAGCGCGTCGGCGGCCTGCAGCAACTGATCCGCCGGCAGATCGGCAATGACGAAGCCGCTGTGATCGGCAAGGGTCGTCGCGGCCTTTGCGGCCTCATCGCCCTCCTTGAGGCGCACCACTTCCAGGGTGAAGTGCTGGTTCAGGAACTTGCCCGTGGTGTTGTTGTCCGCGATGGCGAGGCGGGCGCCGGCGATGCCATCGTCGCCGGGCGGCTGCTCGACCAGGGACAATGTCGACCTCACGCCGGCCTGGCCCAGATATCCGATGCTGATTTCGATGGGGTCAGCGGCAAGCCCCGGCGTGGCCGCGATGCAAAGGCCGAGTGCACCGACCAACCACCGGATCATGGGCGCTCCCTGACATTCTTACCGCCTGACTGGCGGCGCGGTTTCTTTCAGGCAAGACTGAATTGTCGTAGCGTGCAACCCGCAATTTGTCGTAGCGGGACGGCAAGGCGGTCTTGCAGGTCACGATCATGAGAGCATTCGCTGTTATCATCTTCTTGACATTGGCGGCGCCGGAAGCGGTGTGCGCCGATCTGCCGAAGCTTGCAGTGTTTGATTTCGAGTTGCTCGATACCAGCCTGCGGGGCGAGATCAGCGGGCCGCAAAAGGATGAGCAAGAGCGGCTGAAGCGGGCCGGCGATCAGGTGCGCCGACAACTCGCAGACTCCGGCAAGTTCGAGATAGTCGATATCTCGCCCGTCAATGTTGCTGCACATGGCAGCAATCTGCAGGCCTGCGGCGGCTGCGACGTGCGCTACGCGCGACAGCTTGGCGCCGACCTCGTCATCACCGGCGTCGTGCAGAAGGTTTCCGAACTCATCCTCAGCATGAACATCTATTTGCGCGACGTCCAGACCGGGCGCCTCGTGACTGCCATGAGCGCTGATTTCCGCGGCAATACCGACGAATCCTGGTCGCGAGCGGCCAGCTATCTGGTGCGCAATCGGCTGCTGGCGCCGAACTACGGCAAACCACAACCGCAATAGGCCTGCGTGCTCACGTCAGGCGCGCGGCGTGCCAGCGCAGATGATCGTCCATGAAGGTGGAGATGAAATAGTAGCTGTGGTCGTAGCCGGGCTGTCGGCGCAGCAGCAGAGGGATGCCGCCCTTTTCGCATGCCGCTGCCAGCAATTCCGGACGCAGCTGCTCGGCGAGAAACTGGTCGGCGTCGCCGTAGTCGACGAGGAAGCCGGGATATCTCGCGCCATCCTCGATCAGCGCGACGGTGTCATACTTTCGCCAGGCCCGCTGATCCTGGCCGAGATAGCCGCCCAGCGCCTTGATGCCCCAGGGCACCCGTGATGGTGCCACGATCGGCGCGAACGCGCTCGCGGCGCGGTAGCGGTCGGGATGACGCAGCGCCGCGGTCAAGGCGCCGTGTCCGCCCATGGAATGGCCGAGAATGGATTGGCGGCCGGGGTCGACAGGAAAGTGCTCGGCAACCACTTTGGGCAGCTCTTCCGTGACATAGCTCCACATGCGGTAGTTGCGCGCAAAGGGCGGCTCCGTCGCATCGAGATAAAATCCCGCGCCCAGCCCGAAATCATAGGCGCCCGCGGGATCGCCGGGCACGTCGGCGCCGCGTGGGCTGGTGTCGGGTGCAACGAAGACCAACCCGAGTTCCGCGCAGGTGCGGCGGAATTCGCCCTTTTCCGTGACGTTCGCGTGGGTGCAGGTCAGGCCCGAGAGATACCAGACCACCGGCAGCTTCGCGCCCCCGGCTTGCGGCGGCACGTAGACCGAGAACGTCATGTCCGTCCTGGTCTGCTCGCTGCTGTGGCGGTAGACGCCTTGCGTTCCGCCGTGAGATCGATTGGTTGAAACGGTCTGAATTGCCATGATGATGAGATCTCCGTACGCCCGGCAACGAAATCGCCGATCGCGACCCCCGCTCGCATTCTGCCTTTTGAGTCCCCGGGAATCGCGGTGCGAGCGTCAGGCAACGCCATTCTCGATCGCGAGGCGGACGAGCTCGGTCGATGTGCGCACGCCAAGCTTCTGGCGCATGATCGAGGACGTGTTGGCGACGGTCTTGTACGAGGAGTGCACCAGCCAGGCGATCTCGGACAGGCTCTTGCCCGCGCTGATCAGGCGCAAGATCTCCATTTCGCGCGAAGTCAGCTTCGACAGCGGGCTTCGCGCAAACGCCGGTCCGGCAAAAGCGATGCTGCGCGCGACCGCGGGCTTGAGGAAGGTGTTGCCTTTTCCGACCTCGCGGATCGCCTCGAGCAGATCGTACGGATCGCCGGATTTTGAGACGTAGCCTTTTGCGCCGACCTCGATCGCGCGCGCGGCAAAAATCGGATCATCGTTCATGCTGAACATGATGATGCGCGCCGACGCCTCGCGCGCGAGGATTCGCCGCGCCAGCTCGTAGCCAGACACGGTCGGCAGGTTGATATCGATCACGCAGACATCCGGGCGTTCGACGATGAAGAGGCGTTCGCCGCTCTCGGCGTCGGACGCTTCCAACAGCGCTATGTCGGGATCGTCGGCGAACAAGGTCCGACAGCCCGATGCGACAATGGGGTGATCATCGACGATCAAAACGCGCATTGGCATGGATCCCGCAGTCGCGTCCTTCGGCATCGCCGCAATGCGCGAAGCCAAGCGAACGCGGCTTGTCGGCAGCGCGTCCTCTCGGAACATGCGTCGCACGCGACGTTACTGTAGACTTCATTAGATAACCGGCTGTTTTGCCTGTCAACGCTGTCTTGTCAAGGAACCGGATGAAGGGGGCTGGGATGAATCCGATGTGGCGAAGCCTTTCCCTGCGTGCCCGGATCAACCTGCTGCTGGGGCTGTTCCTTGCGCTTGGCCTCGCCGTCAACATTGCACGGCTTGTCGTCGAGGCCGGACCGCGTGTTCGCGCCGAAGATCAAAGCGTCGTACGGTTGGTCCGCGAATTCGTCGAAATGATCAGTGCCGACCTCGGCGCGACGCCTGACCCCGATGCCAAGCTGAAGCAGATTGCCGATCATCTCAATCGGCTTCGTCACGTCAGCGTCACGCGAAAGAGCGAGGCTGGCGGGCCATCGGACGCCGATCGCGCTGCCGACAATGAAGATCCCCGTCCGCCGCCCGGCTGGTTCGTCAAGCTGATCCATCCGGAGCAGACTTCCATCGAGGTGCCGGTCGCGGTCCACGGCAAGCCGGAATCGCTTGTCATTACGTCCCACCCCAATGACGAGATCGCGGAAATCTGGGATGGCATCCTCACTCAGCTCGAGGTCGGCCTCGCAATCGCTGTCGTGCTGCTCCTTGTCACCATGCGCGTCGTCGGTCGCGCGCTGGCACCGCTTGGGGCATTGTCTCGCGCGATGACGAAGATCGAGGAGGGGGCCTATGACACCCGCGTTGCACCCGGTGGCGCGCCTGAACTCGCGGCGATCTGTGCCAAGCTGAACCACCTCGCGGCCACGCTGGGAAACGCCGTCGAAGACAAGCGGCGCCTCGCGGAGCGGGCGGTCTCGTTGCAGGATCGGGAACGCAAGGCTATTGCCCGCGAGCTGCATGATGAATTCGGGCCGTGTCTCTTCACGCTGCGTGCTCATGCGGGTGCGCTGGCGCGGCTTTCGGCGACCGGCGAGCCGGAAGTGTGTTCGCTGCAAAAGCATGGCGATGCGATTCTCAAGCAGGTCAATGCGCTGCAGCAGCTCAACCGCATGGTGCTTGAGCGGCTGCGTCCGGTCGGGCTGGCCGAGCTCGGGCTTCGCGGCGCCCTTGAGGCGCTGTTGCGTCTATGGCGGGAATCCCATCCCGACGTCGCGATCAAGACTCACATTTCGCAGGTGCTCGGCGCGACCGGCGAGACCGCCGACTTGACGATATACCGGGTCATCCAGGAATCGCTCACCAACGTTTTTCGCCATGCCGGCGCCACGACCGTTGACGTCACCATCGAACCGACGAATTCACAGCAGGTTGGGCGCAGCTGTGCCTTGGTGCGGGTGCGCGACAATGGTCGCGGCCTGCAATTCGACCACAAGCTTGGCTTTGGCCTGATTGGCATGCGGGAGCGGATTTTGGCGCTGGGCGGAACACTCTCGATCGCGTCCGGCGAGGGCGGTGTCATGGTGGAAGCGCTCATTCCCACGGGGACACAGTAGAAATCCATGATTTCAATGTGGTTTTGGTTCAGAAGGTCTCTTGACGGACTCGCAGCAGCAATGAAGAGAGCTTCTCAACCACCACGCCGGCAGTGCGTTGGTGCGGAACCCGTCCGTTGCATCGATCGGGAAATTTTCCCGGGTTTCTCGGGAAAAACTCGCGCCCGGCACTTGCCTTTTTGCACGCGCGCCAGCGCGTTGGCGCGCGTATCGTCCAGCGGCTGAATTCCAGATGGCCGATGGAATGGGAAGTGAGTACGCGTGCCCTGTCGATGGTGTCGATATCGGTGGCGCTCTCCCTCGCGGGGGAGGGCTACGCGCAGGATGAGCCAGGCAATGTTCACAGGTTGCCGCCCTTGCGGGTGACGATTCCAGGGCCGCGCGCCAAGCCTGCGCCACCAAAAACGGCCCCTGCCATCGCGCGTTCGCTGCCAAGGGTCCGCGTCTATCCGCTGACGCCGATCGCGGGCGCAAACATCGAGGTCGACAAGGTCCCCGCCGCCATTAACGTGGTCGAATCTGGCCAGATCGAGCGCACCGGTTCGCTCAATATTGCTGAAGCGCTGCAGCAGGCCGTGCCGGGTGTCACGCTGAGCGAAGTTTCGGGCAATCCATTTCAGCCGAACGTTGAATTCCGCGGGTTCGTGGCCTCGCCCGTCGCCGGCACGCCGCAGGGACTGGCCGTCTACCAGAACGGCGTACGCATCAACGAGGCGTTCGGCGATACCGTCAATTGGGATCTGATCCCGACCACTGCAATCAAGTCGGCGACGGTGGTGACCAACAATCCAGCCTTCGGCCTCAACGCGCTCGGCGGCGCGGTCAGCATTCAGATGAAGGACGGCTTCGGCTATCACGGCGCGGAAATCGACACGATGGGCGGCGCGTTCGGCCGTGTCCAAAGCTCGGTGCAGTGGGGTAAGCAGGTCGACAACTTCGCGACCTACGCCGCGCTTGAGGGCGTGCACGACGACGGCTTTCGCAATTTCTCCGCATCGGATATCAAGCGGTTCTACGGTGATGTCGGCTACCGGAGCGACAGCACCGAGTTCCATCTCAACATGGGCGTGGCGGATAACCGGTTTGGCGCCACCGCCACCGCGCCGGTCGAGCTGCTGCAGCAATATTGGGGCGCAACCTACACCTCGCCGCAGGTCACCGACAACCGCGTGGGCTATGTCAATTTCACGGGCAAGGTCGAGGCCACGCCGAGCTGGACACTCGAGAGCGGCCTCCATGTTCGCGTCTTCGAACAGAAGGTGCTGGACGGGAATCCGACCGGAGCGCAGCCGTGCGCCGCCAATGCCGCACTGCTGTGTTTTGGCGACGACACGACACCGGCGAATGGCCTGAATGGCGCCCAGCTCGCCAATCCGTTCGCCAGCGGTGCGGTGCTGGGTGAACTCGATCGAACCGTGACGCGCTCGACCACCACGGGCGTATCGCTGCAGGCGACCAACAGCGACCAGCTGTTCGGTCACAACAATCGCTTCGTCGTCGGCACCAGCTTCGATAGCAGCGTGTCGCGATTTTCCGCCAGCGCCGAGCTCGGCACCATCGGTCCCGGCTTTGTCGTGAGCGGCAGTGGCATCTTTCTCGGACAGTCGGGCAGCCCGGTCTCGATCGGCCCGGTCGCGCTGCGGACCACCAATCAATACAGCGGGCTCTATGCGCTCGACACGTTCGATGTGACCAACGCGTTTTCGATCACTGCGGGCGGCCGGTTCAACGATGCCCGCATCGCGCTGGAGGACCAGATCGGCACCGCGCTCAACGGACGCGAAACTTTCGATCGTTTCAACCCGCTCATCGGGGGCACGTACAAGATCACTCCGGGGTTGACCGCCTATGCCGGCTACTCCGAAGCCAATCGCACGCCGACCCCGCTGGAATTGGGATGCGCGGACCCGGCCCGTCCCTGCATCATCGCGGCCTTTCTCGTCTCCGATCCGCCCCTGAATCAGGTGGTATCGCGCACCGTCGAAGCCGGGCTGCGGGGCACGCAGGAAACGAGCCTCGGCACATTGAGCTGGAAGGCCGGCATGTTCCGCGCGAAGAACACCGACGACATCCTGGCCATCCCCAGCCCGCGGCTCCAGGGCTTCGGCTACTTCCAGAATGTCGGCTCGACGCGCCGGCAAGGCATCGAGGCTGAAATCAACCTGAAATCATCCAGACTGCAGTTCTACGCAAGCTATGCCTTCGTCGATGCGCGCTTTCTCGACACCCTGCAGGTCGGCTCCAACAGTCCGTTTGCCGACAGCAACGGCAACGTCCAGATCCTGCCGGGCAATCAGATCCCGGCCGTGCCGCGGCAGCGGATCAAGGCGGGGTTCGATTACTCGATTACGGAGGCCGTCAAGGTTGGCGGCGATGCCCTGTTCGTGGGCAGTCAGTATTTCGTCGGCGATGAGTCGAACCAGGCGGCGAAGCTGCCGCCCTATGCCGTTTTCAACCTCCATGCGTCCTATCAGATCGACAAGACGTTCCGTCTTTATGGCCGCCTCGATAACGTCCTTGATAACCGCTACGCGACTTACGGCACGTTTTTCGACACCGCGGCCATACCCAACCTGGCTAACGGCGGTGCGCCCTTTATCGATCCGCGTTCGCTCAGTCCAGCACGGCCGCGGGCCTTCTATGTCGGCCTGAAAGCAACATTCTGAAGCAGCGTGCGCGCCGCGCCGCCCTAATGGCATGCACGGCTTCCGGCCGCCGGATCACCAGAAAGGTGATCGTCGTCGGCGCAAAGGCAGGCGCGCTCAGATGCCCGGAAAATGCATCCTTGACGTCCGCGACTTAAGCCTGGCTCCTGGGAATATATTTACCCAGGACGCATTTGTAACTCTGTAACGTCCACTCGTGATACGGGCCTTTGGCAAGCCAGTCGGCAATGCCGATCTGCGCATTTACCGAACAAGCGCTCATCGTGATGCCCGACTGCTCGCTTGTGGTAACGACTTTCTCCAGGCACAATTGACCGTTGCAAAGAATGGCGACGAGGGTGACGAGCATGTTGACCTTTCGTTGATGAGCATGCCTTTCGTTAGGTCCATGCAGGGTTCGTGCCATCGTTGGTGCGTTCTGGGTTACTCCCGTAGACAGAGTGAAGCGCAAATTTCTCGCTGCTAATCAAAGGTCTAGGTTCGCGCACAGCAAAGCGCTATCAATCCCCAAGATTGCGTGCTCCGCCAGCCAGGCGGCAATTTTTGCAGTGCTCGAGTCCGGGGACGCTTCCGATGACGGAGTGGTACCTAGTCTGGGTCGAAGGTCTGCGCGGACCAGAGCCGCAGAAGTGGTCTTCGGATGCGCTCTGGGGCCAGCTTGGCCGTCAGGACGTTATTGTCCGCTTCCAGTTGACGGATCGGGAAGCGAAACTGCCGCTCGACCAGCTGGCAAGGCTGCACCCGATCCCAACCGGGTGATTCTTCGAAACCCTGCGCGCTCAACCCGTTCCGTGGGTGGCTGCGCGTAACGGTCGAAAGCTGCGGCGGAGACGTTGTGCCCCGCAGCTAGAGCATGATCCGGAAAAGCGTGTAGCGGTTTTCCCTCGCGACAAACGCGGAACGCGTTTGCGCGGAGATCATGCTCAATCAAGAACCTAAAGCGCGATGACGATTCAGCCTGATCTCAACGCGCTTTAGTGCCCTTCCTTCAACTTGAACCGTTGCACCTTCCCGGTCGCCGTCTTCGGCAAGCTGTCGTGAAAGCGGATCGATCGTGGGTATTTGAAGGGCGCGATCGTCGATTTGACGTGATCCTGAAGACGCCTCACGCATTCGGCGTCGGCGGCAACCCCGGGTCTCAGCACGACGTGAGCTTCGACAATCTGACCGCGCTCCACATCAGGGACCCCGATCACACAACATTCGGCGACATCCGCATGCAAAAGAAGGGCGGCCTCGACCTCCGGACCGGCGATGTTGTAGCCGGCCGAGAGAATAATGTCGTCCGTGCGCGAGGCAAAATGAAATCGCCCTTCGGCGTCGCGCACGAAAGCGTCGCCGGTGAGATTCCAGCCGTCTCGCACATACTGAGTCTGACGCGAGCCGTTCAGGTATCGGCAGCCCGTGGGTCCACGAACGGCCAGACGGCCAGGCGTTCCGTCCGGCGCCTCATTCATGTTGTCGTCGACGACCTTGGCTCCATAGCCCGTCACCGGCCGCCCGGTGGCGCCGGCGGCCGCGTCTCCCAGGCGATTGGAGATGAAGATGTGCAGCATTTCCGTCGCGCCGATCCCGTCAAGGATCGGCTTGCCGACCTTGCGCGTCCATTCGTCAAAGATGGGGGCGGGCAGGGTTTCTCCAGCGGAGACGGCGATGCGCAGCGAGGACAAATCGGCGCCGTCATTTGCTGCCGCCAGCATCACGCGATAGGCGGTGGGCGCGGTGAAGCAAATCGTCGCCTTGTGAGTCTGGATCAACTCTATCAGGTTGGGGGGCGAGGCGTTTTCAAGCAGCGCCGCCGCCGCTCCGAATCTCAGGGGAAATATCGCCAATCCGCCGAGCCCGAAGGTGAAGGCAAGCGGCGGCGATCCGACGACGACATCGTCAGGTCCGACGTTCAGCACCTCGCGCGCATAGCCGTCCGCAATGATCAGGAGATCGCGGTGGAAATGCATGGTCGCCTTGGCTTCTCCGGTGGTGCCCGATGTAAATCCGAGCAGGGCGACATCGTCGCGGCCCGTTTTGACGGCATTGAACCGGACGGGCTTGCCGAGTGCGACGCGGTCAAGTTCGGCATCATGGCTCGACGTGCCATCGAAGCAGACGACCTTTTTGAGAAAGCGGCTCTCCTTTGCGCAAGCCACCAGCTCATCGGCGATGCGGCTGTCGCAAAGGGCGAGGGCGATCTCCGCCGTGTCGACGACTTTCGCCAGCTCGACCGCGCGAAGCATCGGCATTGTATTGACGACCACCGCGCCGGCCTTGGTGGCGCCGAGCCAGGCCGCGACGAAAGCCGGGTTGTTGCCGGAGCGGATCAGGACGCGGGCGCCGGGAACGACGCCGTAATCCTCGACGAGCGCGCGGGCGATCCGGTTGGACCAGTCGCTCAATTCCTTGTAGGTGCGTTGACGGCCGTTACCGATGAGCGCGATGCGGTCGCCCATGCCGTGTTCGACGATCCGATCGGTCAGTTCGACCGCGACGTTGAGATAGTCCGGATACTGAAATTCCGGCCGGTCGAGCAGAAGGTCCGGCCATTGTTCGGTCGGCGGCAAGCGGTCGCGCGTGAACGTATCGACGTGGCCGGTTGGACCGAGGGCCGCAAGGCCACCCGCATGACGGCGCGAGACGGGGCCGAGGCCGTGACGTTCGGACGAATGCGGCTCCGATTCCTGCCTGGTCATCTGTTGTTCCTCCCTTGATCCGATAATGGGCGGACAGCCGTCCGCCATGGTCAGCCGAATTGAGAGACGTGATCCCGCGGTCCGCCCCTATCCCGGACGTTGGATAATTATTTCGTCTTTAGATATTTTATATATGAAATATATAGGCCGGTCAAGCCGCCATCGATGGGGGCGGTTGGGGTGGCGGGAACGATCGAAAGCGCGCGGGTCGGCCGGGCTTGCGGCGGGCGGGACCGGGCGGCGGCTCGTTTGAGCGACCGCCGAAACTTGCGGCTCAGTCTTCCGGCCCGGCGTCCGAGGCGGCCGTCGTCACCTTGATGACCGAACGCTTGAGTGAAGCCAGTTCCTGCATCAGGCGGTCAATCGTCGCGATATCCAGTTCGCCGAACATGGAGATCAGCCAGGCTTCGTGCGCAGCCGCGATCTGCGCGAAGGCGGTCGTTCCCGCCTTGGTAAGGCGCACGACCAGTGCGCGGCGATCTTCCAGGACAGCCTCGCGGGACACGAATCCCTCCGCGGTCAGTCGATCGACGAGTGCTGTGACATTGGCGTTGCTTACCATCATGCGCTTCGAGAGCTCGCCGAGGCGCAACCCCGCCGGCTCCCGGTACAGCTGAGCCATGAGGTCGAAGCGCGGCAGCGTAAATTCGAACTCGGCGCGCAGCCTTTGGCGGATTTCGGCGCTGATCAGATTGGTGCACGACAGAAGGCGCAGCCACAGACGCAAATGTCGCTTGCGCCCGTCCGGTTCGTCGCGAACCATCGCCTCAACATCGGTCGCATCCGCAACGCTCATGATCCGCCTCATTTTGGAGTCCAACATTTTATAGCTGAAAATGCCGTGTTGGCGGCAGCTTCATTTCCTTAAAAATGGGGCTTGACAATAAGTTTATATATAAATATTTTATGTATGAAATAACTAAGCCGCCGTGAAGCAGGGAGGTTGTGACAATGCGCGTCGTTTGTATCGGTGGCGGCCCCGCAGGCCTGTACTTCGCCTTGTTGATGAAGAAGCTGCATCCCGATCATTCGATCACCGTTGTGGAACGCAACAAGCCCTACGACACGTTCGGCTGGGGCGTCGTCTTCTCCGACGCGATGATGGAGGCGATGACGCAATGGGATCCCGAAACCGCCAATGAGGTGCGCGATTCGTTCAACCATTGGGACGATATCGAGCTGTGGTTCAAGAACGAAAAAATCCGCACGGTCGGCCACGGCTTTGTCGGCATCGGCCGGAAGAAGCTGCTGAATATCTTGCAGGCGCGCTGCGAGGCGCTGGGTGTCGAACTGATTTTCAATCGTGAAGTGGAGTCTGACCTCGAATTTCCCGACGCCGACCTCATCATTGCGTCCGACGGGATATCGTCGAGAATTCGCAACCGGTACGTCAAGGAGTTTCAGCCGGACATCGTCGTAAGGCCCAACCGCTACATCTGGCTTGGCACCAACAAGCTGTTCGACGCCTTCACGTTTGACTTTCGCAAGACCGAGCACGGCTGGTTCCAGGCGCATATCTACAGGTTCGACGACAAGACCTCGACCTTCATCGTCGAGACCACCGAGGAGGCCTTCCAGAAGCACAAGCTCGGCGAGCTCGACCAGGAGGGCTCGATCGCCTTCTGCGAGAAGATATTTGCCGATGTCCTCGGTGGCGCGAAGCTGATGACCAATTCTCGCCATCTGCGCGGCTCCGCCTGGCTGAATTTCAGCCGCCTGATCTGCGGCCACTGGAGTCACTTCAATGGCGCGTCCCACGTCGTCCTGATGGGGGATGCGGCCCATACGGCGCACTTCGCCATCGGGTCAGGCACCAAGCTCGCCCTCGACGACGCGATCGAAATGACGCGGCAGTTCGAGCGGCTCGGCCACGGCAAGGAAAATCTGCCCAAGGTGCTCGAGGAATACGAGAAGGTCCGTCGCGTCGACGTCGCCCGCATTCAGAACGCTGCCCGCAATGCCATGGAATGGTTCGAGGTGGTGGGCGAGCGCTATGCCGATCAGCTCGAGCCCGCGCAGTTCATGTATTCGATGCTCACGCGCTCCCAGCGCATCAGCCACGAGAACCTGCGCCTTCGCGACAAGGCGTGGCTGGAGGGCTACGAGCGCTGGTTCGCGCAGAAGTCGGGCCTGAACGTCCAGCCCGACACGCGCGGGGCGCCGCCAATGTTCACCCCCTTTTCCGTGCGCGGCGTGACCCTGCCGAACCGGATCGTCGTCTCTCCGATGGCAATGTATTCTGCGGTCGATGGTGTGCCCGGCGACTTCCATCTCGTTCACCTCGGCGCCCGGGCCATGGGCGGTGCCGGACTCGTATTCGGCGAAATGACCTGCGTCTCGCCGGACGCCCGCATCACGCATGGCTGCCTTGGGCTGTGGAGCGAGGCGCAGACTGCCGGCTGGAAGAAGGTCGTCGATTTCATACACGCCAATACGGCGGCAAAGGCCGGCATCCAATTGGGGCACGCCGGCCGCAAGGGAGCCACCAAGCTTGCCTGGGAGGGCATCGACCAGCCGCTTGAGAGCAACGACTGGCCGCTGATCTCGGCCTCCGCCATTCCCTACCTGCCGCACAGCCAGGTTCCGAAGGAAATGGATCGCGCCGACATGGATCGCGTCAAGGCGGACTTTGTTTCCGCGACCCTGCGTGCGGCGAGCGTGGGAGCTGACTGGATCGAATTCCACTGCGCGCATGGCTACCTGATGTCCTGCTTCCTGTCGCCGCTGACGAATGTGCGAACCGACGAATATGGCGGCGACCACGCCGCCCGCGCGCGCTATCCGCTCGAGGTTTTCCGTGGAATGCGCGCGGTCTGGCCAGCGGACAAGCCGATGTCGGTGCGCCTGTCCTGTCACGATTGGGTCGAAGGCGGCAACACCCCGGAGGACGCCGCGATCTTCGCGGCCATGTTCAAGGAGGCCGGTGCAGACGTGATCGACTGTTCGTCGGGCCAGGTGTCGAAGGCGGAGCAACCTGTCTATGGTCGCCTGTTCCAGACGCCGTTCTCCGACAAGATCCGCAACGAGGTCGGCATCGCGACCATCGCCGTGGGCGCGATTTCGGACGCCGACCAGGCCAATTCCGTGATCGCTGCCGGGCGTGCCGACCTTTGTGCCTTGGCACGACCGCATCTGGCCGACTCGGCCTGGGCGCTGCACGAGGCCGCCAAGATCGGCCTGACCGATGTTGCCTGGCCGAAGCAATATCAGTCCGCAAAGCTGCAGTATGAGACCAATCTGGCGCGCTTCGCGCAGCCGGTTGCCAAGTAGGAGTGCACATGAGCGGCTCAGCCAATCTTATGGGGCGGCACGCCCTCGTCACCGGCGCTGGCAGCGGCATTGGCGCCGCGATCGCGGCCGGTCTGGCAGGCGCTGGCGCGCGCGTCACACTTGCGGGCCGGCGGCGTGCGCCGCTGCACGCGCTCGCAGCCAATTTGCCGACGGGCAATGCGCTTGCCGTAGACGGTTTCGACGTGACCAGCCCGCAAGCGATCGAGCGCGGCCTGGCAGAAGCCCGCGCGGCGTTCGGGCCCGTCGACGTTCTCGTGAACAATGCGGGCGAGGCGCCGAGCGCGCCGTTCGACAAGACGGATCTCGACCTCTGGTCGCGTGTCATCAATGTCGATTTGACCGGCGTGTTCCTGGTGACGCAGGCCGTCCTGCCCGATCTCAAAGCACGGGGCGCCGGCGCGCGGATCGTCAATATAGCCTCGACGGCGGGCCTCAAGGGCTACGCCTATGTCTCCGCCTACTGCGCGGCCAAGCACGGCGTCATCGGGCTCACGCGGGCATTGGCGCTGGAGCTGGCGCGAACCGGGATAACGGTCAATGCGATCTGCCCCGGCTTTACCGATACGCCGCTCGTGCAAGCCGCGATCGCCAATATCGTGGCCAAGACCGGTCGCACGGCCGACCAGGCGCGCGCGGATCTTGCGCGCAACAACCCGCAGGGCCGGCTGATCGATCCAAAGGAAATCGCGGATGCGGTGCTGTGGCTCGCATCGGAAGGCGCCGGCTCCATCACCGGACAGGCGCTGCCGATCGCAGGTGGAGAGGTAATGGCGGGATGAGCGAACAAATGTCGGCAATGCGCGGCGCCCTGCGCCCTTTCAAGGATTACAAGGCGCGTCACTTCCTGTGGGAGACGAGCGATGACGGCCGCGTCGCCACCATCCGCCTCAATCGTCCCGACAAGAAGAACCCCCTGACCTTCGACAGCTACGCCGAACTGCGCGACTTGTTTCGCGATCTGGCCTATGCATCGGATGTGCGTGCGGTCGTGCTGGCCGGGGAGGGCGGAAATTTCTGCTCCGGCGGTGACGTCTTCGAGATCATCGAACCGCTGACGCGCATGTCGATGCCCGACCTCCTCGCATTCACGCGGATGACCGGCGATCTCGTCAAGGCCATGCGCAAATGCCCCCAGCAGATCATTGCCGCGGTCGACGGCATTTGCGCCGGCGCCGGCGCCATTCTCGCGATGGCGTCAGACCTGCGCTATGCGACGCCTGAGGCCAAGACCGCGTTTCTGTTCACCCGCGTCGGCCTTGCCGGGGCGGATATGGGGGCCTGCGGAATCCTGCCGCGCATCATAGGCCAGGGCCGTGCTGCCGAACTCTTGTATTCCGGCCGCGCGATGACGGCGCAGGAGGGCCAGGCCTGGGGATTTTACAACGCCTTGCATTCCGCGGACGTCATCGAAGGCAAGGCTGCCGACGTCGCCCGTTCACTCGCGGATGGGCCCTGGTTCGCGCATGGCGTGACCAAGACCATGATGAACCAGGAATGGGCCATGGGCATCGACGAGATGATCGAGTCCGAGGCGCAGGCCCAGGCCATCTGCATGGCGACCGGCGATTTCCGCCGCGCGTTCGAGGCGTTTGCGGCCAGGCGCAAGCCCATTTTCGAGGGGAACTGAACATGACAGGCGCCTCCACGCTTCGCGGTCCGACGCGCGAGCATCTCGACTGGCCGTTCTTCGGCAAAGGGCATCGCGCTTACGTGGAACGGCTCGACGCATTCGCGGCCTCGGGAGCGATGGCTGCGATCGATCATTCCGATGTCGACGATGCGTGCCGCAAGATTGCGGCGGCGCTCGGCGAGGCCGGATTGCTCGATGCCTGCGTCGCAGCGCCCGACGGAGACGCCTCGACAATTGATTCTCGCAAGGCCTGCCTCGCCCGCGAAACACTCGCGTGGCACGACGGTCTCGCCGATTTCGCATTCGCGATGCAGGGGCTCGGCTCCGGGGCCATCGGCCTTGCAGGTTCGCCAGGAATCCGTCGAACCGTTTTACCGAAGGTGCGCGCGGGACAGTGGCTCGCGGCTTTCGCCTTGTCGGAGAGGGACGCGGGCTCCGACGTCGCGGCGATGACGTGCGCCGCGCGCCGCGAGGGCGACGTTTTCGTGCTCGACGGCGAAAAGACCTGGATATCGAATGGCGGAATCGCCGACGTCTACTGTGTCTTTGCCCGAACGGGCGAAGCACCGGGCGCGCGGGGCTTGTCGGCCTTTGTCGTTTATCCCGACGATCCCGGCTTCTCGATCGCTGAGCGCATCGACGTGATCGCACCGCATCCGCTGGCGACGCTGCGATTCGAGAATTGCCGCCTCCCGGCCGATCGTCTGCTCGGCGCGCCGGGTGAGGGCTTCAAGCTCGCGATGCGCACGCTTGACATATTCCGCGCCTCCGTCGCCGCTGCATCTCTCGGCTTCGCGCGGCGCGCGCTGGACGAAGCGACTGCACATGCTCGCCAGCGCAAGATGTTCGGCGCGACGCTCGGGGATTTGCAACTGACGCAGGCTGCGATCGGCGATATGGCGACCGGCGTCGACGCCGCGGCGTTGCTGACCTATCGCGCGGCGTGGCGCCGCGACGTGCAGGGCCTGCCGACCACGAAGCAAGCCGCCATGGCGAAGATGGCGGCCACCGAGACGGCCCAACAAGTGATCGACCGTGCCGTCCAGATGTTCGGCGGGCGAGGCGTCAAATCCGGCGAGATGGTCGAAAGGCTGTACCGGGAGATTCGCGCGTTGCGCATCTACGAAGGCGCAACCGAAGTCCAGAAATTGATTGTCGCCCGGGAAACGTTCAAGGCCGTTTGAAGGATAAATCACATGACCGACAGGACTCACTCCGCGTCGCAAGGTTTCGATTGGGCCGATCCCTTCCGGATCGAGGATCAACTGTCCGAGGAGGAGCGGCTGATCCAGGAGACGGCACGCGCCTATTGCCAGGAAAAGCTGGCGCCTCGCGTGCTGCAGGCGTTTCGCCAGGAGCAGACCGACCCTGCAATCTTCCGTGAGATGGGAGAGCTCGGCTTGCTCGGACCGACAATCTCTCCGGAGTATGGCGGCGCGGGACTCAACTATGTCGCCTATGGCCTCATCGCGCGCGAGGTCGAACGCGTCGATTCCGGTTATCGCTCGATGATGAGCGTGCAGTCCTCGCTTGTGATGGTTCCGATCGAGACTTTCGGCAGCGACGCGCAGAAGCGCAAATATCTGCCCAGGCTCGCGAGCGGAGAATGGATCGGCTGTTTCGGCCTGACCGAGCCGAACCACGGATCCGACCCGGGCTCGATGATCACGCGCGCGCGCAAGGTCGATGGCGGCTACAGCCTCACCGGCGCCAAGACCTGGATCAGCAATGCCCCGATCGCCGACGTCTTCCTGGTCTGGGCCAAGACCGAGGATGGCGTGATCCGCGGCTTCATTCTGGAAAAGGGGTGGAAGGGCCTCTCGGCCCCGGCCATCCATGGCAAGGTCGGCCTGCGCGCCTCGATTACGGGCGAGATCGTTCTCGACAACGTCTTCGTCCCCGATGAAAACCTGATGCCGGGCGTGAAGGGATTGAAGGGGCCGTTCACCTGTCTCAATTCCGCGCGCTTCGGCATTGCCTGGGGCGCGCTCGGCGCAGCGGAGGCCTGCTACGCAACCGCGCGCCAATATGTGCTCGATCGCAAGCAGTTCGGCCGTCCGCTCGCGGCCAACCAGCTCATTCAGAAGAAGCTCGCCGACATGGCAACCGACATCTCGCTCGGCCTTCAAGGTTGCCTGCGGCTCGGCCGCATGAAGGAGGACGGGCATCCGCCGGTCGAGTTGACCTCGATCGTCAAGCGGAATTCATGCGGCAAGGCGCTCGATATCGCACGAACGGCGCGTGACATGCTGGGCGGCAACGGCATTTCCGACGAATTCGGCGTCGCGCGCCATCTCGTCAATCTGGAGGTCGTCAACACCTATGAGGGCACGCACGATATCCATGCCCTCATCGTTGGTCGCGCGATCACCGGAATCGCGGCCTTCAGCAATTGAGGTTGGATATGCCAGCACTCGAGACCTCACGACCACTGCGGTTCGGGGATTGCGATCCTTCGGGTATCGCCTATTTCCCGTCCTATCTCGACATGCTCGCCGGCGTGCTCGAAGAATTGTTCGCCGCCGCAGGCGCGCCCTTCACCCGCTTGATCAGCGAGCGCGGGATGGGGACGCCAACGGTGCGGCTGGAAGTCGAATTTGCGCGACCCGGTTTCCACGGAGACCGGCTCGACTGGTCCGTCGCGGTCATGCGCCTGGGCCGCAGCTCCGCCGAACTTCGCTACCAGGTGCGGGCGCGCGGCGAGGATCTGTGGTCGGCTCGCCAGACCGTCGTCCTCACTGCGCTATCATCGCACAAGGCCATTCCCTGGCCGGACGACATTCGCGCCGGGCTTTCGCAATTCATCACGGAGAACACCGATGCTAGCCATTCTGCAGCCTGAGGGCTGGGCCAAACCCAAGGGTTATGCGAATGGGGTCGCGGCGAGCGGACGCCATATCTTCGTCGCCGGCCAGATCGGCTGGAACGGCGATTGCGTCTTCGAGAGCGACGATCTTGCCGACCAGACACGGCAGGCGCTCGAGAACGTCGTCGCCGTTCTGGCGGAGGCCGGCGCCGGCCCGGAGCATGTCACGTCGATGACGTGGTATCTCGTCGACAAGTCGGACTACCTGCGCAGTTTGAGTGCGATCGGTCAGGCCTGGCGCGACACGATGGGACGCAATTTCCCGGCCATGGCGGCCGTGCAGGTGGTGGCGTTGATGGAGGATCGCGCCAAGATCGAAATCCAGGCGCACGCCGTTCTGCCGGAGTGAGCCGGCACTGCGCCGCGCGTGGCCTCCACCCTCGGAGGCTGGCGCTCCATCGAGCTGAGCTACGGGTGGATCTCCGTTACTTGCGCGGGTTTCCTCGATGAAGTGACGAACGTGTGTCTCGAAAACCCTTGAATTCCCTTCGCGCCGGACACGCGGCAACCCATCGACAACCCGATGCGCGCAACCAGATTGTGGCGGGCTCCATTGACGCGGTGGGGCGGGGACACGACATATCCCGTAGCATCGATCCGGGGCACTACTCGG
The DNA here is from genome assembly GCF_030378205.1 of Bradyrhizobium sp. NP1. Lineage (NCBI taxonomy): Bacteria > Pseudomonadati > Pseudomonadota > Alphaproteobacteria > Hyphomicrobiales > Nitrobacteraceae > Bradyrhizobium > Bradyrhizobium sp. NP1. The sequence continues at coordinate 1,877,345 of NZ_CP127385.1, forward strand.
GAGCAAGACATGAACGCGCCGCCAAACATCGATCCCGTCACCGCGCATTCTGACGACGACGTCGTGCACTGGCTGACAAACGACACGCGCGATGAGCGCTTCATTGACAATATTCTCACCGAGCTGTGTATCCGGCTCCAGCGGGCGGGTATTCCCGTCAAGCGGGCGTCGCTTCATTTCCTGATCCACCATCCGCAGTGGCTTGGCGCCCGGATCATGTGGGCCGACGGGATGCACGAGGCCGAGCTTGCGAGAGTTGACTACGATGTCAGGGAGCGATCCGAATACATCGACAGCCCCGTCAACGAAATCCATAACGGTGCCACCGAGGTGCGCGAGAATCTCGAACGCGATCCTTCGCTGGGCCGCCAGCACGCCATCTATGACGAGATGCGGGCGAAAGGCCTAACCGACTATGTGGCGTGGCCGATGCATCATACGCTCGGCAAGCGGCATATCGCGACCTTTGCAACCGATCGGCCCGGAGGTTTCGACGACGCTCATATCGCCAGCCTGTTGAAACTGATGCCGGCTCTGGCGCTGGTCAGCGAAATCCGTATCAAGAACCGGCTGGCGCGAACGCTGCTCGAAACCTATGTCGGGTCGCATGCCGGCGAGCTCATTCTGGCCGGCGCCACCAGGCGCGGAAGCGGGGCGACGGTACGCGCCGCCATCATGATCTGCGATCTGCGCGATTTCACCCGGATCTCCGACAACTGGCCGCGCGATGACGTCATTGATCTTCTGAACGGCTATTTCGACGCGATGTCGGAGCCGATCGCGCGACATGGCGGGGAAATACTGAAATTCATCGGCGACGGTCTGCTCGCCATTTTTCCGCTCAGCCAGCCGTCGGCCTGCGCGAATCTGTTGCATGCCGTGGCCGAAGCCCGTCAGGCCATGGTCGCCCTGAACGAAAAGAACAGCGAAACCGGTCGTGCACCGCTGAATTATGGCATCGGCGTCCACGTCGGAGACGTCATGTACGGCAATATCGGGTCGCGCACCCGGCTCGACTTCACGGTCATCGGTCCTGCGGTCAACATGGCTTCGCGTCTCGAAACACTCACCAAACAATTGGGAAGAACGGTGCTGCTGTCCCGCGACTTCGCCGACCTCGTCGAAAGCGATTTCGATCTCGAACGCGTCGGCGAATATCCGGTGCGGGGCTTCAACGATCCGATCGAGCTGTTTGCGTATCACGGCTGAGGTGCAGCGCTTTTACGTCTCGAAGCCATTCCATCCGGCAACACCGGGAGCGCCAGACACCTGTTTCCGGCCGGGCGTTTCATGTCGGCGACCGGATCGGTCCACCCGTTTTACTGAGATCGTTTGGCCGAGCGAGCTTTGGGCTTGGGCGTCGACGGCACGGCCGGCGCATTCATCGTCTGGAATTCCCGGCAGAACGAGGGCGTCACGATGGATATCGAGACGCCGGAGCATGGAGACGATCACCACGGGCATTCAGGCCCTCGCATGGCGTCCATAAAGTCGCCTTCATCAGTGATCGCCCAATGCCGAAGAAAGGTGCAACATGTCGTCCCGTGCAACCGCCGGTCGCAGATCGGCAACGGCTTTGCTCGCCGCCATGGCAGCATTGCTGCCGCTATTGACGATCCCGTCATCCGCTCGCGCTGCCGCTCGGCCGTCGGACACGGTAACGGCGCGACAGGGCTCCGCCGCCAATGTGATCTCCGGTGCAAGCGAAGCGATTCCAGGCGGTTATATTGTCGTATACGTCGCTGCCGGCCGATCCGCCCCCTATTCGAGCGGCCCGCTGCTGCATTCCAGCGTGGGGCCAGGGCTGAACATTTCTGGTCCGGATGGAATCTCCACGGTGACGGTCAAGGCCGTGCCTTGTGGAATAGCGGCGCACGGAACTGACGGGTCAACAACCTGTGTCGGAATACCCGATCGTCCCGGCAGATAACGATCGCATCAATCCGCGCCGGCGCAGGAAATTCTCCTGCACCGGCAAAGAGAAAGCTGCATTGCGCGCAACGCGTCCGCCGTCACGAGAACAGGAGCAAAGTTGATCGATCGGCCATTGCGGATGACGCCGGCCCAGGTCCGTTTCTTGCATCCACTCAAGCCACAACGTCGCTTGACAAAAATCAACGCGCCCCGGGGCCGGTGGGCCCCTACATAGTGGATGGGAGCAAGTCGCAGAACATTTCGGCCTCCTCAGTAAGCAGGGAACCTTTCTGCTGGACTCCGCGTTCGGCATTCACTCGCGTGTCAATCGGTGTCTGCGCAGTAATCCTCCCGCGTCAAATCGGAAAGGAATGCGTCATGGTCATCCGCAATCCGAGGATCTTGACATTCGCGTTGCTGCTATCGGCCCTGCCGATGGGACTTGCGCTCGCCGGAGGCCGTGGCGGCGGTGGCCTCGGGGCCGGGGTGGGGGCGGCGGGCACCGGCAGCGCTGGCGTAGGCGGTGGAGCACCGGCGGGATCCGTCGGCGGGGGCCCTCCCGCCGGGCAGGTAGGGGGCGGCAGCCCCGGGTCGAGCAATCCTCAGGGCAACGGATCGGCGGGCGCCGGCAATCCCAGGTTGAACGCCGTCGGGATCAGCGCGCCGGAAAACCGCAGCAACACGCCCGGAATTCCACAGGCCACGACCACCACAGGCGAGATCGGTAGTGCAGGTGTGGGATTAGGGCAGGCCGGCGGCATCTCGCCGGAAGCCTTGAGCAAGGCAGATCAAGCGTCCGAACGTTCGACCGCGCCGGAAACTCTTCACGGCATCGCAGACGAGCAGGCCGGACTATCGACGGTCGGACTGGCGATAGCGGGACCTGATGGCGTGTCGACGGTGACGGTCGCGCCACGGCCCTGCAGCGTTGCGGCCCACGAAACGGACGGTATCACAACCTGCATCGGAGTCGGCAAGGAGCGCCGCCGATGACCGGCCTCTCCCGTGAATTCCGATCTGAAGAAATCCTGGTCTGAAAAGAGAGCGTTCAGCGTGCATAGAAAACGTTGCTGTGTCGTTGCGTCGCTGACTTTGGTTGTCGCTGCCGGGCCGCTCGCGGGCATAGCGCTCGCGCGAGATCGTCCGTCCAACGATCTCCCCGTTCGAGCCGTGCTCGTCGAAGCTTCGCCGAGCCTCGCGCCGTTTCAGCACGTTCGTTTTTGCCTTCGCTATCCGGCCGAGTGCAAGTCGGATCCCAGCGAGGACGACAGTATCCATCTCACCAGGGAGAACCTGGAGCTGCTCGGCCGCGTCAATCATGCCGTCAATGCCGCCATCGTTCCCCTTGCCAAGCACTACGGCGCAAATCTCGGGGATCGCTGGACGATTGCGCCAAGCGCGGGAGACTGCAACGATTACGCCGTCACCAAGCGTCACGAGCTTATCCGTAGCGGGCTGCCGGCCAAAGCCCTGAGACTGGCCGTGGTCAGGACCGCATCGGAAGTCGGCCATCTTGTGCTGCTCGTCTCGACGACAAGAGGCGATCTGGTGTTGGACAATTTGACCGAAGCGGTACGGCCCTGGCAAACCACCGACTATCACTGGCTGAAGATCCAGTCGGCGCGCGATTCCAAGTTCTGGTACGACCTCAAGGTGGCGACGGCATTGCCGTCACCGGCCAACCGCAGGCTGCGCGTGGCCCAGCGGCAATAACCACCTCGGAAACGTCAGCTCTGCCTCGAACCGATCGCGAAGCTGACGATGCTGTGGCAAAAGCATGCGTCAGTAGGGGGCTTCGTTCCTGGTGGCATCGAGGATCGGAATCCCGCCGTTTTGCCGCAAGGCGGCCGCTGCCTTGCGATAGTCGCTGGGACTGACGCTGGTGTGCTGCTGGAAGAACCGGGAAAAGTGTCCGGGGGCCGAGAACCCGAGACGTCTTGCGATCTCCGTCAGCGGATGCGTGGTGCTCGCGAGCGTTCGTGCCGCGACATCGATGCAAAGCGCGTCCATGTAGAGGCGCGGCGATACGCCGGTACAGGAACGGAACAGCTCGAAGAAGCGGGAGCGCGACAGGCCCGCAATCTGCGCCAGGTCGGACATCTCGACTTCCTTCGAGATGTGATCGCGCATATGCGCGATCGCGCGGCGGATACGGTAGTCGAGCGTGGTCGTGGAGCGGGGAAGGTCGCTTCGCGCCTTGCCGGTCGCGTAGCTGGAAAGCGTCTGGTCGATCAGGTCATAGAGAATTTCCTCGAGGCGGACCTCGGAGCTGTCGCCCGAGATCATCGTCGCGGCAAGATGGTCGGCAAGCGAGCGGATCAGGGTGGAGATGGGGGCCGACGGCCTTGCGAAAGGCTTCAGCCGCCCGGAGGTCACGTCCGCCGAGCGCTCGGACAGCCAGACCGTCTCCACGTAGAGCGCCAGCACGCGGCTCGCCGGACCGCCGGCGCGCCGCGGGTTGCGATGCGGCATCCAGGGATTGACCAGCACGATCGTGTCGTCGCGAAACGGTGCGCGCTCGTCGCAGACATAGTAGTGGCCGTCGGCCCCGCCGCATTTGATCAGCACATGGCATTGCGAGTGCGCGTGTTCGACGACCGGCGTGTTGGTGTCAAACAGAACCGCGCGCCCGAAGCGGCCCTGGAACGCCCGGATTTCCTGTTTGAGCATGCCTCGCCCTCCCGGCACGCCGACCATAGCCAGAAGCCGCCCGTCCGATCCAGCCGGAAAAATCGGACGGATTGGTAAGTCGGCGGACGCGTGGGTAAAGCCAAACGGCGCAAGATCGGGACAAGTCTCGTTACGACAACAAGGAAGCGCCGCGCTCAAATCGACGCAAACGGAGGAGCATCGTGCCACCACGTCTTGGCCTGTTCGAGGATATCTACCGCGGCGCCGCGGTTGCCGATCTTCCCGCCGGCACGCGCATGCTCTTCATCGTGCACGGTTCGATGGCGATCGACGGGCGCACGTTGCAGAGCGGCGCGGCGTGGTTCGGCGAGAGCGACGTCACCTGCACCGCGGGTGCGGAAGGTGCCGCGGTCTGGCGCTGGGAGCTCTCGCACGGAGAGGCGGCGCAACCGGATGCCGTCGACGTCGTCACCCGAACCAAGCTGTCCGCAATTCTGGATACGATCCCGGCAGGCGACCTGCTGTTTCGCGGCGACAGCGTCGCGTTCCCGCCCGGCGGAACGGCGCTCACGCACCGGCATCAAGGTCCGGGAATTCGCTGCATGATCGAAGGCGCAATCCGCATCGACACGCACGGCCGCTCGACGTCGTACGGGCCCGGCGGCGCATGGTTCGAAACCGGTCCCGACAGCGTGTTCGCGCAGGCGGACATGCATCGGCCGAGCCGGTTTATCCGCGCGATGATCCTGCCTCGCGCTCTGCTGGGGCAAAGCTCGATCCGCTACGTCTACGAGGAAGACAAGAGCAAGCCCAAATCCCAGAAGTATGAAGTGTTCATTGATCAGCCCATTGCCTTCACCGGAGCCGGATGAGGGGTCGGCGCAGCGAGGGCTGAAACCAGGCCGGAAAATCCGGGCCAGCCGAGGTCCCGGCCGAAATGGATCCGGGGCGCGGCATCAAACAAGCAAGAGATCAATCGGGGGAGAGCAACGTGGCTACATTTCTGGGGGACCTGAAGCACAACGAGCGGCGAACGCTTTACGCATGCTTCGGCGGCTGGGCGCTGGACTCCTTTGACGTCAATCTCTACGCGCTCGTCATCCCGACGCTGCTCGCCACCCTGAATTTCACGTTGCCGCAAGCAGGCGTGCTGGCGACATCGGCGCTGCTGTTGTCCGCGGTCGGCGGCTGGTTCGCCGGAACGCTGGCCGACAAATACGGACGGGTGAGGGTGCTGCAGATCACCATTCTGTGGTTTGCGTTCTTCACGTTCCTGGCGGGCTTCTGCAACACGTTCGGGCAGTTCTTTGTCGTGCGCGCGCTCCAGGGCCTCGGTTTCGGCGGCGAATGGGCCGCCGGCGCGGTGCTGATCGGCGAGGTCATTCAGTCGAAATATCGCGGCCGGGCGGTCGGCGTGGTGCAGAGCGGCTGGGCGGTCGGCTGGGGTGGTGCGACCCTGGTCTTTGCGATTGTGTTCTCGCTTCTGCCGCAGGAGATCGCCTGGCGCGTGCTGTTCTGGACCGGACTATTGCCGGCGCTGCTCGTCGTCTACATCCGCCGCTTCGTCGATGAGCCCGAAATCTTCGAGAAGTCGCGGGCCGCCGACAAGGACGGCGCGCCTGCGAAGCTATTGCAGATCTTTTCGCGCGAGAACATCCGCCTCACCGTGCTGACCTCGCTGCTGACGACGGGCGCGCAAGGCGGCTACTACACCGTCAACACCTGGCTGCCGACCTTCCTGCGGACCGAGAAGAAGCTGACCGTGCTCGGCTCGTCCGGCTATCTGGCCTTCGTCATCATAGGCGCGTTCTGCGGCTTCATCGCCTGCGCCTGGCTTGCCGACACGATCGGCCGCAAGCGCACGTTCCTGCTGATGGCGTTGTGCGCGGGCCTCGTGGTCGTGGTCTACATGCTGGCTCCGATCACGGACTCGGTGATGCTGTTGCTGGGCTTTCCGCTCGGCTTCTTTGCCAATGGGCTCTTCGCGCCGATGGGCGCCTACCTGACCGAGCTGTTTCCGACCAACATCAGGGCGACCAACCAGGGTTTCTCCTACAATGCCGGGCGCGCCATCGGTGCGCTGTTTCCCGCGACCATCGGCTATCTCGGCCAGGCCATGGGCCTCGGCATGGCGATCGGTATCTTCACGGTCACGGCCTATCTGTTCATTCTCGTTGCACTCGCGATGCTTCCGGAAACGCTGGGGCGGGAACTGCGTGAGCCCGCCCTTGCGCAACCCGTCCGGCAGAACGCCGTCATTGCCGGATGATCTTTTCGAACGCGCGCGCGGCCGGACTGTCGATCCGGTCCGGCACCTTCAATTGCCACAGCGTGCGCTCGATCGCGAGATCGCGGATCGCCACGGATTTCAGACGGCCGAGCTTGAGCTGATCGCCGACGGTCGCCGTCGACACGATCGAAACCCCGAGGCCGGCGGCAACCGCCTGCTTGATCGCTTCGGTGCTGCCGATCTCCAGCGTCTTCGGTTCGATGCCGGCGTCGATTAGCGCCTGCGCGACCACCTCGCGCGATCCCGATCCGGGCTCGCGCACGATCAGGGTCTCCTCCTTCAGCGCGACACCGTCGATCGATCGGGCCGAAGCCCATCGGTGCTGGGCGCCGACAATGAGGCCCATCACGTCGGTGCGCCAGGCTTCGCAGCGCAACTCCTTGTCTTCGACCGGCCCTTCGACAAGCGCGATGTCGATCTCGTGCGCCAGCATCAGGTCGGCGACGCCGCGGGTGTTGGCGATGACGAGGTGCAGTTCGATGCCCGGAAACTGGCGATGAAACAGGCCGAGATAGTCGGCGACCATGTAGGTCGCGATCGTGGTGCTCGCGCCGATCCGGAGCGAGCCGCTGTCGAGGCTGCGCAACGCCAGCAGCTCGTCCTCGGCGGCGCGCTCGGCGGCAAACAGGCTCTCGGCGTGCCGCACCAGCGCCTTGCCCTCGCGCGTCGGCACGACCCCTCGCGATGTCCGATCCAGCAGGCGGCAGCCGACCTGCAATTCGAAATCCCGCACGCCCTTCGAGACCGCCGGCTGGCTGATCCGCAAGGCTTCCGCGGCGCGCGAAAAGCTGCCGGTGCGCACCACGGTCGCGAACAGGCGCAAGAGGTGAAGGTTCAGCGCCATAACCGCACTCTATGGCGCCAGACCGAAAATGTAGTTCCCGGTCGGGCCGGGCCGGCCCATACATCCCCGGAGCAGGGGGGATTTGTGCGACGCGGTGCAGGATCATTCATCACGGCAAGGGCGGCGGCCTCCGCGGACCGGCTGCGCGTCGTATTGCCGGGTGTTGTTCTCTGCGGGCTGATTGCCATCATCTCTTTTTCGATTGAGCGCGTGGAGCAGCGCTTCACGGCTCATCCCTATATCGAGCCGCTGGTTTTTGCAATTTTGCTCGGCATCGCCCTTCGTTCTGTCTGGAATCCCGTGCGAGCGCAGGCAGGAATCGCATTCAGCGGAAAAGTCCTGCTGGAAGTCGCCGTCGTGCTGCTCGGCGTCTCGATCAGCGCTGCCGCGATCGCGGCCTCGGGGCCGTTGCTGCTCGCCGCGATCGTCGGCACCGTGATCGCGAGCCTCGTGCTCAGCTTCGGTCTCAGCCGCATGCTCGGCCTGTCGAACCGCCTCTCGATCCTGATCGCGTGCGGCAACTCGATCTGCGGCAATTCGGCGATTGCGGCCGTCGCGCCGGTCGTCGGCGCCGATGCCGATGAAATCGCCTGTTCGATCTCGTTCACGGCGATCCTCGGCGTCGCGATCGTGCTCGGGCTGCCGCTGCTGATCCCGTTGCTGCATCTTTCCGACAATCAATATGGAATTCTGGCGGGGCTGACCGTCTACGCCGTTCCCCAGGTGCTCGCGGCGACCGTTCCCGCCGGGATCGTGAGCGCGCAGATCGGAACGCTCGTGAAGATGACCCGCGTGCTGCTGCTCGGACCGATCGTGCTTGGCCTGTCGCTGTTCGGCACAAGGCTGCTGCGCGACGACGCGCCCGAGCAGGCAAGGGCTAACGGCTTTGGCCTGTTCGGCTTCGTGCCCTGGTTCATCCTGGGCTTTGTCGCTCTGGCCATGCTCCGGTCATTCCAACTGGTTCCCGATGGATGGATCGCGCCGCTCACGAAGCTCAGCACGTTCCTCACCGTCATCTCGATGGCTGCGCTCGGGCTGGGCGTCGATCTCGGCGAGCTCAGGCATGTCGGAGGACGCGTGACCGCGGCGGTGGCGCTGTCGCTGATTCTGCTGCTCCTGATCAGCATCGGGCTGATCCACCTCTTTCAATGATGCGCCCATGGTGATGGCCTTGCCTGCAGTCCTCGACAGCGCACCTGAAGTGGGAGCATTATTCCCGCACTCGATGGGGTATTCGATGAGTCGCGGTGAAGCGAGTGGACCGGGTCGCAAGCGGCCCGACATCATGGTGCGCCGTCCCGGATTCCTGGTCCGGCGGCTGCACCAGATTTTCGTGTCGATCTATTTTCAGACCTGCGGACGCTTCGGCACGACGCCGGTGCAGTCCAGCATCATGCAGGTGCTCAACAGCCAGCCGGGCATCGACCAGGCGGCGCTGGCGGCGGAGATCGGGCTCGACCGCACCACCACCTCCAACGTGCTGTCGCGGCTGGAGGCGCGTCGCATCGTGCGCCGCGAGGTTCATCCCGATGATCGGCGCACCAAGCAGGCCTTCCTGACCAGCCAGGGCAAGACGCTTCTGCTCGGCATGCAGGACGCGATCGAGGAGGCGCATGGCCAGCTCATGGGTCCGCTCAATCGGGACGAGCGGAAGCTGTTTCTTTCACTGCTGTTGCGATTGGTGGAAGAAAACAACGACAAGGGGCGTTCCGCGTTGAGCTGGTTCTAGCGTGGTGGTCCGGAACACCACCAGCGTCTGATCGTTCCTTGTGCGCCGCGACGCATTTCCGGGCAGCGCAAATTTCCGAAAAGGCTTGAACGGGGTATTTTGAATGATAAGCTTTTGCCTGATCAGTATGCTGACTTATTCGTCAGTATACTGATGAATTGGATGACGCTGGTTGACGAGGAGGAGTGCGATGGGACTGGTCGATAGCTGCGTGCGTGCCTGGACATCCTTCTGCAACGCTGCTGGTCGCAGAACGCCTGCGGTTCTGCTTTTGCTGGCGGGCGTCATGGTGCCGGGTCTCGCCCGCGCGGAGGTGAGTGAGGTCCGGCTTGCCCGGCAGTACGGCATCTCGCATCTCGCGATGGCCATCATGGATGAGCTTCAGCTCGTGCAGAAGCACGCCGAGCAGGCCGGGCTGGGCAAGGTCACCGTGACCTGGAACCGGTTCAGCGACGGCCCCGGCATGAACGAGGCCTTGCTCTCCAACAATCTCGACGTCGCCAATGGCGGGCTCACCGCGCTGCTCGTGTTGTGGGACAAGAGCAGGGGCGCCTATGTCGGGCTGTCGGCGCTGAGCTCGATGCCGGCGGTGCTGATGACCCGCGATCCCGCGATCAAGAGCGTTGCCGACTTCAAGGACACCGACCGGATCGCGCTGGTGTCGCGGGTCTCGATGCAGGCCATCATCCTGCGCATGCTGGCGGCCGATGCGTTGGGCAAGGACCAGGCGACCAGGCTTGACCGGCTCACGGTCGCGATGCCGCATGCCGACGCCTTTGCCGCGCTGCAGTCCGGCAAGACCGAGATCACCGCGCACTTCACGGCTGCGCCGTACTACCAGCAGGAGGAAGCCGCGGGGCTGCACCGGGTGCTCGGCTCATACGGCGTGCTCGGGGGGCCGGCGACCTACAGTGTCGCCTGGACCTCGAAGGCCTTCATCGACCGCAATCCGAAGACCGCGCGCGCGATCCTCGATGCGATGGAGGAGGCGACCAGCATCATCAAGGGCGATCCCCGCCGCGCCGCCGAGCTGTACATCAAGGCGGACAATTCCACGCTCAAGCCGGAGCTCGTCGAGGCCATGATCCGCGACCCCGAGAACGTCTTCACCACGACGCCGCAGAACGTCATGAAGTTCGCGAACTTCATGGCGGACACGGGAACGCTGAAGTCGCGTGCCAGCGACTGGAAGGAGATCTTCACGCCGCTGATCGCGAACCGTCCGGGAAGCTGATGACCCAGGCCGCTTTGAAACTTCCTCCCACCTCGGACGCGCGCAGGCTGCTCGCGGTCGAAGGCGTGAGCTTGCAGTACCGCACCCAGCAGCACGTGGTGACGGCGACGCATCGCGTGTCGTTCTCGGTCGAGGAGGGCGAGCGCTATGTCATCCTCGGGCCCTCCGGCTGCGGCAAGTCGACGCTGCTCAAGGCCGTCGGCGGCTTCATGACGCCGATCAGCGGCCGCATCGTGATGCGCGACCGCCTGATCCAGGCGCCAGGGCCCGACCGCATGATGGTGTTCCAGGAATTCGAGCAGCTGATGCCCTGGAAGACGGTGATGCAGAATGTCGTGTTCCCGATGAAGGTCACGGGCAAGTTCGGCCGCCGTGAAGCCCAAGAGCGCGCAAGCGCGATGCTGGAGCGGGTCAAGCTCGGCAAGTTCCGCGACGTCTATCCGCACATGCTGTCGGGCGGCATGAAGATGCGCGTGGCGCTGGCGCGCGCCATGGCGCTGGAGCCGGAAATCCTGCTGATGGACGAGCCGTTCGCGGCCCTCGATGCGCTGACGCGCCGCGAGATGCAGGCCGAGTTGCTGCAGCTCTGGGAACAGTCGCGCTTCACCATGCTGTTCGTGACCCATTCGATCGACGAGGCGATCATCGTCGGCTCGCGCATCCTCGTGCTGTCGCCGCATCCCGGCCAGGTCCGCGCGGAACTGGATGCGAGCGCGTTCGGCGCGGAGGATGTCGGCAGCGAGCCGTTCGGCGCGCTGTCGCGGCGGATCCATGAGCTGCTGTTCGGCCAGAGGGCCACACGCGCGGGCGGAGTATTGCCGGGATGACCGAACGAGCCCCCATTGCCACCAGGCCCGACATGGTGTTCGAGGTCCTCGATGCCTCGGAGATCGGCGAGATCGCCCAGCCGCTGAGCTGGCTGCAGCGCCTCGTCGCAAGCGACGGCTTTCGCCGCGCCGCGATCCTGCTCGCGCTCGCGCTGATCTGGGAATTGTATGCCCGCTGGGTGCAGAACCCGCTGATCCTGCCGACGCTGAGCGATACCCTGGTCACCTTTGCGAAGGACACGATGAGCGGCGTGCTGCCGGACCGGATCGCCACCTCGCTGCGCTCGCTGCTGCTTGGCTATGGCGCGGGCCTCGCACTGGCCGCCGTCTTCACCACGCTCGCCGTCTCGACGCGGATCGGCTCGGATCTCCTGGCGACGCTGACCTCGATGTTCAATCCGGTGCCGGCGATCGCGCTGCTGCCGCTGGCGCTGGTCTGGTTCGGGCTCGGCACGCCGTCGCTGGTATTCGTGATCGTGCATTCGGTGCTGTGGGCGGTGGCCCTGAACACGCTGACCGGCTTCCGCAGCGTGCCGGAGGTGCAGCGCATGAGCGGCCGCAACTATGGCCTGCACGGCGTGCGCTACGTCGTGCTGATCCTGATCCCGGCGGCGTTCCCCTCGATCCTTGCCGGCATGAAGATCGGCTGGGCGTTTGCCTGGCGCACGCTGATCGCGGCCGAGCTGGTGTTCGGCGTCTCCTCGCGCGCCGGCGGCCTCGGCTGGTACATTTTCGAGGCGCGCTCCGAGCTCGACACCAGCCGCGTCTTTGCCGGCCTTCTGGCCGTGATCCTGATCGGCCTGTTCGTCGAAGCCTTTGTCTTCCGCCTCATCGAGCGCCGCACCGTGCAGCGCTGGGGCATGCAGCGCTAGCCATCGTCTCTTTTTCCGCAAACCGCCGACCTGAAGGAAGCGTCCGATGCGAACAATGATAAAAGCCCAGTGGATCGTCGCCAACGACGGCCAGCGCCATACCTTGCTGCGCGACGGCGTCGTCGTCTACGAGGGACGCAACATCATTCACGTCGGCAAGACGTTTGACGGCCGGGTCGACAAGACCATCGACGCCGGCGCCAAGCTGGTCTGTCCCGGGTTCATCGACACCCACGTGCATTCCGGTCACCGCGCCTCGCACCGCCTGATCACCGACAGCGGCCGCCCGCTCTATTTCGGCCAGCCGTTCCTCGAGATCAGCGTGCCCAAGGAAGGCAAGACGGTATCCGGCGATCCGCGCTATCTGAAGCCGGGTGACGCCGAGCTCGACGCCGCGCTCGAGCTCAACGCGATATTCACGGTTGCCGAACTCTTGCGCAACGGCGTCACGACCTTCGTCGAATTCGGCAGCCAGATCAGCGTGCAGATGGCGCTGAAGACGCAGATCGAGCGGTTCGGCACCCGCGCCTATCTCGGGCCGGGCTATGATTGCGGCCGCTGGGTCGGCGACGAGAAGGGACGGCTGAAGCGGATTCGTGACGACGAGGGTGGCTTGCGCGGCCTCAAGACCGCGGTCGAATTCATCGAGCGCCACAATGGCGAGCAGGACGACCGCATCCGCGGCATCCTGGTGCCGCGCGAGGTCGAGACCTCCAGCGTCGAATTGCTGCGGCAGACGCTGCGCCAGGCGGATCGCCTCAACGTGCCGATGGCGACCCATGCCGCCTACAGCGTGCTCGAATTCCACGACATCGTGCGCGAGCACATGATGACGCCGATCGAGCTGTTGAACGAGGTCGGCATGCTGCGCACCACCCTGAACATCGGTCACGGCAACCTGGTCGCCGACAACGCCAATCTCAACTATTCCGGCGCGCGCGATCTGGATTTGATGGGCAGCCACCACTGCTCGATCTCGCACTGCCCGATCAACATCGCCCGCCGGGCGCGCACGCTCGACAACTGGAAGCGCTATCGCGACGCCGGCGTCAACATCTCGATCGGCAGCGACACCTATCCGCGCGACATGATGATGAACATGCGCACCGCTTCCCTGATGGGCAAGATCATGGGCCACGACTACTACAAGGCGCCGGCCGGCGAGGTGTTCGAGGCGGCGACGCTCGGCGGCGCGCGTTCGCTCGGACGGAGCGACCTCGGGCGGCTCGCGCCCGGAGCGCTCGCCGATATCGTGATCGTGGATTTCTCCGGCAAGAACTCGCTGCGTTACGGCCCGGTCCGCGACCCCATCAAGAGCCTGGTCGATTGCGGCGTCGGCGACGACGTCGACACCGTGATCGTCAACGGCAATGTCTGCATGGAAAACGGCGCAATTCCCGGGCTCGACATCGCGGCGCTGCGCGACCAGGCGCAGCGCTCAGGCGAGCATGTCTGGTCCACGGTGCAGGACTGGGATCCCCGCGGGCGGACCGCGGAAGAGGCCAGCCCCTGGTCGTTTCCGCTGCACCCTCAGTAAGGCGCGCCGTCGTTGCGCCGGCCGGATCGCGATGGTGGGCCCGGCCGGTCCATCATAACGAAAGTCAGATGATCTTCTTCAAGAGCTTGACCAGCGTGCGCCGCTCGCTCTCGGTCAGCGCCGCGAAATGCTCGCTCGATGACTTGCGCACGGCGACGATCGCCTTTTCGATCACCTGCTGCCCCTTCTTGGTCAGCATGATGGCGCGGCGGCGCTTGTCGGAGGGATCGAGCGCGATCGCGATCAAGCCGCGCGCCAGCAGGCGGTCCACCACGCCCTTCATGGTCGCCGAGTCGAAATAGATCAGCCGGCCGAGATAGTTCTGCGAGCAGGCGCCGACCTCGCGCAGCTTCGCCAGCGTCGAGAATTGCGGCGCCGTCAGCCCCTCGATCATGTGCTTGGCGAAGATGATGGTATGGCGGCGCCGCGCGATGCGCAGCAGGTAGCCGGGCTGGTCGTCAAGCACGTAGTCGTCGCTGGTCTGCTCCGCCGACGGCAGCGCACGTATCCTGTTTACCTTCAACATCGCCAAATCGTTCCAGCCCTTCTGCCCGGTGCCGCGGCATGCGCGGGCGCCGGGCGGCATCATCCTATATGGCGCCGATTCTCGCCAGCTTCCACCGCCGCCGCTCCATAGCCGCTTTTCCGCGACTGCGCCAGTGCGCGGATACCGCATCGTTCGGGGGCAAATAAATCGCTTGCACACAAGCAATCTGCTGTCATACTAACGATAACGACAGTTTGGCCGGGTGCCCGCGGAAAGGCCTGAGATCCGCGCGCCCGGTGCAGTTCGGGAAGAAACGAAAATCGCCGTGCATACGAGTAATCCGCGCGCCGACCTGGTCGAGAAAGTCACCGGACGGGCCACCTTCGTCACCGACATCGAGCTTCCGGGCATGCTGCACGCCTTCGCCGTGCGCTCGCCGATGGTGCATGCGCGCATCGTCTCGATCGATGCTGCCGCCGCGCGCGAGCAGGCCGGCGTCGTCGACGTCCTGACCGGCGCCGATGTCGCCTCGCTCGGGAACTGGGGACTGTTGCTGAAGGACCGCCCGGTGCTGGCAATCGACCGCGTGCGCTATGTCGGGGAGCCGGTGGCGCTGGTGATCGCGGAGAGCCACGAGATCGCCGAAGACGCAGCCGAGCTCGTGCAGGTCGACTATGACGGGTTGCCGCCGGTCTGCGACGCCGGCGCGGCGCTCGCTGCCGACGCGCCGCTCGTGCATGAGCGTCACGACATCATCGCCGACTATTACTTCAAGGGGCAGGCGAAGCCCGTCGAGAACAGCAACATCTTCCACCGCTTCGTGAGCGAGGTCGGCGACGTTGCCGCGGCGGAAGCGTCGGCCGCCCTCGTTCACGAGGACCGTTTCAGCTTCCCCTCGATCTTCCATTACGCGCTCGAGCCGCACACTGTGATTGCGGACTATGGGGCGG